>JAFIFY010000110.1 GCA_020831765.1 Phycisphaeraceae bacterium | reverse complement strand
GGCGGATGGGCGTGTGGGGATATTGCCGTTGAGTTGATCGATTCGTGTGCGGGCTCGCAGTCTCTGGGCGATGGTGCTTTTGGGATGGCTGATGATGTACTGGTAGAACCAGATCGCCTCGGCAATGCGCTCCTGGCGCGGCACATCCAGCTTCGCGATCATCTCTTCACGTGCGCGGCCGGTCCACCGCTCAGCCTGCTGCCCGACCGGCTCACCGAACTTTTTGGTCAACCGACGCCGGATGATGTAAGGATCAACCCCCAACGCCAGCCAACGCTTGCAGGCACTGACAATCGCCTCAGGCTCGATCAGATCGGACTCCGATTGCGCGGCAACTCCACCGGGATCGGCCGCGTCGCCGGTATCACCCACATCAATCCCGACCGGCGATACGGGCGCGGATTCAGACTGGTTGATCGCGTCGGACAACGACAATCACTCCACAGGCCGGGCGATCAGCACCGATCGCCGAATCACGGGCCATCACCGTGTAATTGCCGCGCAGAACCACCTGGGCGCGATCCGCGATTCCGGCACCGATCCAGGCGCTGCGTCGATCAGCCTCCGCAATCCTTCCGGGCAGGGCCGACATTGGGCATGGCGCGATGAACCCGGCACACCATCAACCCACCCAGCCGAGCCGACCGACCGGACCAGGCTGCCTTCCCCCAGCCGCCCCCGCAGCCACTGCTTGTACATCCGGACAGACATCAGCCCCAGGTCGTCATGGACATCATGATTCAACGCACTGCCCAAGCGTGGACGCCGCTGGGGTTGACCGGCCGTTGCCCCTTCTCACCGGCCGCGATCGGGGAAGTTTTCAGCGCCGGGTTGGCCGTCGCCGCACAAGTCCGCCTGCCGAGTGGTCGATTAGTAGGAAATCTCCACTTGCCCACCCAAGGCCCGATGGGTAATATCATCAATGAGGAATCCCGCCATGCAGACGCGAACCGCTGACAGTAAGGGCCGCATCACACTGGGTGATCGATTCGCCAATCGCACCGTGATTGTGCAGGAAGTGGACGACAGCGAGGTCCGCATCACGCTCGCCCGCATCATCCCCGAGCGTGAGGCCTGGCTATATGAGAACCCCAAGGCGCGCGAGGCGGTCGGTCGGGGGCTCCAGCAGGCCAGACAGCGCCGGTTCGCCAAGGGGCCGGACCTGGACTCCGATAAGAAGCTGGCCGACCGGATCGAGGATGCGGATTGAAGTTTGAAGCGATCTGGACGGAGGAAGCGGCGGCGACATACGCGCGCCTGAAGGCCGCGGCCGAGGCCGCGCTGGCGTCGCGCCGCAAATCAAAACGCCGCAAGTCCACCAAAGCCGAGGGGCTGTTCAAGCAGGTGCATAAGTGCATCACGCACCTGCTGGCCAACCCACATCATCCCGGCCTCAGCACACACCAATACCACTCGCTGGAACACCCCTACGAGAAAGGGGCCAAGGTCTTTGAGGCTTATGTGCAGAACCGCACACCGGGCGCCTATCGACTGTTCTGGTGTTACGGCCCGGACAAGAAACAGATCACCATTCTGGCGATCACGCCGCACCCGTGAAGTGATGCGCTGTCCAACTGGGCGTTCCAGGACAGCGGCAACGAGGTATCGCGGAGGAGTCGGGTCTCTGCTGTCCACTTCGCATTGTGCCAGGAAGGTTGGAGCCAGCTAAGGCAGGAACAATCCATCGCATCGTTTTCAGGCCTACCAGATGAGAGCTGTGCTTTGCTCGCACTTGGGCATGCCGTGCGATAGGCGCTGGAATCGCAAAGGCATCAGTGACTCCCGCGCTGACGATGCTGGGCCTCATCGCTTGGCGAGTGTGGCCCATTGGCGGCTTGATTCGCCTTGCGATAGGCACGAGGCGAAACGCCGATCGCCTTCCGAAACGTGCGGCTGAAGACATAGGGTGAGCCAAAGCCGCACAAAGCGCCGACTTCGGCGATGGTCAGATCGGTGCGATGCAGCAGGCCCGAAGCCTTATCGATCCGCGCCTGCCGGATGTAGGCACCGAGTGTCGTACCCATGCGGCGAGCGAACAGCCGGTGCGGGTGGCTGAGGGAAATCCGAGCACGTCGGGCCAACTCGGAGAAGGTCACATGTCTGGCGAGGTTCTGGTGGATGTGTCGCAGTACATCCCGCAGTCGGCGCATGTCCAGGTCCCTGTCGAAGGCCGACTGCTGCGGACCCGCCAGAAGGCACCGCAACAGCAAGGCCATCCAAGCGCCACAGTCCAGTGCCTCACTGGCTGATCCATGTCGCCGCTCCATGAACGCCTCAAATCCTCGCAGCACCCGTCGCAGCACCCTGAGCTGTTGGTCATCCAGCCTGCACCGCTTGCCGCGCAGCGCCGCGACGCCCACCTCGTCATCCAGCTCGAAAGTGACAAACAGCCAGCAAATCCGGTCGCCGCTGAATCGGGCATAGTGATGACTCTGAAACGGGAACAAGAGCACCGCTTCGCCGGGGCGCAGGGGATGCATGTTGCCGTCGGCGATCAGCGTCCCCGGCCCCGAGAGACACACCACCAGCGCAAAGCGATGATGCGACCATATCTGATCGGCCGAGAGATCGCGTGTTTCGTAGAACGCCAACAACTCACGGGGCAGCGCCTCGACGAGGTTGGCGCACCCGGCGTAGTAGTTGGTGGGCCGCGGCAATGTGCGCCCAAGCGCCATCAGTTCATCAATCGCTGTGTCCCGCCCTGTGACCCCGACCATGGCCCCTTGCTCAACCATCACACGCTCCAATCGCTGAAGGCCCGTCCGGGCATGAGGGTGATTATATCGGTCAACTATTCGCGCATCATGGTCATTTACTTGTCACCAGCGCCGCTTTAAGCTGCGAGCATGGATACGCACCTGCCGGAAGTTGAACGTGTGCCGGTCGAGATTTTCCCTGACGACCGGGCCGCCGTCTTCCAAGCGGCCCATCGGATCGCCAGGCGAATCGCCGGCAATACCGCCGACGGGAAGCGGACGGTTCTGGGGTTGGCCACGGGCTCGACGTCGCTTGGCCTGTATGAGGAATTGATCCGGCTTCACCGCGCGGGCGAAGTAAGCTTTCAAGAGGTGGTCACGTTCAATCTCGACGAATACTACCCGATGGCACCGGATGCGCTGCAGAGCTACCGCCGCTTCATGCACGAGTGCTTCTTCGATGCCATTGATATCGCGCCCGGCAACATCCACATCCCCGATGGCACCATCGCCGCCGACCATGTGGCCGACTACTGCCGCGACTATGAGCAGGCGATCGCCGATGCCGGCGGTATCGATATCCAGATTCTGGGCATCGGCCGAACGGGGCACATCGGCTTCAACGAGCCCGGCTCATCACGGAGCAGCCGGACACGCCTGATCACGCTCGACCGCATTACCCGCGCCGATGCGGCCAGCGATTTCTTTGGCCAGGAGCATGTGCCCCGCCGCGCCCTGACCATGGGTGTCGGATCCATCATGGATGCCCGGGAGGTGCTGCTGCTGGCATTCGGTGAGCACAAGGCGCAGATCATCGCCCAGGCCGTCGAGGGCCCTGTCAGCGCGGCCGTCGCCGCCAGCTTCCTCCAGGAGCACCCCAACGCCCGAATCCTGCTCGATGCGGCGGCCGCCTCTGAACTGACGCGCCGCAGGTGCCCGTGGACGCTCGGCCCGGTGGAATGGACCGATCAGACCATCCGCAAGGCCGTCATCTGGCTTGCGCGCACCGTCGGCAGGCCAATCCTCAAGCTCACCGACAATGACTACAACGAACACGGGATGCAGGATCTGCTGGCGGCGCATCATGGTTGTGAAGAGATCAACGTGGCGGTGTTCCGCGAGCTTCAGGCGTCGATCTCCGGCTGGCCGGGCGGCAAACCCGACGCGGCGCGCCGGCCCGGTGATGTGGTGCGACCGCGAGACCGGCTGTTCCCCAAGCGTGTGCTCGTCTTCAGCCCCCATCCCGACGATGATGTGATCAGCATGGGCGGCACCCTCATCCGCCTGGTCGAGCACGGCCACGAGGTCCATGTCGCCTATCAGACCAGCGGCAACATCGCGGTCTTTGATCATGATGCGCTTCGCTTCGCCGACTTCGCCGCCGACTTCAACCGCGTCTTCGGCGTCGATCGGCGGATCACCGATCGGATCGACCATCACGTTGAACAGTTCCTGCGCAATAAGCAACCGGGCCAGGTGGACAGCGATCGGGTGCAGCGTCTCAAATCGCTGATTCGACGAGGTGAAGCCCGCGCTGCCGGGCGGTACTGCGGCATCCCGATGGAGAATCTGCACTTCATGGATATGCCCTTCTACGAGACCGGTCGCGTCCGTAAGAAACCGATTTCCGAGGAGGACATCCGCATCATCGTCCAACTTCTCGATCATATCCGTCCCCACCAGATTTACGCGGCGGGCGACCTGACCGACCCCCATGGCACACACCGTGTCTGCCTCGCCGCGATCATGACCGCGCTGGACCGGACGCGCGGGGAGGCATGGTTCGCCGACACCGAGGTCTGGCTCTACCGCGGGGCATGGCAGGAATGGGCTCCGGAGCAGATCGACATGGCGGTGCCGCTGGGCCCTCAGGAATTACAGCGAAAGCGGAACGCGATCTTCCGCCACCAGTCGCAGAAGGACCGTGCGCTGTTCCCCGGACCGGATCCGCGTGAGTTCTGGCAGCGTGCCGAGGATCGTAATCGAGCGACCGCGCAACTTTACGACCAGCTTGGGTTGGCCGAGTATGAAGCGATCGAAGGGTTTGTCCGATGGACCCCGCCGGATGAGCCACAACAGCGAACCGACCAGACACGAGGAAACGGCCTGTGAATAAGCCCCTGCTGTTGCCCGCTCCGCGCCGGATTCGATGGGACGACGGTCACTGTCGCCCCGATGCGCCCTGCTCATCGACCGTGGATGCGCGGATGGATGCGCAGGGCTACCGCCTGCGCATCAGGCCCGATGCCATCGCGATCGACCATGCTGACGACGCCGGCCTCCGCCACGCCCATGCAACACTGGCGCAGCTTCGCCGGCAGGGATCGGTTCCATGCGGCGAAATCGAGGATGTGCCCGCATTCGCCGTTCGGGGGCTCATGCTCGACATCTCACGTGACCGTGTGCCGACGATGGATGAACTGCGCCGCCTGCTGGCGCGGATGGCGGGCTGGAAGATGAACCACCTTCAGCTCTACAGCGAACATGCCATTGCCTATCGCGGCCATGAGCAGGTGACGGAGCCGGCCAGCGCGATCGGTCTGGATGAGCTGGCACAGTTGTCACGGGAAGCCACCGCCCTCGGAATCACGCTGGTGCCCAATCAGAATTGCTTCGGGCACCTCGAGCGCTGGTTCCGCCACCCACGGTATGAGCCCCTGGCCGAACAGCCCGGCGATCCCGGCCATCATCACCGCTGTGGGTGCAGGGCGTTGGCTCCGGCCGTCCCCGAGGCGATGGAGTTCATCCGTGATCTCGTCGGCCAGCTCTGTCAGGCGATTGATGCGCCGATCTTCAATATCGGCGGTGACGAAACATGGGATATTGGCAAGGGCCGTTCCCGGCACCTGGTCGAGCGACATGGCTACAGCGAAGTCTATGGGCGGTTTCTCGGCCGCATCATGCGGGAGGTGCGCCGGTACGATCGCCAGCCGGCCTTCTGGGCCGATATCCTGCTCAAGCACCCCCGCGCCGCCGACCAGCTTGATCGCGAGGCGATTGCGCTTGACTGGGGCTATGGCCCAACCCACGACTTTGATGCCACGGAGTCGAAGCTGATCGCCGCCGGATTCACCGATCGCTGGATCTGCCCGGGCACAAGCTGCTGGAGTTCATGGGCCGGTCGCTCCGATGAGCGACGCGCCAATCTCCTTCGAGCCGTGCGCGCGGGGGTCAAGTACGGCGTCGGCGGCATGCTGGTCACCTGCTGGGGTGACGGCGGCCATCGTCAGATCTGGCCGGCGAGCCTCGCTGGAATCGCTGAGGCCGCGCATCGATTCTGGTGCGGGCCGGAAATCGTCTACGATCCCTTGGCCGGTGGGTTGAACGCATTCGATTGCCCGGAGCTTGGGCCGTGGCTGGACGAGCTGGGCCAGGTCGAACGCCCGCTACGCGACGGCGCTCGCTACAGCAGCGCCTACCACGCCCTGCATCCGGTCGCGCAACGCGGTCCGGATCGGCCGTGGTTGACCCCCGTCGAGCCGCTGGCCAGTCACTTTGCCGCAAGTGAGTGGCAGAGCATTCTCGATCGAATGCACGATCTGATGCTCCGGATTCCCGGGAACCTTCAGCCCCAGTTGCACGAGGAATGTCGCCACGCCGCGGCACTGATCACCCTGGGGGCGGAGCGCGGCCGAGCCACCTGCGCGGGTGAATCGCTGCCTTCGGATTGGGAACAACGGCTCAACGCCGCGATCGACACGCACCGACGCCTCTGGCTGCTGCGGGCGCGGCCGGGTGGACTTGAGGACAGCAGCAACGCATTCGTCCAGGCGCTGGGCTAGCGCCTCGCCATGAAAGGAAGCACGATGGCCAAGGTCTACTACATTGGAGATTGGGCGGTTCAACTGGGGCCCATCTACGCCGAGACCTCCTTCAATCACGCCGCCAAGGGCCTGGACTTGGTCAACTACGGCAAATGGCTGGTTCAAGCCGTGGAATCCTCGGGCAGGCACCAGATCGTCAGCGTGCCCACGTGGGACTTTTACAACATGGCGCCCGGGGAATATGAAAAGGTGCTGGAAGCCTACGACATCATCGTCTTCTCGGATGTCGAGGCGAAGAACTTCCAGCTCCACCCACAGTTTTTCGACCGCCGTCTTTTTGGCACACAGCTTCTGACCTTCCCCGACCGGGTCCGCCTGACCGTGGAGGCGGCCGAATCCGGCAAGGGCATGATGTTCCTTGGCGGCTGGCTGAGTTTCAACGGCGAAATGGGCAAGGGCGGATGGGGACGAACCGGTCTGAGGCGGATCCTGCCCTGTGAATGCCTGGAGGTGGAAGACCTGCGCGAAAGCACCGAGGGTTTCACCGCTGAGCCGGCCGACCCCGATCATCCACTGCTTCGCGGCATCGACCTGGCCACCATGCCCCCTGTGCTTGGATTCAACCGGGTACATCCGCGCCAGGACTGTCAGGTCATCGCCACTTGGAAGGGTGAAGGCGACCCGGCGATCACTGTCGGACGCCACGGCCGGGGTCGTACGCTGGCGTACACCTCCGACCCGGCACCGCACTGGGGCTGCAACTTCGTCTTCTGGCAGCAGTACGCCCAGCTTTGGACCAACGCCTGCGACTGGCTGGCGGGCGGGAATTGACCCGGCCGCGCCGAGGCCACCCTCGTGGACCGCCGTACGCCCCCCACGCGGGATGCACCGCCCATCGAGCCGGATGCGAGCGCCGATGGCTGACTGGATCACCCCGTTCCGGTGTGTCTTGTCATGCGCGCGACGATCGACGGCGGCGCAGCAGGGCGGTCGTGCCCAGAAGCAGCAGCGCCATCGACGACGGTTCGGGGATCACGCCGTTCTGGTCGAACACCGTCTTGCCCAGAACGTGGTCCACCATGTGCCACTCGGGGATAAGGTTATCTTCCTCGTCGAACAACTGGATCTGGATCAGCTCGTAAGTGGAGCCGTAGTTGGCGTAGAGGAGATAGGTCTGATCCTGCTCGGCCTCTCCCTTGTTGATCTGGGCGTAGGCGCTGCTCCAGAAGAACAGATCGATCGGGGTCTGGAGCTGGGCGACGATGTCGTAGACATACTCGCCGGGCCCGAACTCCGTCATCGCCCCGCTGGCGGGATCGAACAGGTAGTCCCAGTCCTTGTCGGCATAGGGGCCGGCCAGGAAGTCGATGCGGCTGGTGGCCTCGCCGACGGGTGCCGACTCGGTCCCCGTCACACGCCAGATGAACCGCGTGCGTGCGGGGGCGGCCTGCTCGGTGAAAAACTCGACGGTCGTGCGGCTGCCCCGGCCGGCCACGGTGTAATAGCCGTCGGCGGCCTGGGCGTTCTCGATATACATCGACACGAAGTTGCGGGCCGAGAAAATCCCGTTGTGGATGCTCGTCCCGAACGACTCGACCATGGCCCCGCCGAAGTGGGTGGTCACATCCACGGTGGTCACGGGCTGAAGCCCGATGTTGCTGGCGTACTGCGAGCCGTGGTGGTAGGTGAACCAGTCCGGCGGATCGCCAAAGCCCGCGAACCCCTGGGCCGCCAGGCTGGTGTAGAACGGGCCAATGTCCCAGTTGCCATCCCCCTCATACTCGAACGAGCCGTGGGCCGCCATCGACGCCAGCCCCAACACCGCCCCCACGCGCACCACGATACCTAATCCATTGAGCTTGACCGACATGCGTTCTCTCCCTCGCATCGAAGTGATACGAAACTGATGGTAAATCTGATTCCAGGCCGGCCGGGTTCACGGGCTTGGGGGGTGAGGGGGCAACTAAAACATCTGTCCGCCCCGCGAATCAGCGCGCGGTCCGATCCCGTTCTCCGTTCGAAGCCTCCCCACTGGCACGCTGGAATCAGCTCTTCAGCCCGAAAACCATCTCCAAGCTATGTAACTTGAGTATGTCACCCGATTTCGCCTTTGTCAAGATAAAGCTGGCCAGATTCAAAAAGAAACGGTTCAGGGATCCCAAGGCAGGTTGGGCTGATACTGCCCGTCGCGGGCCAGCACCAAAAGCACACGCTCGGGCCCTCCGAAATCGGCCCGAACCACGCGAC
>JAFIFY010000109.1 GCA_020831765.1 Phycisphaeraceae bacterium | reverse complement strand
CTGCGCGCCGACAATACCCCGACCGACTTCGCCGTCACCGGGCGTGTCGAAGCGAAGGTGCTCGGTGACCGTTGGAATGATTCAGCCTTCACCTCGCTCCCGGGGGATGAATTGTTCCTGACGCTGGGCGCCGCCGGCCATTATGAACTTGGCAAGACCGGCACCGCCGCGGCCAATGACGATCTGGTCAAGTGGACCGCCGATGCCATTTTCAAGGTCGATGGCTTTAGCGCTTATGCGGCGGCTTTCGGATCGCACATGTTGATGGCAGCCGGGCCGGACATCAACGCTTATGGCTTTGTGGTTCAAGGGGCCTATGCTTTGGCTGTTGGTGACTATGTGCTTGAACCGTTTGCCCGCTTCGACTGGCAGTACATCCAAGGCGCGGCCGGGTCGGCCGGTGGTGCCCCGCCCCTGGGTCCGCTGGACAACCATGAGCAGTATCTGACGATCGGCGGCAACTTCTACATCAGGGGACATTCGGCGAAGGTGACCATTGATGCCACGCATGCCTTCAATGTCCAGCGGGACCGGAGCGGCCTGGGGTTTCGGGCCGCGCCGCCCAATGCCTGGACGGTTCGCGCACAGTTTCAACTCCTCTTCTAACGCCGTGGAACCCACGATCCAGCGGGCGATCCATCCGATCGACCTCCGGGCGCGAAGCCCACACCGTTGGGTTCACATGATGGTCACGGCGGCGTTGGGGGCTAACGGGGGCGGTCACGGTGGTTTCCCGTTCCCGGGTCGAGGAATGGGGTATACTTCCGTCCGCGGTATTTTTGATGGCATCGTTGCCCGCGCGGCATGCTTGATCGGACCCTGCCCGCTTCCGGGACGGCGGTTCGACAAAGGTTGAGTTCTGATGTCCAAAGCCAAGCACTGGGTACACGTATCCCTCTGGGTGATCGGAAGCGTTTTCGGCCTGGTGGGACTGCTCTATGTCTCAGGTTGGGTCGTGCGCCCCAACCTGGATCGGCCGCCGGTGGTCCACGATGAGCGGGCCCTGGCCGAGGTTGAGCGCCTGCGCGATACGCGGATCGATCCGGATAACCCGCTGGTGCTGCTCCAGAATGTTGACTATGCCCAGGGTGAGGCCGCGTCATGGTTTCCGCGCGGCGAATCGCCGATCCTTGCCCAACTGGTCGAGGAAGGAGAACTGCCCCCGGTTCACGAGCGGGTGGGCCCCGAGCCCGCGGTGCTCAAGGGTGTGGATGGCGTGGGCAACTATGGCGGCACGTGGTATCGCGTGTGCAGCAGCCAGGGTGACCTGAGCGTCATCACCTGGCGACTCAGTGGAGCGACCATGGCGCGCTGGTCGCCACAGGGCTATCCAATCGTGCCCCACCTGGTCAAGGGCTGGGATGTCGAGGACGATGGCCGCGTTTACGTCGTACACCTGCGCCGGGGCGCTCGATGGTCTGACGGCCATCCGCTGACGGCCGATGACATCATGTTCTGGTATGAGCAGGAGGTGCTGTTCTACGACCAGGCGCCGACCCTGCTTCGCATCGGCCCGGATGTCGGCCGTATCGAGAGGGTGGACGACTATACGGTTCGCTTCGTCTTTCCCGAGCCCAACGGGTTGTTTCCCGAGCGAATGGCCGGGGCCCATACCTGGTGTTTGCCTGCGCATTATCTTGAGCGATACCACCCCGAAATTGGTGATCCCGAGGCCATCGCGGCGATGCAGGCTTCGCTTGGTGTGGCCAGCCCCCAGGGCGTTTACAATCGGGTCAAGAATTTCCTCAACCCGGAGCATCCCCGCCTGTGGCCGTGGGTCTATCGTACCTACCAGGCCAATCCGCCTTATGCCTTTGTCCGCAATCCCTACTACCCCGTTGTGGATGAGGCCGGCAACCAGCTTCCGTACATCGATCGCCTGCTGATGGACATCAAAGCGCCGAACATGATCGGCGTCACCGCCGCCGGCGGCGAGATCACCATGCAGCTTCGGCACATCCGCTACGAGGATTACACGCTGCTGATGAACCAGCGGCGGCAGAATAACTACGAGGTCTTCCACTGGCCCCAGGGCACCCGTTCGGTTTATACGGTTTTTCCGGTGCTCAACCGACGGATCGATCCGGCCCGGCCCGATACCGCCCTCAAGCATGAGTTGCTCAACGAAGTGACCTTCCGCCAGGCGCTTTCGCTGGCGATCAACCGTCGGGCGATCATCCGCGCTGAGTACAACAACCAGATCGAGCCGGCACAGATCGACCCCGGGCCGGATTCACCCTTCCACCATCCACCGCTGTTTCACAGTTTCACCGAGTTCGACCCCGACCGGGCCAACCGGAAGCTTGATGAGCTAGGGCTGACCCAACGCGATCGGGACGGCTTCCGACTGTTCCGCGATGGCACGCGGATGACGTTCTATCTGAACGTCACCGACTACACGGGCAGCGGCCCGGCGCAGTTCATCATTGATGACTGGGCCAGGATCGGTGTTCGCGTGATTCTCCGCGAGCGCGCCCGGCCGCTTTTCTATGCCGAGAAGAACGCCTACGACCACGACTTCACGGTTTGGATGGGCGAAAGCGAAATCTTCCCCCTGGTGCAGCCGCGCAACTTCGTGCCGACCTATATCGAATCGTTCTTCGCCCCCGCCTGGGGCGTGTGGTACGGGCTGGGCGGGTTTTATGGTGATCCGCGGGCCGAACGGCCCGGCTCGTTCGGCCCGCCCAAGGATCATCCGCTCTACCGGGCCATGGAAGTGCTGGGCAAGGCTCAGCGGACGGTGGACCTGGATGAACAGGTTGAGATTTTCCGTGAGGTTCTTCAGATCGCCGCGGAGAACGTCTGGCACATCAGCATCGGAACCCCGCCGCCGCAACTGGTGGTGGTGGACAAGAATCTTCGCAACGTGCCGGACAATGCCCTGGTCGGAGCCGATTACGCCACGCCGGCGAACGCGGGGATCGAGACTTACTTCTTCGTTGACCCGAGCGATTCGCCCGGTGCCATCGCCCAGGTCCGCCGCGCCATGACCACCGTGACGCCCGAGCCACGTTCGGTCGCCGGGCGGGAAGCGGCTTCGACATCGGGAGTGATCGGCCTGATCATCCGCGTGCTGGTGTTGGGCACGCTTGGCCTCCTGCTGCTGATGGCGGCGTTTCGTCACCCCTACATCGGACGTCGGCTCCTGATCATGATCCCGACGCTGCTGATCATCTCGATCATCGTGTTCGTGATTATTCAACTGCCCCCGGGGGATTTCATCTCGGCGCGTATCGCCGAGCTACAGATGACCGGTGATGAAGCGGCCCTGCGCCAGGTCGAGGAACTCAAGGAACTCTTCCACCTTGAGGAAACGTACTTTCAGCGCTACCTGCGCTGGCTGGGCATCTACTGGTTCACCGGATTCCAATCATCGGATCGAGGCCTGATCCAGGGCGATCTGGGACGGTCGATGGAGGATGGGAGGCGGGTCAATGATGTCGTGGGGGATCGAATCGCCCTGACGGTGACGATCTCGGCCTTGACGATCATCTTTACCTGGGCGTTCGCCGTGCCCGCGGGCATTTATTCGGCGGTGCGGCAGTATTCGATCAGTGATTACATCCTGACGTTTGTCGGCTTCATCGGCATGTGCGTGCCCAACTTCCTGCTGGCCCTGGTGCTGATCTACGCCAGCGCGGAGCTTTTCGGCGTTCAGGTCACGGGGCTCTTTTCCGCCGAGTACGCCGGGCAGCCGGAATGGACCTGGGGCAAGGTGGTGGACCTGCTTCAGCACATCTGGGTTCCGGTGCTGGTATTGGGCATTGGCGGGACGGCGGGGATGATTCGTGTGATGCGCGGCAATCTGCTGGATGAACTACGCAAACCGTATGTCACCACCGCGCGGGCCAAGGGTGTTCGGCCGCTCAAGCTGCTGCTCAAGTATCCGGTTCGCCTGGCGCTGAATCCGTTCATCAGCGGCATCGGCGGTATCTTTCCGCAGCTCGTATCCGGCGGCGCCATCGTCGCCATGGTGCTGAGTCTGCCGACGGTCGGGCCCCTGATGCTCTCGGCACTGCTGACCCAGGACATGTACCTGGCCGGATCGATGCTGATGGTGCTGAGTCTTCTGGGCGTGTTCGGGACACTGGTCAGTGATCTGCTGCTGTTGTGGCTGGACCCGCGCATCCGGATGGAAGGAGGCACGCGATGAGCGTGGATGCCCCCAAGCCCCAGCCCACGCAACCGGCGAATCCCGCGCCTTCGGCGGCGCTGATCGATCCGATTCAGGAGGTCGCCTCGCTCTCCCAGTGGCAGTTGATCTGGCGGCGGTTCTGCCGGCACAAGGTGGCGCTGGCGAGTTTCTATTTGCTGATCCTGCTCTATCTCATGGCCATCTTCGCCGAGATGGTCGCCCCGACCGGCCGGGACCACCGCGATCTGGACTATGCCTACTGCCCGCCGCAACTGCCTCGGTTTTCGATCGAACACGGGTTACACGTCCACGGCATGCGCGTGCATGTCGATCCGATCACCTTCGCCAAGACCTATACCCGCGACACGGAATGGGTCATTCCGCTGAGCTTCTTCGTGCGGGGTGAAAGCTACCGGCTCTGGGGACTGTTCGAATGGGATGTGCATCTGTTTGGCATCCATCATGCCGCGCACGACCGGCTCAATCCCTCAACCCCGACCGTGTTGCTGGAGGGCGAGGCGCCTCGCCACCTTGCGCCATCGTTCTATTTCCTGGGGGCTGATCGTTACGGCCGCGACCTGTTCAGCCGCATGGTCTACGGCTCACGCATCAGCCTTTCGATCGGCGTGATCTCGATTGTGATCACGTTCATCCTGGGCATCGTGATCGGCGGCGTTTCCGGCTATATCGGCGGCTCGGTGGATAACCTGATCCAGCGCGGCATCGAGATCATCAATGCGTTTCCGCAGTTGCCGCTCTGGCTGGCGCTGGCGGCGGTGATGCCCGGAGACTGGTCGCCGCTTCGGGTTTACTTTGCCATCACCATCGTGCTGAGCCTTCTGGGTTGGACCGGCCTTGCGCGCGTGGTGCGTGGCAAGATTCTGTCGCTGCGCGAAGAGGACTACGCGGTCGCGGCGAGGTTGCTGGGCGCTGGCCATGGGCGTATTCTTTTCCGTCACCTGGTACCGGGCTTCACCAGCCACATCATCGTTGTGCTGACGCTCAGCGTGCCGGGCATGATCCTGGGTGAAACGGCGCTCAGCTTCCTGGGGCTGGGCCTGCGCCCGCCGGTGGTCAGTTGGGGCGTCATGCTTCAGGACACGATGCAGATGCAGGCCGTGGCGCACTACCCCTGGCTGTTGTTGCCGGTGATGCTGATCGTGCTGACGGTGCTCTGTTTCAATTTCCTGGGCGATGGCCTGCGCGATGCGGCCGACCCTTACGCCAACTAAAGCCGGCCGGCGCGGCGATCCAGCATCCGGTGTCGAGACACCAGCCATGGCTGACGACCCCAAACCTCGTTACTGGTTCGTGCCCAAGACGTGGGGCTGGGGCTGGCAGCCGGCGACATGGGAGGGGTGGGTGACGGTGCTGATCTGGGTGTTGGTGGTGATCCCGCTTGGCGCGGTGATCGCGGTGGTCGATATCGTATGGTTCCTGGTGTTCATGGCGGCGATGGTGGCGGTTCTGCTGGCCATATGCAGATACAAGAGCGGTCCGTCGCGTTCAGGGTGACCGCCAGCGGGTACGGGTGTCTGGCCTTCCACGGGATCCGGTGGGGGTTGGGCCGTTCGAGATGACGCCGGATGGGCCGGTGCCTAGACTGAAAAGCCATGAAACTGAGCCCATCCTTATTGATGCATGTTTTCTTTCGTTTGGCCGGTGGCCGCGCTATCCGGTGGTCGGTGATCGTTCTGGCGATGGCCCTGGCTGTCGGTTTTGCTGATGGTGGCTTGGCGGCATCGGGTGATTTTGACCCATTGCCGCGCGACCAGGGCTTTGTCATGCCCGGCGGAAAGCGGTCGGGGGATGCCGCGTCCGAGCAGGAATCGCTGGACCGCTGGCTCAGCCGTGAGCGATGGACCGCCCAGAGCTTTGGCATCAGCTTTCGCCTGCCTCACGATGCCGAGCTTTATTCGTTCGTGAGCGATGGCGTGGTGCTTCGCATTGATCTGCCCACCCGTCGCGCGGTGATCATCGTCTCGATGGTCCATACCGAAGAGATGACCAATGCCGCGGAGCTTTCTCGTGTGATCATCGAGCGGATGAACGTTCAGCCCAACGCTTCGATCTCGAAGCAGCAACTGCTTCGAGTGGAACGCACGCCGGTCTCGCTGGTGCAGTTTCGTGTGCCACGAAAGGGCGAGGATACGGCGATCATGAGCCGCGCCTTTGCGCAGATCGATCCGTTGAATTACCTGTCCCTGCAGCTTGATTATGACGATGACCGGGTTCGTTCCGAGGAGCTGGATCAGATTTTCGATGCGATGCTCCAAAGCATTCGGATCGCGCCGCCGGAGAATCTCGATCGGGAACGGACCACACTGATCACCGCCGGTGACACCTTCCGGCAGACCATCACCGTGGACCAGATTCGCAGGGTGATGGAACCGGTTCGGTACTTCCGGATCGTGACCAACGGGCGCGACACCGGCTACAAGCGGATTCGCTTTGAGAAAGAAGCATCGGAACTTGGCATGGGCGGCGTCAGGCTCATCGTGGAACGCCGCTCGATTGCCGGTGGCCAGCAGGTGCTGGATGCATATGAGTCTTACTTCTTGTCGAATGACCGGCGTCACGAGGTCTGGGATTGTCGCTCGGCCTACCGGCCGTGGACGGATCGCCCGGCCTTCGTCCTGGGTGAGGACGCTCAGAAGGACGGGCGTGATGATTCGCTTGATCTTCGTCGAGCCCAAGCTCGCGCGGCGGTCCCCGGTGAGCATGTCCTGTCGCTGGATTTCGGCACGCGATCGCGCGACATCATCTCCGTGTCCCACGTTTCCGGCGGGGCGTTCATCAACCCCAGAAATCGGCGACTCGGCGTGATCCCCAAGGACGATCCTCGGCAGCAGAGACGCTGGACAACTCCTCCCAAGGCCTATCTTTCGCTGCTTGAGCGGGAAGTTCTGGGCGCGATGCTGCCACGCGGAAGCCGGATGATGTTGGGATTCTACAGCTATCAGCCGGAAGTGGGTCGCATTGTCCTGAGGACCGATCGTGTTGAACAGCGCGAAGATGGCGGGTTCGAGGTCTGGTCGCGGGTGACGCTCAACCATGAAGAGCGGGTCTCCATCTACGATCATCGGGGGCGGCTGCTTGAACGTGATCTGGGCAACGGTGTGCGACTGGTCGCCAGCGACCGCCCGGAACTGCGGCGAATCTGGCGGGAGATGATCGAGTACAGCGGCACGGATTCGGGCAGACGTTCCCCCGGTCGTCCGCAGGGTTCCAGCCGGCAGCGACCCGGCGGAGGAAACTGATCCTCCTTCCTTTGCCGCGCGGACGTGACATCGGTGTGCCGGGCGCTTGCCACATCCAGCGAAATCTGGGCGGTATCATCATGAGATGGCATTTCCAGGGGCACGGGACTTAGGCTGTTGCCGCTTTCGGACCGCGAGCCGGGCCAGGGCGACGCCATGGATTCCAGCCAATAACTGACGATGGAAAAACAAGTTGGAGATTCAAATTGACTGACGTTCTGGCCCGGATCGTGGAGCACAAGCGCCAGGAGATTGCCGCCGCCAAGCAGGCTCGCCCGCTGGAGGGGGTTCGGGAGGCGGCCCTGGCCACCACCAAGCCGAGGAATTTCTTTGCCGCGCTCACCCGTCCGCCCGGTGAGCTTCGTGTGATTGCCGAGGTGAAGAAAGCCAGCCCATCGGGTGGTCTGATCCGGGAGGACTTTCAGCCCGTCGAACTGGCTCTGGCCTATCAGCGCGCCGGCGCGGCGGCGATCAGTTGCCTGACCGATGAAAAGTTCTTCCAGGGTTCATTGGCTTACCTGAGGCAGATCAAGGACGCGGTGGACATCCCGGTCCTTCGCAAAGACTTTATTGTTGATACTTACCAGGTTTACGAGGCGCGAGCGGCGGGGGCGGACGCGATCCTTCTGATTGCTGAATGCCTCGACGAGGCCCTGCTGATCGACCTGATGATCCTCTCGACCGAGCTTCAGATGACCACACTCCTGGAGGTGCATGAGGTCGAGTCGCTGCTGAGGGTTCGCCCGCATATCGGCTTTCCGCATCCAGGCTATGCCTTGCTGGGCGTCAACAACCGCAATCTCCGGACGATGAGCACCGATATCCGGCACACCATGCGGATGCTGGAGATGATCGAGGACCCTTCCATTCTCGTGGCTGAATCCGGCATCAAAACGCCCGACGATGTGGCCCGGCTACGCGCTGCGGGCGTACACCGGATTCTGGTCGGCGAGCACCTGATGCGACAGCCGGATGTCGAGCAGGCCCTGCGCGATCTGATGCGCTCCCCGGCCGCCTGATCCGTTTCCACCATCCCATGTCTGAATGACGTCGGCCGGCGGCGATCCGCCTTTGTTTTGCATCCGTTGGGCCGGGCACTACACTCTCACCGCATCGCGGGCAAAACCCATCGCAGTTCGCTGATAGGAGTAAATAGTCGTGGAGCAACCAGCCTACCGATTCGCCACGCAGGCCCTTCATGCCGGCCAGGAGCCGGACCCGGTCACTCACGCCCGGGCGGTGCCGATCTACGCCACCACCTCCTACACCTTCCGTGATACCGAGCACGCGGCCAATCTCTTTTCACTGAAAGAGTTCGGCAACATTTACACCCGGCTGATGAACCCCACCACGGATGTGATGGAAAAGCGCCTGGCGGCGCTGGAGGGGGGCGCGGCGGCGCTGGGGTTCGCTTCCGGACAGGCGGCCATCACCGCCGCCATCCTGACCATCTGCCACAGCGGGCAGAATTTCATCTCCACCACCGCGCTTTACGGCGGCACGTGGACGCTCTTCACGCAGACCTTCAAGAAGCTGGGCATCGAAGTCCGGTTCTTTGACAGCCATCATCCCGAGCGCATCAGCGAACTGGTCGATGACAACACCCGCCTGGTGTTCATGGAATCGCTGGGCAACCCGAAGAACGATGTGCCCGACTATCGGCGAATCAGCGGAGTGGCGCATCAGCACGGCCTGCCGTTGATGTGCGACAACACGGTCATGACCCCGGCGCTGCTCCGGCCAATCGATCACGGCATCGACATCGTGGTCTACTCGACGACCAAGTTCCTGGCCGGCCACGGGGTGCATATTGGCGGCGCGGTGGTGGACAGCGGCAAATTTCTCTGGGCCAGCGATCCGGAGAAATGGCCCGAGTTCTGCGCGCCCGACCCCGCCTATCACGGCATCGTCTTCGAGGAAGCCCTGCGACCGATCGGCAACATCGCCTATGTCATCCACATGCGCACCCACATGCTGCGCGATACCGGGGGGGTGCAGAGCCCCTTCGGCTCGTTCCTGAACCTGCTGGGGATCGAAACGCTGCACCTTCGCATGCCGCGACACTGCGAGAACGCATTGCGAGTGGCCCAGTTCCTCGAATCCAACCCCAATGTCGACTGGGTCAATTATCCCGGCCTGCCCAGCCATCCAGATTTCGAGCAGACGCGGCGATACCTGACCCACGGCGCCGGGGCGATCATCGGCTTTGGCATCAAGGGCGGATACGATGCGGCAGTTCGCTTCATCAATCAGGCCAAGCTGCTCTCGCACCTGGCCAACATCGGCGATGCCAAGAGCCTGGTGATCCATCCGGCATCCACCACCCACCAGCAGTTGACCCCCGAGGAACAGGCCCAGGCGGGCGTCAATCCCGAGTATGTGCGGCTGTCCATCGGCATCGAGGATGTCGAGGACATCGTGGCCGACATCGAACAGGCGCTCAACGCCGCCTGTGGATGATTCCATGGTCATGATGGGTCCAACGTTCATCGCGGCCGGGTCAACACGCCATGCCTGAAGCAACCACCTCAGCACCGGGTCTCTTCGTTGGATTCGGCTTCGGTCCGATTCAGAGCGCCTTGTTCGCACTGGAGGCTCAGCGCAGCGATTATTTTCGCCGCATGGTCATCGCCGAGGTCGATTCGGTCCTGGTCGAGGCGGTGAACCGCCATGCCGGCACCTATTGGATCAACATCGCTGATACCGATGGGATCGAGGCGGTGCAACTTCGCGGGTTGGAGCTGCGCAATCCGGGTGAGGCCAACGATCGGGAACACTTGATCGAAGCGATCGCCAACGCCGATGAAGCGGCCACCGCACTGCCCAGCGTCCGTTTCTTTGACCGGGGCGGGCGAGCCTGCGCTGCATCGATTCTGGCCGAGGGCATTCAACGCCGCACCCGTTCGTCGCCGCTTCTGATCTATGCGGCCGAGAACGACAATCACGCAGCCGAACTCCTGACCGAGAAAGTGGCCGCGCTGTTGCCTCGCGATCGCCATGATCGTTTCGAGGTGGTCAACACGGTGATCGGCAAGATGAGCGGGGTCATCACCGATGCACCAACGATCGAGCGTCTGGGTTTGAAGCGCGCGGTGCCGGACCTGCCCCGGGCGGTGCTCGTGGAAGCCTTCAACCGGATTCTGATCTCCCAGCCTCGCCGGGCGGGTGTCGCAAGCCGCATCCCCGTATTCACCGCCAAGCCCGAACTCTTGCCCTTCGAGGAAGCCAAGCTCTTCGGCCACAATGCTGTTCACGCGCTTCTTGGTTATCTCGGCCGCGATCGGGGTTATGTCAGCATGGCCGAAGCCGGTGGCGATGACTCGTTACGATCATTGGCCCGGCGGGCGTTCCTGGAAGAATGCGGCGCGGGGTTGATTCACCGTCACGGCGATCATGGCGATGAGCTCTTCACGCCCGAAGGTTGGCGGGCCTATGCCGACGATCTTCTTGCGCGGATGGCGAATCCGCATCTCAACGACCTGGTTGAACGGGTGACGCGCGATCCGCGTCGGAAACTGGGCTACAACGATCGTCTTTTCGGGCCGATGCGCCTGGCCCTGGAGGCGGGGGTTATGCCGCGCATCATGGCCCGGGGCGCGGCCGAGGCGATCGTTCAACTGGTCGGTGAAGCGGCCGACCACGGCGATTGGCCCAAAGACCTGCCTCCGGAATCGCTCATCACGCCACGCCCGGAACCGGCGCACATCAACGCGCTGCTCAAATGGCTCTGGGGTGGTGAGGAGCAACCGGGATTGGACATGCTGGTGAGACTGGTGGCCGATGCGATGAGTCAGCGCGCCGAAGATTGAGCCGCCGTGGAAACGGGCATGCGAGGCGAATGCCGGACAGGCTGATGGGCGGGTTGAAATGCCTTGGTGTTTGAAGATTCGCGAAAGTCCGTCAGAAATCGGATGATTTTGTCGACTCAGCCGCCAATTGCTAAACTCCGGACTTTCCAGAGTCCGGTCCAGCGCCCGAAGGTCCAGCGGAACCGGAGTTCAGCGCGTTCAGGAGCCGATGCCGGATGCTCGAGTACTACACGGGCGGGAATCTTCTGCTGGAAATCAGCTTGAGCATCGCCATCATCGGCGGTGTCTTCACCGCCGGTGTCGGGCTGATGGTGATGTTTTTCATCTGGTGGGAGCGGAAGGTGGCCGGTCACGTGCAGAGCCGCCTGGGACCGATGCATGTCGGTGGTTGGCATGGTTGGGCGCAATCGATCGCTGATGGCATCAAGCTGGTTTTCAAGGAAGACCTGATTCCAGCCCGGGCCGATGGTTTCTTGTTTCGCCTGGCCCCGTATCTGGCCTTCGCGCCGGTGTTCGCCGCGTTTCTGGCGCTTCCGTTCGGGCCGCAGTTGGTTTTCGAAAAAGGATTGAACATCGGGGTGATCTACCTCCTGGCGGTGCTGGGCGTGGAGGTGATGGGCACGATCCTGGCCGGGTGGGGCTCCAACAGCAAGTGGTCGATTTATGGCGCGATGCGCGAGGCGTGCCAGATGGTCAGTTATGAGATTCCGATGGGGCTGGCTATTCTGACGGCGGTGCTGGCGGCCGGCACGCTGAACATGGTGGAATTGGCCTACCTTCAGGGCGGGGGCCTCTGGGCTTGGTTCGTGTTTGTCAATCCATTCGTCTTCCTGGCCTTCTTTCTCTACTTTGTGGCCTCGCTGGCTTCGAACAAGCGCGCGCCTTTCGACCTTCCTGAATCGGAAAGCGAGCTGGTCGCCGGTTACCTGACCGAGTACAGCGGCCTTCGCTGGTCGCTTTTCTTCTTCGCCGAGTATGCGGGGATGTTCATCGTCGGTGCGATCCAGGCGACGCTGTTTCTCGGCGCCTGGAACAGTCCCCTGGGGGCATGGGACCCGATCTATATGCTGATCGGCTACGACCCGGTCGCGGCGGGGCAGGCGTATTTCGCCGGCCAGATCGATGCGGCCACGACCGAGGCGGGCCTGGCCGGCGCGGCCTCGGCGATGGGGCTGAGTGTCACCGGGCTGATCGTGCTGAACCTCTATGGCGCGCTGTTGTTCATCAGCAAAGCCTTTCTGGTGGTCTGGGTGCAGATGTGGCTTCGCTGGACCTTGCCGCGCATCCGGATCGATCAGGTGCTGCATATGTGCGTGAAGGTGCTGCTGCCGGTTTCGCTGCTGACATTGCTGGGCTCGGCGATCTGGATCGTGCTGGTCGATGGGCCGACGGTGGAGGCGGTTGAAGACCCGAGGCTGGCGCACCTCCTGGGCGAGGGAAGCACGGTCGCCCTGGTCAGCCGCGCGGCGTTGGCGGTCCTGGGGGTGCTGATGGCGGCGGTGGTGTTGGGCGTGATCGCGCTGGCGGGGGTTGGCATGATTCTCCGCGACCGGCGACAGCCTCGCAAGAGCCTCTTTGACGATGTCATGCCGGTTTCACGGCACATCGCGTTCAAGCGTTCGGCGGATGATGATTCCGGGTCGGCGGGGTCGTGATCGGCGATGAAAGCCCTTGAGCACCCTTATCAGAACCTCGATCAGGGCCAATGGCTCAAGGGGAATCTGCACACCCACTCCAACCACTCCGATGGCGTGCTCAGCCATCAGGCGATGGTCGATCTCTACGCCGCGCGCGGCTATGACTTTCTGGCGTTCACCGATCATGATCGATTGACCGATGAATCCCGCTATGCCTTGCTCGATCGACGCGGGCTGATCCTGATCCCCGGCAACGAGATCACGGCCGGCGGACCTCATCTGCTGCACTTGAACGCTCAGCGCCTGGTCAGGCCGATCCCGCAACGGCAGGCCGTGATCGACCACGCCCGGCACGAACGGTCGATGGTGATCGTGAACCATCCCAACCAGGGCGCGGCGTTTGATCACTGTCCGATGATGTTGATGCGGCAGTGGATGGGATTCGTCGGGATCGAAATCTACAACGGCATCTGCGGGGTCAATCGCGGCTCACCTTATGCGATGAACAAGTGGGACATGGTGCTGGCCGATGGCCACAGGGTCTGGGGACTGGCGACCGACGATGCCCACGATGCCACGGACGTCGGCCGGGGATGGGTCATGGCGCTGGCGCGTGAGCGCGATCTGGATGGCGTGATGGATGCGCTGATCGAGGGCCGCTTCTATGCCTCGACCGGGGTGTTGATTCGCTCCATCGAAGTCCACGGCATGACCATCCGGGTTGAGGCACCCAACGCGCAGCGGATCGTGGCCGTGGCCACGGGAGGGAAGCGCGTCGCCGTGGCCGATGGCCCACGGATCGAGCTGGTGGTCCCCGATCGGGTGCGTTATGTCCGCCTGGAATGTTGGGGCGCGGGCGAAACCTTCGCCTGGACGCAGCCGTTCTTCGTCGGCCGCGCGGTCTTGGCGTGATGATCCCTGGTTCACACGCTTTGCATGGGGCGTTTGGGGTCGGGCCAATCGACGTGGAAGAACTTGCCGCGCGGCTTGTCCGTTCGCTCAAACGT
The DNA here is from genome assembly GCA_020831765.1 of Phycisphaeraceae bacterium. Lineage (GTDB taxonomy): Bacteria > Planctomycetota > Phycisphaerae > Phycisphaerales > Phycisphaeraceae > JAFIFY01. Next base: position 44,308 of record JAFIFY010000109.1, on the reverse strand, counting down.
GTGGGCCCCAAAGTAATCGCGTTGGGCTTGCAGGAGGTTGGCCGGCAGCACCGACGATCGGTACATGTCATAGTAAGCCAGGGCCGAGCCGAACGCCGGGCAGGGGACGCCGTTCTGAGCGCTCAGGGCCACGATCTTGCGCCAGTTGCCCTGTCCCTTCTGAATCTGCTTGCGGAAGTAGGGGTCCAACAGCAGGTTGGCCAGGCCGGGGTTCTCGTCGTAGGCTTCCTTGATCTTCTGCAGGAAGCGGGCGCGGATAATGCAGCCGCCGCGCCAGATCATGGCGATCTGCCCGAAATCCAGCTTCCACTTGTACTCGCGCTGGGCTTCGGCCATGAGCTGGAAGCCCTGGGCGTAGGAGCAGATCTTCGAGCAATAGAGGGCATCGCGAATGGCGGCGATCAGGTCTTCGCGCTCGCCTTCAAAGGCGGGTTTGGGGCCGCGCAGCACGCGCGCGGCCGAAACCCGTTCCTCCTTGAGCGCGCTGGCGCAGCGGGCGAACACCGCCTCGGCGATCGTTGAGGCCGGGATGCCCAGTTCCAACGCGCTGTCGGCGGTCCACTTGCCGGTGCCTTTCTGCCCGGCGGTGTCCAGGACATGATCCACCAGGAACTTGCCGGATTTGATCGGGTCTTTCTGCTTGAGAATGTCGGCGGTGATCTGAATGAGGAAGGAATCCAGATCGCCGGCGTTCCACTGCTCAAAAACTTCGCCAATAGCGCCGGCTTTCATGCCCAGCAGTCTGGACATGAGAAAGTACGCCTCGCAGATCAACTGCATGTCGCCGTATTCAATGCCGTTGTGGACCATCTTCACGTAGTGGCCCGCGCCGTCCGGGCCGATATACGCCGCGCAGGGTTCACCCTCGGTGATGGGCTTGCCCTTGGCGTAGTTTTCCAGCGGCTTGCCGGACTTGCGATCGACCTTGGCACTGATGGCGGTCCAGATGGGCTCGAGGCTCTTCCACGCCTTGAGGTCGCCACCGGGCATGAGCGAAGGGCCGAATCGCGCCCCGACCTCGCCGCCGGAGACGCCCGACCCGATGAAGCGAATACCGCGCTGGCCCAGTTCCCCGGCCCGGCGGATGGTGCAGTTCCAGTTCGAGTTGCCGCCATCGACGAGGATGTCGCCGGTATCCAGCAACGGGAGCAATTGATCGATCAGCAAGTCCACGGCATCGCGCTCATGGCCGTGCTTGGCCGTGGATTTGACCAGCAGGATGAGCTTGCGCGGCCGCTTGAGGCTTGCGACCAGTTCCTCGAGCGAATAACAGCCCCTGAGATTGCCAAAGCACGGCTCCTGGGCCTGGGCCTGTTCAAGAAACTCGCGTGTCCTGGCCTCGGTGCGGTTATAGACGGAAATCGCAAATCCATGATCGGCGATGTTCAGCACAAGGTTCTGGCCCATCACGGCCAGGCCGATCAGGCCGATATCGGAATGCGGGTCTTTATCGCTCGAACGTTTGCGGGTCGCCATATCGTGTGATTCTCCGTGCGGCCGGACGCCGCCGATGGTGTGATGGTGGGGGCTCGTGGCCACTGAAGTCAGAAGCGATTGGCCTGGATGAAATCTTCGCGACCTTCGAGGAAGTTGATCAGATTCCGCGTGGCGCGCATCGCCTGGCGTTCGACGCTTTCGAAGGTTCGGCTGCCGACGTGCGGTGTCACAAGGATGTTGTCAATGTCCTGGAAGGGATGGGGCGCTTTCATCGGCTCGTGATCCAGAACATCGGTGGCATATCCGCCCAGGCGGCCGGCGCGGCAAGCGTCGGCGATATCCCGCTCAACCACCAATCCGCCCCGGGCGGTATTGATCAGTATGGCCGAGGCCTTCATCAGGCTGAGCGTACGGGCATTGATGAATCCGGCGTTTTCTTCGCTCAGATTCATGTGCAGGCTGACCACATCGGCGACCTTCAGGGCCTCTTCAGCGGTATCGATGCGCTGGACGCCGTGCTCGGCGGCGAACGCTTCATCCCAGTGGAGATCGAAGCCCACCGGCTTCATGCCGAACGCCCGGCCGCGAATGATCACTTCCTTGCCGATCCGGCCCATGCCCAGCACCGCCAGGGTCTTTCCGTGAAGCTCGCTGCCGGTGATTCGTTTCCAGTTGCCCGCTTTGACTTCACGCAGATGCGCCCAGAAATGCTTGGCCAGCGCGATCATCAGCCCGAGGGCATGTTCGGCGACGGTGGTGTGATTGACGCCGGGCGTAAAGAGCACGGGAACCTTGCGGCTGGTGGCGTGACGGACATCGATCGAATCCAGCCCGATGCCGTACTTGCAGATGCACTTGAGCGCCGGCAGGGCGGCATCGATGACCCGGGCCGTGATCTGATCATCACCGTTGAGCAGGCCATCGAACGGGCCGGCGGTTTCGATCAATTCAAGCATCCGCGTCTCGCTGAGCGGACCGCGATCGCGAACAACCTCGTAGCCGCTTTCCTTGAGCAATTGGTGATGGGCTCCGGGCGTGTCCTGGTAGCTGGTGGTGGTCAACAACACTCGTCGGGTCATGGCTTGGCTCGATGGGATGGGGCGGGGTCGGCCCGGTCGGGCGGGAAGCGGACAATTTACCGAAAAAGCGGGTTTCCGGCCAGATCGGAAGCCCGCCATCGCCGCCCGACTCGAGGATTTCAGGTTCGCCAATCCGGCCGAGCATCCGTGGCGGTGAACCTGAGTCCAGCGAATCGGCCCGGTGATTTCAGACTTTGGCGGGTGAAAGGCCGCTATCGTCGAGTTGGAGACAGCGATCGGCCATGGCGGCGATGCCCGGCTCGTGGGTGACCATGATGATCGATTGGCCGGACTGATGGATCCGCTGGAAAAGCTCGAGGATGTGCTGGCCGGTCCGCTGGTCAAGGTTGCCCGTCGGCTCATCGGCCAGCAGCAACACCGGCCGGTTGATCAATGCCCGGGCGATGGCCACCCGCTGCCGCTCGCCACCGGAGAGCTTGTTGGGCCGATGGCGGAGGCGGTGGCCGAGGCCGAGTTGGTCCAGCAGCGCTGTGGCCCGATCCCGGAGGGTGCCCTCGCCCCGGTCGGCCCTCCGGCGCATCATGCCGCTGATCATCGCGTTTTCGAGGGCTGACAATTCCGGAAGCAGGTGATACGCCTGGAAGACGATGCCGACTTTCTCCACGCGATAGCGGTTCAAATCGCCCGCGCCCAGGTCGAAGATCGATCGACCCTCCACTTTCAGTGTTCCCCGGTCCGGCCGGTCCAAAGCCGCCAGGAGATGGAGCAGGGTGCTCTTTCCCGAGCCCGAAGCCCCGATGATGCTGACCCATTCGCCAGGCTCGACCTTGAGGTGGATGCTCCGGAGCACCTGGATGTCTTCCTGGCCCATGCGGAAATGCTTGGCGACGTCGGTGGCTTCCAGCAGAGGACCGGAGACCGGCGACCGCCGGGCGACGGGCAGGTCGTCATTGGCCGCGCTCGGCGGCGCGACCGTTGCGTTGGAGGGCTTTTCACTCATAGCGAAGCGACTTTACCGGATCGACCATCGCCGCGAGGATGGCCGGCACGATCGCGGCGACGATGCTGGCGGTGATCGCGGCCAGGACAATGATGGCTACCTCCCCGGCATCCAGACGCGAAGGGATGCGGTCGAAGTAGTAGGTCTGCGGGTCCCAGACGCGCTGGAAGCCGAGCACCACGAGAAACTCCTGGATTTCGTTGATGTTGCTGACCACCAGCCACGCCAGCGTGACGCCCAGGATCGAGCCGATGATGCCCAGCACCAGGCCGTAGCAGAGGAAGATGGATGCGATGCCCGCGCGGCCGGCGCCGATGGCCCGAAGCACGCCGATATCCCGGGTCTTCTCCATGGCGATCATGTAGAAGATCACGCCGATCATCACCGCCGCGACCATGCTGATGATGCCAAAGAGGATCGTCAGCAGCCCGCGCTCGTTTTCAACCGCGGCGAACAGTCCGGCATGCTGGTCGCGCCAGGTCATCACCCGCGGCGACATCTGCCAGCCCATCCGCTTACGATGCTCCTCGATCACCGCCTCGGTCTGGGTTCGGAGCGTCTGAGCATCGATGCCTGGCTTGGCGCGAACCATGATCAGCGTCGCCCGGGCGGGCATGGCAATGGGGTCTCCGATCGGCTCGAGCGTGACCGGATCCTCATCGGGATAGAGCTTCCAGGCGTCGAACTGGTTCATCTTCTGGAGAATCTCGAACGGCACGAACACCTGGCCCCGGTCGGCATCCATCAGGCCGCTCTTGTACTCATTGACGATCGTGAACCGCTGAACCGCGCGGCGATCGCCCAGCTCACCGCTCCGCGTCATCGGCGCGATGGTCAGCGTCACCGATTCGCCCAGCGTGTCGAGGTTGAACTCATACTGGCCCTGCGGGGTTCGGATGTTGAACGGGCTCAGCGCAACGCCCAGGACGATGGCCGGATCGGCGTCATCGTCGTCTTCAGCGACCTGCGACCAGACCTGGGGAACCTTCAGCGCGCTGCCATATTCGGCAAGCTCGGCTTCGGTGAAGAATTCGGCCAGTCGCTGGAAGTACCGATCGTCACCGGGTATCAGCCATCGGTGTTGGCCGGATTGTTCCTCATCGGCGGCCACCCGCAGCCAACGGTTGGCATAACCCACGACATCCTCGGACCGCCAGTGGATGGCATCCTCGAATCGGGTCACCCGGTTGAAACTCTCCGGATCGATGCCATCGACCTGCACCATGGAGATGCCGCCGTGAAGCTGGAGCAGGCCGAACGTGCGCACAATGGGCGTGGCCGCCTCGACCGAGTCCATGGTCTCGATCTTTTCCAGCAGCTTCTCATGGGGAAAGCCCGAAAGCCCGTGGGTGATGATCACATCGCCCAGAAGGCTTCTGGCCGAGGTCTGCATCAGGTCGTAGAAACCGCCCATGACGCTCAGGACGATGATCACCATGGCCGAACACAGGGCAACGGCCAGCGTGGCGAAGAGCGGGGCGATCTTGCGGAAGAGGTACTTGCGGATCAGCAGGCTGATATACATGCGTCGCCCTGTTTCAGCCCGGTCCTGCCGGCCGGAGCAGTGGGAAGAGGATCACATCACGAATGGTACGGCTCCCGGTCAACAGCATGACCAGCCGGTCGATGCCCAGGCCGATGCCGCCGGCCGGGGGCATGCCGAACCGTAGCGCGGCCAGGAAGTCCTCGTCCACACTTCGGAAAGTGTTTTCTTCCTCATCAGCGCCGGCCAACTGCTCGCGGAAACGCTGCTGCTGAAGGTCTGGATCGTTGAGTTCGGTGTAGCAGGGGCCGATCTCCATCTCGCCGATGAACAGGTCCCAGCGCTCGCATAGCTCGGGCTGATCGGACTTGGGACGGGTCAAGGGACTGATCGCGCTGGGGTAATCCAGAACGAACGTGGGCTGGATCAGGCCCTTCTCGGCCGTGGCCTCGAACAAGTGGTTGACCACCAGCCAGTTGTCCAGGCCGGCCTCGGGCAGATGCATCGCGCGGGCCTTCTTCCGGACCTGGTCGAAATCGAAAATGGAAAAACCGTTGGCCTGCTGGAAAAGCTCGGCGTAGGTCACCTGCCGGAACGGGCGGGCGTAGTCGATGACGTGGTCGGTCCAGGGGATCGCCCCCGACGGCTCGATCATGGTCGCCAGATGGCGGATCAGCGATTCAACCAGCTCCAGGCCCGTTCGATGGTCGCCAAAGGCTTCGTACACCTCCATCGAGGTGAACTCGGGATTGTGCCGTCGGTCCACCCCTTCGTTGCGGAAGTTGCGGTTGATCTCGTAAACCTTCGGAATGCCGCCGACCAGGAGGCGCTTGAGGTAAAGCTCAGGCGCGATGCGAAGGAACAGGGGAATATCCAGCGCGTTGTGGTGGGTGGTGAACGGCTTGGCCGCCGCGCCACCGGCGATGGGCTGGAGCATCGGCGTTTCGACTTCGAGAAAGCCCCGCTCATCCATGAAGCGGCGGATGGCGCTGACGATCTTCGAGCGTTTCTGGAACGTTTCGGTCACCGCCGGGTTGGCGAACATGTCGGCATACCGAAGCCGGCAGCGAAGCTCCGAATCCTGAAGGCCTGAATGCTTGTCCGGTGGAGGAGTCAGGCTCTTGCACGCCAGGCTCAAGCCGTCATCACCTTCACACCAGACGGTCAGTTCGCCGGTCCGGGTGGTGCCCAGCCGCCCGGAAGCGACCACAATGTCGCCAAGGTCCAGCAGCTTGGCGAGCTTGAATGCCTCGGGGGTGACGGACTTCTTGCTGATGGCGATTTGCAGGTCGCCGCTGTGATCGCGAAGCGTGGCAAAGACCAGGTTGCCCATGACCCGGTGCAGCCGGATGCGCCCGGCGACGCAGACCAGCGGCCGCTGATCTTCATCTGTGGATTCGTGTTCGGACCGGGGCTGATGGAGGGCTCTGGCCTCGGCGAGGCTGATCAGGCCGGAGATGCTTCCACCGTAGGGGTCGATGCCCAGTTCCGCCCGCAACCTCTCGCGCTTGTTGCGTCGATCCGCTTCCTGGTCGACGCCGCCGGCGGGCGTGGATGCGGAGCCGGGGGGTAGGTCCGAGCCACCGTGATCGGTTTGGGGAGAAGCGGTATTCAACGCTTGAATCCTACCACGGGCCACCGGTTGATGAAGCGGCGGGCTGATGTCGGCCAGCGCTGCGCGAAGCGGAAATCCGCCCGCCGTGGGCTTGCCGGTCCTGATGGCAAAGCATCGTGTTTTGGCGTGAGCCGGGCGGGATGGGACGAACCTGTCCGCCGGCGGGTAGGCGTGCGATCAGGCGGCATCGCCCAGATGGCGTCAGGCCTCAGCGCCCGCTGCCACGGCCTCGGGCTTGGCTTCAGCGGCCTGCGGGCGTCGGGTTGTCGTCGCAAGTCCCCGGCGGCGATCCTGAAGCCGCCGCTTTTTGCCGACGCGATCGCGAAGGTAATAGAGCTTGGCACGTCGCACATGACCCTGACGCTTGACTTCGATGCGTGCCACGCGCGGATTGTGGATCGGGATGACCCGCTCGACGCCTTCGTTGGCGACGATGCGACGGACCGTGATGGTCTGGTTCATGCCCGTTCCGCCCTGTGCGATGACAACCCCGTTGAAGACCTGGATTCGCTCCTTGGCACCTTCAACGATCTTCAGATGCACATCCACGGTATCGCCGACGGCAACTTCCGGATGATCGGTGCGCATCTGGCGTGCTTCAAATTCCTGGATCATGGCATGGCTCATGGCTCTTGCTCACTTACTCAAATCGGTGATGCCGACGTCGGCCTGGTCGCCCATCTCACGCCCACCGGGACATCGGCTGGAAACGAGTCCGGGCTTGCGGCCGTTCTGAAGGCGGGAACCGGCATCCAGCAGGCTGTGCCCTGACAGCCGGGAAGCTGAAAATGCCGAGCCCCATATGATACCCAAGCGGATCGGCTTGTCGAGCAATGCCGAAGCCTGGCCGTAAGTGTTTTATTCGATGATGTTTAGGGTCAGTCGTTCGCCGCCGCCAGCGGGCAAGCGATAAAAAACCCCGCGCGAAACGTGTTCGTGCGGGGCAGGAGGAGGAGAAGGAAAGAAGCTCGCTTGGTCTGGCTTTCGGCCGGTTCCGGTCTGGCCGGGTCCGGACGGTTTATCTCAAAGCCAATGGTGGTACGCATGACCGGGATGCCTGGTTCTCAAGGTATCGACCGGCTGCGAATCCCGCAGACTCAGCTCCAGGCTGCCCGGCGGTCGAGGGGACACTACAGCGTGTTTCGATCAGGCAAAACGGAGATGCGAACCTTCGACCCATGGAACTCCAACGCATGGAGGACTCCTTTCGGGCGATCAGGCGACCTTTGAATTATCGCTGAACGAACCCTGCAATGCAAGATTTTTTCGCATTGTGGCGACTTTATTCTGGACCTTGGGCGCTGCGGGCGAATGTTCGTAGAAGCCGAAGGCACTGCTTGAAAAAGATCAAATAGTGTGCATTGCCTGGCCACCAGCGTATTGGCGCGAATGCTCGATACCGCATCCCGGCATGTCGTCCGGAATCAGCTCACCGGTGATTCAGAAGCCGCGCTTCCCGTGCCGACCGGGCCGAGCACTTCGATCCGGACCCGCAGCACCCGCGTGCGCTCGGCTTCGATCACCGTCAGGCGCAGATTGCGGAACTCGAACGATTCGCCCACCGCCGGTACGTGGCCCAGGGATGAGAAGACGAACCCGCCCAGCGTGTCGTAGTCCTCATCTTCAGGCAGATCGACCGGCAGTTCATCGTTCAGGTCATCCACATAAACCCGCGCATCGACTTCCATCGTCTGCTCATCGATGCGCACGATCGGCACATCCTTCACCGGTGCTTCGTATTCATCCTGGATGTCGCCGATGATCTCCTCGATGATGTCTTCGACGGTGATGAGTCCGGCGGTGCCGCCGTACTCATCCAGGACGATCGCGATGTGCACCTTTCGGGCCTTGAACTCGGCCAGCAGCTCGCGGACCGGTTTGGTCTCGGGCACCATCAGCGCCTCGCGCATGATCTCTCGGAGGTCGAACTCATCATCCGCTGAATCATCGGTCCGGAGAAAGCGGAGCAGATCCTTGGCGTAGAGAAGTCCCACAATGTGGTCGATCGATTCTTCGTACACCGGCAGCCGGCTGAAGCCGTCGTCCTGAATCGCCTGCTTGACGGCGTGCAGCGGGCTGTTGACTTCGACGCCGCGAATGTCGGTTCGGGGCGTCATGATCTCATCGACGGCCGTGCTCTTGAGCTCGAAGACCGCCTCGATCATCTCCTTCTGGGTTTCATCGACCTGTCCGGTCGAGCCGTGGCCTTCCACCACGGAGAGGACTTCATCGCTCAGTTGCGACTCGGTCTCGGTTTCGGGCCGATAGCCGCTCAGTCGCCGCACGATCGGGTCGAAAAGGTGCAGAAACCGGGCCAGGGGCAGGAACAACCAGACCGCCAGACGAAGGAACCGTGCCGAGCGGAACAGAAGCGCCTCGGGCATGTAGCGGCCGACGCTCTCGGGGATCGACACGACGAAGATGCTCAGGATCAGGCCCGTGAGGGCGAAGGCGACGACATAATGACCGTATCCGGCCCAACCATCAGCCTCGCGGGCCAGACCGAACCACTCGCGCTCGACGAAGATCAGCAGGCAGAGCAGCATCAGCATGCTCATGCAGGTTCGCAGCGTCCCGCTCATCAACAGCAGGGTGGGCTTGAGATCAAGAAATGGGGCCAATTCAGGCTCGCGGCCGGCGGCGGCGAACAAATCATTGAGCCGCGCCCGGCCGAAGTTCTTCAGCGCGACGTGGCAACAGGCGAAATAGCCGCCGATCAGGGCCGCAACAAGCCCAAGCCATAACCAGGGGTCGGTCACCAGGTGGTTCCATCCTTCGCCGGGGTTCGTTTTCGTTCAGCCCCTCGCGCCGGCGCCGCGAAAAGGACCGAAAACCATCGGCCGGTCAGGAGTCATCCTCCCCGGCATCACGGGCATAGATCGGCCCGAGTCCGAGCCTCTCCAGCAATTCATCCTCACGGGCGTGCATGCGCTGGGCATCCTCCGGGTCGTGATCATCCTCGCCCAGAAGGTGTAGCAACCCGTGAATCGCATAGAGCAACAGTTCTTCTTCCAGTTTGTGGCCGCGCCGAGCCGACTGGCGGGCAGCTTCATCCACGCAGGCGACAATTTCACCATCCAGTGCGGCTTGATCTTCGCCATCCCCATCGTCACGCAGGTCGAACGTCAGCACATCGGTGGTGCCGGAAACACCGGCATACGACTCATGCAACCGGGACATCACCTGATCGTTGACCAGGGCGATGCTCAGTTGACCCCTCTCGATCGCCAGCAGCTTCAGCACATCGTGGAGCTTGCCGCCGAGCCACGGCTTGACCGCCTCCAGCCGCGAGGACACATCGGGATCGATCGCCTCGTCAACATGCACAGCCACAGTGGCCCCGGGGGTGGAAGACATCAAGGGTTTCTCGCGTTGATGCGACGATGGAGGTTCCCCCGAGCCATCGTCATCGGAGTCGCCGACATCGGTCGCGGAGATGGGCTGGGCTCGGGATGGGCCGGGTTGGGCTGGCAAAAATCAATCACTCGATCGGGCGGAATTCTGGGGGGTCGCTCAACCACGGGTTAATCGGGCCGCCCGGCCCGCTGACCACAGTAGTTTACCGCGATCCGCACGCCGGGCAATCGAATCGGCCACGCGCGGCGGCCGGCGGGCCATCCATTGGGCAGGATAACGCTTGCATTCCCAGGCCGCCGCGCAATCGCTGGGAAGCATGCGGCCGTCACTTACCCCCCCCCACGATATAAGGCTCGAGCCGGTCTTGCCACGGGTGGCGGGCCGTACGAAGATGCCCGGCACCATGACGGCCAATCCGCAGAATTTCAACGCCGCCAATCTCGGGGATATCGCCAAGCACGCCTCGCTGGTCAGTGTGCTGACCGACCTGGCCCGCCCAGACGATAAAAAGGCGCAACTCTCGATGGGGATTTACTTTGAGACGCATGCCTTCCGGCCTCACTGCCCGTTGACCGAGGACCGGATCGAAGCGTGGCGGCGGTTCGCCGCGCCCCTGGCTGGCACTGTTGCCGGGGCACGCTATCTCGAAATGGAGCGGATCGCGGTCGATGAGGGCAGGTACCTTTGTTCGACGAGTCTTGCCGGGCTTCTGCTTGATACTTTCGATGGCTGGCGGGCCAGGGCTCTGCTGTGTGAGCGGGATGAGCATTGCCGCGATGAGCTGGCTCGAGCGTTTCCCGCCGCCACGCTTCTGGAGGATTGCGATCGGCTGGCATCGGCTTTGGACGGGATGGATGCCGGTTCGGAGCCGCCGGGATGGGTGGTTGGGCTGGTCGATCCGTTCGTTTGGAGTGAGGCGGTCAGTCGGTCGGTGGAAATCTGGCTGAAGGTGCTCAACCGCCATTGGGGCATGAAGGCCCCCGTGGCGGTGCTGTGCTTCGGTTACGGGATGGGCCGAGGCGACTGGCCGTCGATCAATGCGGGGGACTTGCGGCAGGTGGGGACTCACGAGACTCGAATCGAAGCCCGCGGGCTCGGGTCGAAGGTCTACGGGCTTTCGCTGATGGCCAATCGCAAGGCACGAGGCATCGTACGCGCCGGCCTCGAGCAACTGGGCTGGGTTTTCGGCTAATCGACCCGGTTTCGCCGTTGGCCGTCGATGAATGCCTTGAGATTGGCCAGAGCTTCGGTGACCAGTCTTGCCCTGGCTTCGGCGGTTGCCCAGGCGATGTGCGGGGTGATGATCAGCCGATCGGCCCATGGAGCCCGCGGATCGAGCAGCGGATGATCGGACGGCGGCGGCTCGGTGGACAGCACATCCAGGGCAACACGCGCCAGCCGGCCGGAGGTGAGCGCCTCGATGACGGCTTGTTCATCGATCAGGTCGCCGCGCCCGGTATTGATGAGCATGGCGCCCGGCTTGACCCCGGCCAGAAACGCGTGATTGACCATGTGTCGAGTTTTGTCGGTCAGGGGGCAGTGCAGGGTGATGAAGTCGGCCTCGGGCAGGGCGTGGTCCAGAGGCACGCGATCAGGGGTGGTCGAACCCGGAACCGCGCCGCGAAGGATACGCATGCCAAGCGCTTGGGCGATGGTGGCGACCTTCGAGCCGATGGCGCCGGAGCCAAGGATCAGCAGGGTCTTGTCCGCCAGCTCGATCAGGGGTCGAGTGGTGAAGGAAAAATCAGGACTCTGCGCCCAACGGCCGGCCACCACCGCCTGGTGATGCTCATGGACCGCCGCGGCGTGTTCGAGCAGGTAGGCGATAACCAGTTGGGCGACACTGCGCGCCGAGTAGCCCGAGACATTGGTGACCGCAATGCCGCCCCGGCGACAGGCGTCCAAGTCAACAACATTGAACCCGGTAGCCAGCACGCCCACATACTTGAGGTGGCTTGCGGCTTGGATTTCAGCGGCGGTAAGGGAAACTTTGTTCGTCAGCACCGCTTCGGCCGCGGCGATCCGCTCGGCGACCTGTTCCGATCGTGTGCGGGGAAAAACGTCCAGCGCGCCCAGGGCTTGGAATGGTGTCCAGCAGTTTTCGCCCTGGTCCGTCGTGAAGCTGTCGAGGATGACGATTCGCAAGGAATGCTCCAGAAGGTTTGGATTCTTGGGAATCCGCGGGGCCGATCGGCTCGTTTTCCGCCTGGCCAGTGGGCTGACCTGGCCGACGGCGATTCAGTCGGTATTCGGGTGCATAAGACCGGTCCAACGCGGGGTTGTACCCTGATGGTGGATCCCAAGGCCGGGCCGATGTGGTCGCACCGGAGGTCCGCGTCGGATATAGTAACGCAAGGTAAGCTTAGAGCGGTGATGGAAGGATCCGATTAGGCCGCATTGTTCATGGAAAGGACATGTCATGAGACGACTTCTGTTGAGCGTGGTTCTGCTGGCGGTTGTGAACCTGACGGTCGGGGGCTGTGCCTCGCAGGTCAATATCGATCGGCTGCGGCAGGACAATGATGCGTTACGCGCCTCCAACGAACAGTTGCGGGCTGATCTTGAATCCGCCAAGCGGATGGTGAACACGCTTCGGGATGCGCCGCCGAGGCAGGATCCCGATCTGCTGGCCGAGTTGGAGCGTCTTCAGGCGGCCAATGAGAGTCAGCGTGAGGAATTCGAGGCGACGTTGGCCGAGCTTCGCGCCAGGATCGTCGAGCTTTCCGAGGGGCATGGTGGAGCGATCCTGCCGCGCGAGCTGGATGAGGCCCTCGTGCGCCTGGCGGGCGAGAATCCGGACTTGATGACTTACGATCCGGAGCGTGGCATGGTGCGCTTCGCCAGCGACCTGACCTTCGCGCTGGGCAGCATCGAAGTGCAGGAGGCCGCGGTTCGGAGTCTTCGCACGTTGGCCGGAATTCTGCGCGGCGCGGCGGCGGCCGATTTCGAGGTGCGCATCGTCGGCCACACCGACAACGTCCCCGTGACCAACCCGGCCAATCGCCAGCGATTTGAGGATAACTGGGGGCTGTCGGCTTTCCGTGCCATTTCCGTCATGCGTGAATTGGTCCGCAATGGCGTATCGGCCCGGAAGATCGCGGTGGTCGGCCATGGCGAGCATCGGCCGCTGGTGCCCAATCGGCCGGCCCAGGCCGGTCGCGCCCAGGGCACGGCTGAGAATCGACGCGTCGAGATTTACATCGTGCGCATGCCCGACAGTGCCCAAGCCCCGGCGGGCAACGGTGCGGCCGGCACCCGGACCGGTGGCTCCCCGCCACGCGACGCCAACCCCGGGGCAACAAGCCCTCCGACGACACATGATCCATCGTTCAAGTGATGGTTCGATGTCTTGCCCAGACGATTCAACGGCCGCCCGAGCGCGGCCGTTGTGTTTTCCGGGCGAGCTGAAAACGCGGCGGCTGGTTTGCAGCCGATGGCCCGGCCGGATGATGGGTCATGATTGGTAAGATGCGGTGATGAGTGAGGTTCCATCCAGAGCGAGCGGGGGAGCCGGGGGTTCGCCCCCGCGTCGGGTGACGTTGCAGACCTTGCGGCAGCGAGTGCGCGATCGGCAGCGGTTTGCCATGTTGACCTGCTACGATGCGATCACCGCCGGGTGGCTGGTGGAAGGTGGCGTGGATGTGCTGCTGGTTGGCGATACGGCGGCGCAGATGATTCTGGGTCATGATTCGACGCTTCCGGTCAGTATGGATTTTCTGGTCGAGCTGACCGGCGCGGTTCGGCGCGGCGCGCCCCGGGCACTGGTGATGGCGGATATGCCGTTTGGAAGTTACCAGTGTGGAGATGATCGGGCGATGCTCAATGCCGGGCGTTTCCTCAAGGAGTCGGGGGCGGATTGTGTCAAGCTTGAGGTGGACCAGTCGCACGCCTCACTGGTTGAGCGCATGGCGCGGGGTGGGATTCCGGTGGTGGCCCACATCGGCGCCAAACCGCAGCATGTCCGTGCATCGGGTGGCTTTCGTTCGACGGGGAAGACCCGCGCCGAGGCCCAGACGGTGGCGGCCGACGCCCGCGCGATGCTCGATGCCCGGTGTTCGATGCTGCTGGTCGAAGCGGTGCCGGCCGAGGTGGGTGCCTGTGTCGTGGAGCTTGCCGAGGCCGCGACCGACGGGGTGGTCCCCGTGATCGGATGTGGTGCCGGCCCGGCCTGTCACGGGCATGTGGTGGTGCTGCACGATCTGCTGGGCCTGACGCGCTGGCAGCCGCCGTTCGCTTTACCGATGGCCAGGTTGGGCCCGATGATCGCCGAGGTGGCCGCGCAGTGGGCGCGACGGGTTACCGAAGGCGGTTACTTGAAGGATCAACATCCTTACCGGATGATGGACCAGCAGGAAGGTGTGAGCGATTGAGCACAGGCGGTGCATGATCGCCGCGCCGGCCGGAGCGTTGCCTGGCCGCGGTCGGAGAATCGCCGACGTTGATCGCGGACGAGGACCGGACCGAGCCAGGGCGGAGCCCGGGCGCGAGTTCGTCTGATCGAGGGTTCAAGAGCCGATGCCGATGCTTCAGTTTTACTGTGGTCATTGTGGGGCTTTGCTCCAGGTCGCCTCGGACCTCGCGGGCAAGCGGGGTCGATGTCCGCAGTGCCAGCAGCTCAACGTCGTGCCCTTTCCCCGGGATGATGGGCGCACCGCACGGGCCAGGATCGCCGAGGCTGAAGGCATTACGCTGCCGGATCGAGCGCCATCGCCCCGGCCGGCGGCGCCCGAACCGAGCCCGGCCGGCGGCGCTGCCAAAGGGCGAGGCCGACCGCCGCCTCCATTGCCCGAAAATGCCGCATCTCCGTCTTCAATGGTTGGTACCGGTTCCGGATCGCCAGCGATCGCCCCGAGTGGTGGCCGGCGGGTGGCAAGGCCATGGCGCGGGCTTTCGACCAACATTCCGGCCGTGCTCGGGTCCATGCTGCTGGCCACCATGGTTTTGCCCTGGAACATCGAGAGCGTCCCGGCGGTCGTGGGGCAATCGGGTATCTCCGTCGACTTTTCATGGAATCTGCTGGGCGATGGCCGGGCGGTTCAGTGGGCTTACCTTCTGGGCCTCTGGATCATCGGCGGGGTGACTTTGCTGGCGATCTCATTGAGCACGGGTATGACGCGGGGCCTGACCTGCCTGCTGCTGGGTGTGGTCGGCTTGATGCTGACCGCCGCCGTCCATGCCGACGCAGGCAACAGTGTGGCGTGGGCCGAACGAACATGGCTGTTTGAACACGGTCCTGGATGGCGGGCCCTCTGGGGGGCGACGCTCCTGATCGTGACGATCAACGCCATTGCGCTGCACTGGCGCGCGGCGGTGGGGCGAAGCGGACCCATCCACACCGCGGTCGGGGTGGGCGGCGGGGTGGGTGTTGTCTGGATGCTGGTGATGTTGATCATTCTGTTGACCAACCGGCCGGCGACGGATGGGACCGAGAACTGGTTGATCACGCCGTATTACGGATTGGTGCTTGTCGTCCTGGCATGGCTGGGCACCTGCGGGCTCCTGCTGGCCGACAGCATTCGAGGCCGGGGCCATCTGGCGGCGCAGGCGGCGCTTCCGCTGTACATGGGCATTCTGCTCGGGGGCCTCTTGGTCATGGTCACGCCGGTCCTGGCGGCGGGAAGCGGCGGCATGATGCTGCGCTCGCTGAACCTGATGGTGCTGGGATTGGGCGGAACGCTGGGACTGGTGATTTACGGGGCGGTTGAAGTGTCGATCGGCAAGACACTGGGGCCGGCGACGCTTCGTGAGCGTCCGGCGCCGGCGGCGCGGCCAGTCGATCCCGGCCCCGCACTGGACGCACTGGCCAGCAGCTCGACAACGCTGGATTACTCGGATTTTGATGGGCCGGACGACATGGTGGCTACCAGCGAAGCGCGGCGTCATCTCGATGCCCTGCTCCACAGCGGGGCGATCAGTCCGCAGGAATACCACCGCCTCGTCCAACGCCTGGAACATGGCCGCGAGGGTTGATCCCAATCACATGTCCGCGACCCATCCGCCGGGCGGCAGCGATTCGCGTCGGGTCGGCCGGCGGCTTGACGAACCTGCGCGTTCACAGAGCCAAATGTTCGATTTCGAGTGCGAGATGTGCCGTTCCGGGTGGGGATGGGTCTGGAAAACCTGTTCCTGGGTGTCGGCAAATGGGGCTTGGGGATGGGGTCTTTTGCCCATTCCGTCCATTCGGGCAAAAACCTGATATTTCTAACATCGTGGCTGGTGGCGGGTTAGAATCAGGCGGCAAATTTACCCCTACATCTGGGTAAAAATGGGCTTGCCAACGCTACATGTTGTGGTATGATGA
Organism: Phycisphaeraceae bacterium; assembly: GCA_020831765.1. GTDB lineage: Bacteria > Planctomycetota > Phycisphaerae > Phycisphaerales > Phycisphaeraceae > JAFIFY01. The sequence goes on along the minus strand of JAFIFY010000109.1, from coordinate 28,075 downwards.
GAAGGTCGTTAGGAAAGTCGTCCGAACCGCCGGGCCGCCAAAGCATAGGGTCGATCCGGTCCAGCGGGCGCAAGCGGGCGGTCAGGTTCAGGACGGGTTCGAGCCCGGGCAAGTCGGTCAGTCATTCACCTTGGGGTCAGGCACATGGGAATTCTCTGCGATACACAAATTCGAGAACTGGTCGGCATCGAGCCCTTCGAGGAAAGCGACAAGCGTCCGGGCCGGATCAGCTACGGCGTGAGCAGCTACGGCTATGACGTGCGGGTGGGCACGCTGTTCAAGATATTCACGCCCACAGCCGTACATGGCGGCCAGGCGATCGTCGATCCCAAGGGCTTTTCCGACGACCTGTTCGTCACCGTGGATACGCGCCAGACCGGTCGGGATCACATCATCATTCCGCCCAACTCCTTCGCGCTGGCTGAGACGGTCGAGGTCATGAAGATTCCACGCGATGTTCTGGCGATCTGCGTGGGCAAGAGCACTTACGCGCGTTGTGGGCTGATTGTGAACGTGACGCCGCTGGAGCCGGAATGGCGAGGCAAGGTGACGCTGGAGATCAGCAATACCACGCCGCTTCCAGCGCGCGTCTACGCCAATGAAGGCATCGCGCAGATGATCTTTCTGCGCGCCGAGCGCATCTGTGCGCGGTCCTACGCCGACAAGCAGGGCAAGTATCAGGATCAGGCCGGGCTCACCCTGCCCATGGTCGATCACTGAATCGGCCAAACGGTTAGCGCCGTCGCCTCGATCCGGAATGTCCGGGTCAGGGCCGGCGGCGTGTTCCCGTCCCATTCCGAAACCACGATTCGGAGCCGCACCCATGACCGCCAACGATTGGACCCGCGAGTTTCAGGACCATGCCGCCAACGGTCGGCTGTGGATTCACCGGGCGCCGGGCGAGCCGGTCGGGCAACTGGTGCGCCTGACCGGGCCTCGTCGAACCGGGCCGGACTCGCTCCCCGCGGGCGGCTACTTCGATACCAGCCCGGTGATCAATCCGCTGCTGGGCGCCTGGCGGGGCAACCTGACGGCGGTTCGGCATGGTGACGATCCCCGGGGCATCGCGGCGGACTTTCTCTGGTCGCTTTCCCGTGATCCGCTGTTACGCACCGGGACCGATGCGCATCGCATCCATGGCCTGCGCCTTGTGGGCGAACCGTGCATCGACGTGATGCGAGGCGGTGCATTCTTTCGTCGCTGGAGCGTGATGATTGATGGACAGGTCGAGGTGTCCAGTCACCTGCGCGAATTGGCCGATGCCGCCGCGGCCATGGCCAGGCTCCTCCACGAGCGCATCGATCCGACCACGGCCCGCGCATCGGTTGAAGGCATCCGGGCCATCGGTTCCAGCGAACCAGGCGGTGCCCGACGTGTTGAACACGAACTTGGTGACCACGCCGCGAACGCGGCGATCGCTTACCGGAATGGAGACCGGTCAACAGGGAAGTTGAAACTTTCAGGGAAGTCGTAGCCACCCGAATTGGCCTGCCGGCCCATGCCGGGTCCGTCACGGATGACGGGCAGGCCAGTTCGGTTTTTCCGGGACTGTCGGCGTCAGGCCGGCGATGTTTGGGATTGATGCGATCCGGAGAATCGGGATCGTGATCAGGCGCCGATGGAATGGCGCAGCCGCACGTGATAAGAAAACCAATAATTCAAAGACCCAAAGGAATGGTGTAACCCATGCGTATTGAACGAAAATTCACCCGCCCAGGTCAGGATGTATTCGAAACCGTCGAGTGGACGCGTCGTTCGAGCCGGATTCTTCAACCCGACGGCTCGGTCGTGTTCGCGATGGAGGATGCGGAAGTACCCGCGGCATGGTCGCAGTTGGCCACCGACATCATGGTGAGCAAGTATTTCCGCAAGGCCGGTGTCCCGCAATACGATGGGCATGGGCGACCGCAGGTGGACGATCAGGGCCGCCCGGTGACCGGCCCGGAGCGATCGGCGCGGCAGGTGATCCACCGTCTGGCCGGTTGCTGGCGGCATTGGGGGCAGCGATACGGCTATTTTTCCACGCATGAAGATGCTCAGGCGTTCTACGACGAGATCGTCCACATGCTGCTGCATCAGATGTGCGCGCCCAACAGCCCGCAGTGGTTCAACACGGGACTCAATTGGGCCTACGGCATGACCGGCCCGACGCAGGGCCACTGGATCGTCGATCCCCAGTCGGGCAAGGCCCGTCAGGCCGACGATGCCTACACCCATCCGCAGCCGCATGCGTGTTTCATTCAGTCAATCGAAGATGACCTGGTCAACCCCGGCGGAATCATGGACCTGTGGGTACGTGAGGCGCGCCTTTTCAAGTACGGGTCGGGAACAGGCACGAATTTCTCCACGCTCCGAGCCGAAGGTGAATCGCTTTCCGGCGGTGGACGAAGCAGTGGCCTGATGAGTTTCCTGAAGATCGGTGATCGTGCCGCCGGAGCCATCAAATCCGGCGGCACGACCCGCCGGGCCGCCAAAATGGTGTGCCTGGACCTCGATCACCCGGACATCGAATCCTTTGTCAACTGGAAGGTTCGCGAAGAGATCAAGGTCGCGGCCATGGTCGAGGGACTCAAACGCCTGGGCGAGGATAAGAAATCCATCGCCCGGGAGCTGGGCCTGAAGCTTGATTACGATTTCAACGGTGAGGCGTACTACACCGTTAGCGGCCAGAACTCCAACAACTCGGTGCGCATCACCAATGACTTCATCAAGGCCGTGGCCGATGATGCCGACTGGAACCTGATCCGCCGCATCGATGGCAAGGTCGCCCGGACCATCAAGGCCCGCAAGCTCTGGGACCAGATCGCAAGCGCCGCCTGGCACTGCGCTGATCCGGGCGTGCAGTTCGACACCACCATCAATCAGTGGCACACCTGCCCGGAGAGCGGTCGAATCAATGCCTCCAATCCGTGCAGTGAGTACATGTTCCTGGACAACACCGCGTGCAATCTGGCGTCGCTGAACCTCATCAAGTTCTTCGATGCCCGGTCGCGGCGGTTCGATGTGGAGTCCTTCGAGCATGGCGTCCGCCTTTGGACGGTGGTGCTGGAAATCAGCGTGCTGATGGCCGCGTTCCCGAGCCGCGAGATCGCCCGGCTGAGTTATGAATACCGCACGCTGGGCCTGGGCTATGCCAATATCGGTGCGATGCTCATGCAGTCGGGCATTCCGTACGATTCGGACGAGAGCCGGGCCATTTGCGGCGCGATCACGGCGATCATGACCGGCCGGTCATACGCCACCAGCGCGGAGATGGCCGCGGAACTGGGCGCGTTTCCCGGCTATGAAAAGAACCGCCAGGCGATGCTCCGGGTCATCCGCAACCATCGCCGCGCGGCTTATGGTGTCCGACGTTCAGGGACCGATGCGGTGCGCCATGAGTTGGGGGACTATGAAGAACTGGACATCCGTCCCGTGCCCATCGAGGCGCAATGGCTGGAAGATGATTCGGGCGACTCCCGCCTGTCCGATGCATCATTGCTGATCAAGCGGGCGCGCAAGGCGTGGGATGATGCGTTGAGCCTCGGTGCGCGATACGGATATCGAAACGCCCAGACCACGGTGATTGCGCCGACGGGCACCATCGGGCTCCTGATGGATTGCGACACCACCGGCGTCGAGCCGGATTTCGCTCTGGTCAAGTTCAAGAAACTGGCCGGCGGCGGCTATTTCAAGATCGTCAATCAGTCGGTGCGGCCGGCGCTCAGATCCCTGGGCTACAACGAAGAACAGATCAGTGCCATCATTGACTATGTGCTGGGCGTGCAGCGGCTGGATGTCGCCATGCCTCCCGCCGGCGTGTCATCCGGCCCGGGCAATCCATCGACCTTCCGTGATTTCCTCATCAAGAAGGGCTTTACCGAGAAGGAGCTGTCGCGCATCACCGAAGCGCTGCCCGGCGCGATGGAACTTCGAAATGCGTTCACGGAGTGGACGCTTGGCCAGGCGGCCGTCGAACGGCTGGGGCTCAAGGAAGGCCAGGATGCGCTGGGCCTGCTGGGGCTGACCCGGGCACAGATTCGATCTCTGAGCGATCATATCTGTGGCAAGGGAACCATCGAAGGCGCCCCGCATCTGGATGAGGCGCACTACGCGGTGTTTGATTGCGCCAACAAGTGCGGGCACGGCGGTAGGCGATTCATCGAGCCGGCCGGCCACATCCGCATGATGGCCGCGGCGCAGCCGTTCATCAGCGGGGCCATCTCCAAGACCATCAACCTGCCCCACGAGGCGACGCCGGATGAGATCCAAAGCTGCTATCAGCTTTCCTGGGAACTCGGGCTGAAGGCCAATGCCCTGTATCGCGACGGCTGCAAGCTGAGCCAGCCGCTCAACGCGACCGCCGATAAGCAGGAAGCGGATGAAGATGAGGATGCCGTCGAGGCGGCGAAGGATGAGGTGGTCGAAGCGGTGGGAGCGCTGGCGCGGGTGGCGACGAGCGAACCGAGTTCCGGCCAGCCGGTGACTCGAACGGTCCAGAAGGTGGTTGAGCGCATCGTCGAACGTCCGCTGCGCCGGCGCCTGCCGGACACGCGGCGCAGCCTCACGCACCGCTTCAACGTCGCAAGCCATGAAGGGTATATCACGGTCGGCCTCTACGAGGACGGCCAGCCCGGCGAGCTGTTCATCACCATGGCCAAGGAAGGCTCGACCGTCGGCGGTCTGATGGACTCGCTGGGTACGGCCATCAGCATCGCGCTGCAGTACGGCGTGCCGGTCGAGTCCCTGGTCAACAAATTCAGTCACCAGCGGTTCGAACCGGCGGGGATGACCCATAACCGCGAGATTCCCATGGCCAAGAGCCTTGTGGATTACATCTTCCGGTGGATGGGTATGGAATTCGTGCCCGGTTACCGCGAGGCCAACGCTCCCACCGGCGGGCGCAAGGATCAGACTCCAGGATCGACGAAGACGACCACGACCGATGCCTTGGACCAAGCCGGTTGCGATGCCGAGGATTGCGACGGTTCCAGTGGCCTGGAGGCGATGACCGAATCGACCGATTCCAAGCCGCTCACGGCCAATGGCCGAGCCAGCCTTGTGCGGGCTTCGGCCAACGGAAACCTTCGCGGACCGGGAGGTTCGGCAACAGGCGATCCGGGCGCAAAAGGCCGATCGGACCGGCCACGATCCGCCGTCTCCACCTCCAGCCCGGTCGTCAGCCCTGCTGCGGCGGATGGCGGGGCGGCAGTCAGCACGAGCATCGCGAAGCCGGCGACCAGCGCGGCCATGAGCTCGGCCAATTCAGCCATGCAGTCGGACGCTCCGGCTTGCACGGTCTGCGGTCAGATCACGGTCCGAAGCGGCAGTTGCTACAAGTGCGTCAACTGCGGAACATCAGCCGGATGCAGCTAAGCCGTGCGGCCGGTTTACCTTAGGAAAAATCTGAGTTGCGTTTCTGGGTTGAATCTGTTAAGATAGGAAAGCGTTGTGGCAAGGATGGTTGGGGCAATTCCTCGAATCCCTACTCAACCTTACCGAAGGGTCCGGTCCTTGAGAAAAACTCGCATCAAGGCTAGTTGGGGCCTTCAGTTGACAAAATTGCGAAAATGAAGACCATTAGACCTTGAACACCCGTTGATAAAAATGCGGATGTCGCTTCCGAGAGGCCGGCATCCCTCACAGCCTTCCTTCTCCCTCCTCCGCCCCCTCGGGAACCCACCACCCGAGGGGGTTTTTCGTATCGACCCAACTCCGCTGGCCGCCTAAGGTTTGGCATCTTTCCATCCTTCTGCTTCAATGGTGACAGGCCGGATATGTCGGTCTTTCAAGCTTTCTTTGGAGCGCTGGCTTGACCAAACGGCCGACCAAGCGAAAAGTATCTAATCGACAGATAGTTACGCATCGTGATATCGCGGAGCATGGGGCTCCGGCGTCATCGCGGAGCGTTGGCTCTGGAGCATCGGCCCTGCCGACGTTGGATGGCGCGGCGTGGTGTGGCTTGCTCTTGGTTGGGATCGGACTTGCCCTTTCACTGGTTCGTTACTCTCCCCGGCCGTTGTGGGAGCTGGACCCGGTCTACGACATCCAGCCCTTGCTGATGATTGGTCCGGTCGGTTTGACCTTTTCGCAGTTGCTGGTGGTGGCTTTGGCCGGGCTGGGTCTGATGCTGGCGGCTCGAACCGGGCGGGTGCCTTGGCGAGGCTGGGTGGTTCTGCTCGTGCCGGCATTCCTCATTGCCCTGGCCTACATGCATCTGGATCCGCCCGGGCGTGCTGTTTCCGGTGCCTGGGCCGCCGGCGCGGCCGCCGCGCTGTCGCTGGCCGTATTGGGTCGCGATCTGCGCCTCAGGTTGATCTTCGGCGTGATGATGCTGGCCATGGCGATGCCTTGGGCGGCTGACGCATTTGCCTATGTCTGGATCGACCATCCCCGGATGCTGGAGACCTTCCGCGCCGACGAGGCGGGTTTTCTCAAAGCGCGTGGCTGGTCCGAAGGTTCACCGGAACACACCAAGTTCCTGCGCCGCCTGATGTTTTCCGATGCCACCGGGCCATTCGGGCTGAGCAATGTCTTCGGCACCTGGCTGGCCGGTGTATCGGCCTTGGGTCTGGTGGTGCTCGTCGGCTGGTTCGGCCCGCGTCGATGGCAAGCGTGGGTGACGGTCGGCGTTTTGCTGCTTTCGCTGACAGCGCTTTACCTGACGCGGGCGCGCGGGGCGATGCTGGTGCTGGCGATGGCCGCGCCCTGGTTGATGGCTTGGGCTCTGCTGATGCGGCTGGACAGGGATCGATCGTGGATATGGCGATTGGCCGGGATCATGGGCATCATGGCGCCGCTGCTGGTGATCCTGGGCATCGTTGCCGTGGGGCTGCTCATCGAGCCAACACCGCAATCGCCCTGGTTGAGCCTGATCTTCCGGTCGCATTACTGGCAATCGACAACGGCGATGATCGCGGATTCGCCATGGTTGGGCACAGCGCCAGGTCGCTTTCAGGAGGCATACCAGTTCCATCGACTGGCGATCAGCCCGGAAGTGGTGACGAGTACGCACAGCGCCGTCCTGGATTGGACGGCCATGCTGGGGGTGATGGCGCTGGGTTGGATCGTTCTGATCGGATGGTGGTTCTGGAGCGCTTCGCAGCGCCTCGGCCGGCCGGATTCGCGGGAAGCTTCGCCATCATTCGACTGGATCGACCGGGAGCGCGCCTTCGCATTGGCCCTGGTGTTGACCCTGGCGCTGGCGGCTTTCAAATGGTGGTTCGAATTGCTGGGACTGATCGGATGGAGCGGGTGGATCCGCAATCTGGGCATGTTGGGTTTTTTCCTGGTGTGTTGGGTCGGGCTTACCCACCTTGACGGTGTGCGGGCTCGCTGGCTGAATGTCGGCATCTGGGCGATGGCGTTGGTGGTATGGTCGCATGGTCAGATGGATATGGCGTTTCACCATCCCACCTCGGCGATGCTGGGCTGGATGCTGCTGGGCATGATGGCATCGTGCATCGGCGGCGGCGCGTGTGATGATGGAACGCAACGCCGGGCGGGAGATGCCGCCCAACCGGCCGAAGTTCATGATCGCCTCACCGCCACTTCGGGGCGGCCATTGCTGGGAATGGGTCTGGGTGTGGGTCTGATGACGATCGCGCTGGTGTGGATGGTGTGGGTGGCGTTTCCGGTTCATCGACAACACCAATGGATGGCCGAGGCCGCCGATGCCCTGCGAGATCATCGGGTTCTCGATACCCAGCGGTTCATGCTTCATGCCGCCGATGCGATGCCCCGTGATCCGTTCCCTGTGTGGAGGTCCGTGGAGATTTCCATGGGATTGGCGGGTGAGGCAAGGGAGCAAGGTGACTCGGCGCGGGCGGTCGTGATGTTGCTTGGTGGATTGAACCAATTGGATCGACTCGGCCCGCCGCACGATGCGGCGATCAACACGCGCCGCCTCCGCGTCGGACTGCTCTTGATGCTTGATGGCCTGACCGGTGAAGCCGAGCACCGCCGACGGGCGATCGAGGAAATGGAAGCGATGGTCCGGCAGGCTCCTGTGGATACTCGGTTTCGCATCCAGGCGGCCGACCTGCTATGGCGATTCGGTCGGACTGAAGAAGCGGTGGGCCACTATCGGCAGGCGCTTCGACTGGATGAACTGCACGCGCTGGATCCCGCGGATCAGTTGTCGGAGACAGCGCGAAGTCGGGCCCGGGCCAGATCGGAGGCCGGCGAAGGGCGATGAGTTCGGCGGGCCGCGTGGACACGGTGCGAACGGAATCAATCCGGAATCAAATCATCCATCGGAATGGGCGAGGCATCTTGGAACATGGCTTCGACTTCGCTCAACCGCTGCTGTAAAAGTTCAAGCCCCGGTCGCTCCCGTGCGAGGGTTCGAAGTCGCTGGAGGTGGCTTTCGGCGTGGTCGAGACGGCCGGCTCGAATCCACCACTTCGCCGCGCCGTGAGCCAGTCGCCATTCACGGGGATTGCGAATCGATGCCATCTGATACTGCATCGCCGCGCGTTCCGGCCTGTCCAGCAGTTCATACGCTTGGGCGATCTCCCGAACAATCTCCAGTTCCATGGCTTCGGTCTCGAAGAGGGTTGGCGGCTGGAGCAGTGCCAGTGCTGATTCAGCCGCGCCGCGATCACCGCCCGACGCCACGGCGAGACGGCGATGAAGTCCGGCAAGATGTCGAACGACCGTAATATACCGTTCACGCTCTTCCAGAACCTTGTCTTCCAATCGCTCACGGCCCCGCTCGACATGGTCGATCGCTTCCAGCAGAAGTGATCGGCGTTGCGCGTCATCCATCTCCGGATCAAGCGCCCGCCGCCCGGCCAGCACACCACGCAGGTAAAAGCTCTCGTAGCGCCGATCATCGAGTCTCGCCGCCAGATCGATCCGCCGTTCCGCTTCCTCGAACCGTCCGAGGTTGATCCACGCAAAGGCCAGGCGCAGTGAATGGGTCAGATTGTCCGGATTCCGCCTGACCAGTTCGGCGAAGAGTTCTTCCGCCTCCTGTGGCTCTTGCCGTTTCATGGCCAGATCGCCGGCAAGCAGGCGCAGCCCATCCTGTTCCGGGTCAAGCTCGAGGCTGCGATGCCAGTGTGACTGAGCGCTCTGCCAGGCCGATGGGCGAAGGTCCCGGTCATGGACACCCTTCTCGTACCAGATCTGCCCGATCAGGCGATGGCCGAGGGCGAACTCCGGGTGACGCTGGACGAATGCGGCCGCGTCATCAAATACCCGTTCCGGGCGTCGATCGGCGATCGCCCGCGCGGTTCGCTCGGCCAGGCTGTCGAATTCCAGCGAGGCGGTATCGATCGGCTCGATCCGGTCATCGAGGGAACGGAAATAGACGACCGTCAGCGCCACCGCCACAATCAACAAGACCACCAGGGCGAGCGCATTGACCGCCGCGCCGCCCCGTCGAGATACCGGTTCACACCGATGGATGGCCGGTTCCGGTCGAAGGAGGGGGCGGTGTTGGCTCTTGCGGTGTTTGTTCGGGGGCATCTTCAGGAAATTGTACCGACCAGGTGTTGATTCATCGTGTTGTGCGCGGCAGCCCTGGCGAACAGGTCCATGAGATGCCACGGTAAGCCGACTTGAACCGCCTGATGGCGACCAAGGGAACCAGTCACCCGGGCAGAGCGTCAGACGTCCGTGAAGGCCGGTTTTTTGCGGCCCCTGCCCCCCGGGCCTAGAATGACTGTTTTGTAGCCGGAGCGGCGCCAGCGTCTTCGAACGGGCTGGTTTCGAAAACCTTGGGTATGGCTTGACGTACCGTGCGCTCGAATCCCATTCTCGCCGTCGTCTCCAGGCGAGGACTTCCGGCGCGGGCGGGGCTTGGTCAGTTCGGATGTTGCGGTTTTGGCGGTTTTGCGGGGATCGGCGGATCTCCAGGCTGGACGAATCTCCATGGACTCAACCCTCAAGTCTCTGTCGATTCATGGATTCAAGTCGATTGACCACCTGGAGGGGCTTGCTCTCGATCGAAGGCTAAACATTCTGATCGGTGCCAACGGCGCGGGCAAGAGCAACTTCGTTGAGTTCTTCCGGATGCTGCGCGCGATGATGGACGGGGTGTTTCAGAAATTCATCAACGCAAGTGGCGGCGGAGACGAATTCTTTTATCTGGGGCCGAGGGTGACGCGGCGGATCAAATCGCATCTGGAGTTTCCCCAGAACATCTATGAATTCGACCTTGAGCCGACCGCCGATGGCAGGATTCAGATCGCTGAGGAACGGGTGCGGCACACCGGTGGGGAGGGGTTGGGGACCTTGAACACCGTTGGCGCGGGATCGCTTGAATCCGCGGTCAGGAAGAATAAAGACGAGCCCGGTTTGCCTGGCAATCAGCACGGGGTTGAATGGTACGTTTACAATGCGATATCGAGCTGGACGGTGTACCATTTTCACGACACGTCCGACGTTGCGCCGATGCGTCGCCCGCAGTCTCTCCGGGACAATGAGCGATTCCGAGAGGATGCATCCAATCTCGCCCCGTTTCTGCTGCGGTTGCGGGAAACCGACTCCGGGCGCTACCAATTGATTCGCGACACGATTCGCCTCATCGCGCCCTTCTTCAACGATTTCGTGCTCCGGCCTGAGAAGCGCGGCGAGAATGAATTGATTCGGTTGGAGTGGACGCAGAAGGGCAGTGATTTTCCGTTCCAGCCCAGCCAGCTTTCGGACGGCACGATTCGATTCATCTGCCTGGCCACGGCCCTGATGCAACCGCGGCTACCGGCGACGATCTTGATCGATGAACCCGAGCTTGGCCTCCATCCCTATGCGCTTTCGGTCTTGGCCGAGTTGATCAAATCCGCATCGGAACGAACTCAGGTGATCATCTCGACCCAGTCATCCACACTTCTGGATTACTTCGACCCGGAGCAGGTGATTGTGGTGAATCGTCGTGAAGGCCGGTCAACGTTCGAGCGACTGTCCGCCGACCAATTAAAGGAATGGCTGGACGAGTACTCCGTGGGTGAGCTCTGGCAGAAGAACGTGGTGGCCGGGGGGCCGATGCATGAATAAGGTGGAGGCGATTGTTGAGGGTCAGACCGAGCAGACCTTCATTCGCGACCAGTTGGCTGAGCATCTCGGGCTTCGCGGCGTGTCGATCTGGTCGGTGCTCCCGGGGTGGCCGCGCCGGCGGGGCGGAGTGCCAAAGTGGCGTGTTGTCCGGGACGACATCATTCGATCACTCAAGCGGCAGCCATTCTGCACCACGATGTTTGATTTCTATGGCATGCCGGATGATTGGCCCGGACGTGAGGCGGCCGCGGCCCTGCCATGGGATAAGCGGGCCGAACATGTCCAGGAGGCCATGGGACTTGATATCGCCCAGACCCTGGGCGCGTCGTTCAGCCCGGGCCGGTTCCTGCCGTACGTTCAGCTTCATGAGTTCGAGGCACTTGCGTTCGCCGGCGTCGCGGAACTCGCTGAAGTTACCGCCCCCTTGAGCCGCGCATCCCGGTCCCGCCTGCGAACAAAGTTCGAGCTAATTCTTGATGAAGCCGGCTCGCCCGAAGCGATCGACGATGGTGCTGAAACCTGCCCGTCCCGGCGTCTACTCCGCGTCGTCGGTCAAAGCTATCGCAAGCGAGTGCATGGGCCGATCATCACCAACCGCATCGGGCTTGATCGCCTGCGGAAGGCCTGCCCGCATTTCGGTGACTGGCTGAATCGCCTTGAGTCGCTGGGTGATCCGGCAGGCGGATGAGCCGCCGACGGCACGAGAAAATACTGAAAACAGAAGACCTTATCCATGGGTTGGGACGGTATGCCGCGCTGTTCGGAGTTTCGGCCGCGATGTGGTATCGTTCCGGGTTGGGCCGGTGTCCGCCGGCGCTTTGTCAAGTCCCTTTTCAAAAGGAATGGTCAGGCCATGGCTCAGCAACCGAAGGTGGTGATTGTCGGGGCGGGGAGTTTCTTTTTCGGGCGAAAGGCGATCTGGCAGATGGTGCATTCGCCGCATCTGCGGACCGGGACGCTCGCGCTGGTGGATACCGATCCATCAAACCTCGAGCGTATGCGCCAACTGGCGGTGAAGGTTCGGGATCATCACAAGGTTCCTTTGAAGATCGAGGCCTCGACCGACCGCACCGAGGTGTTGGCCGATGCCGATTTCGTCGTGCTTTCCTTTGCCGAGCGTAACGCCCACTTTCGCGGTGTGGATTGCCGCGTGTCGGAGAAGTACGGTATCCGGATGTGCTCGGGCGACACGATCGGGCCGGGCGGCGTCTTTCGCAGCGCCCGAGAGCTTCCCCATGTGCTTCGCATCTGCGCTGACATCAAGAAGCTGTGCCCCAAGGCCTGGGTGATCAACTATGTGAACCCGACGACCGTTCACGGCATGGCGGTGCGGCGGTATTTCCCGGAGCTCAAGTCGCTGGCCCTGTGCGATGCCCAGTGGGGGTTGCGGCGTCATTGGGCCGAGGCCGCCGGCGTGACGGACGATGAGAAACTCACAATCCTGACCGCCGGGCCGAACCATTTCACCTGGACGCTCAAGGCCGAATACGACGGTCGCGACATACTGCCCAAGGTGGTCGAGCACATGCGCAAGGCCGCCGATGCGGACCTCAACGAGCAGGTCGATGGCGGCAAGCGATACGCCAAGGGTTGGCTGAACAATGCCATCGCCGTTGAGCTTTATGAAACCCTGGGCACCCTGCCTTCGGTGGTTTCCCACACCAAGGAATATGTGCGCTACTACCAGGGCCTTGGCCGCACCGGCAAGGATGCGATTCCGCCGCTGATGATCTTTGATTCCGAATCCCGCGCCGAGATGACGGCCAAGGCGTGGCAGCAGGTGGACGACTTCATCTCCGGGAAGCTGGACATCCCCACATTCGACAAAACCTTCGGGCCGGACCCGGCCACGGACATTATCGAAGGCATGTGGGGCAATCTCGGCAAGCGGTTTTTCATCAACACCGCCAACCGCGGCGCTGTGCCGAACATGAGCGATGATGCGTTCATCGAGCTTTACAGCGAACTGGACATGAACGGACCGCGACCGCTTCCCTGTCCACCCATGCCGCGGGGGATCCGCGGGCTTTGCGAGCAGATTCTGGATACGCACGAATTGACCGCCCAGGCGATTCACGACGGCGATATGCGGATGCTCCGCCGCGCTCTGGTCATCGACCCGTTGACCAGCTCGATCGGCGATATCGATGCGCTGCTCCAGGATATGCTCGAAGAGCAGGGCGATGCGATCGAAGCCCAGGAGCGTTACGGCATCAAGCCAGCCGGCGCTGTGGTGTGATCGGCCCGCATTCGGGGCATGTCCATCGCAATCCCGCGGCATGACGGTGCCGGTGGCCGCATCATGGCTTTCCGTGCTCGGGCGATTCGATCGACTTGACCCGGGTCCGCATGTCGCTGAGTATATGGCTTGACCTGACGGTCAGGTCGAAATGGCCGCGCCTGGAGAATCCATCCGTGCCCGCCCTTTGTGGGTCGGCCGGTGCGGGTTCTGGCCGGATGGGCTGTGCGCCCGGTTGCGGGTTCGATTCCCGCGGTGGCCTGTCGCCGGTGCGTTTTCCCTTTTTCCTGGCAAGGGCGGTGCGCGGCGTGTTGGAAAGCCTCGGCTCCCCACGTCGTTCAAGGAAGACCCATACCGGCTTTCCGCTCCATGGGACGGGCGAAATTACCTGTCCACGCACCGCTTGGGCTCAGCCCCGCCAGAAAAAGGATTCGGCCCGTGCTCCCCCGTCAACCGGTCAAGTCGCCCCAATTGGGCTTTCTGCTGTTCCCGCCGCTTCGCGTCCAGGGTGTTTCGATCGCCGGAGAGCAGACGGTCGTCCAGGTGCCGGAACTGGATGTGTGCTTTGACATCGGCCAGGCGCACAAGGCCGTGCTGACCAGTCCCTTTGTCGCCCTCAGCCACGGCCATATGGATCACGTCGGCGGTTTGCCGTATTACTTTTCCCAGCGCAAGTTCCAGGGCATGGGTGTGGGCACGGTGATCTGTCCGCCGGCCCTGGATCAGCCGATCCGCCGGATGATGGCTTCGTGGGTGGATATCGAGCAGCAGGAGACGCCTTACAACGTGGTGCCGCTGGATGTCGATCACGAGTTGGAGATCAAGAACAATCATTTCCTGCGCGCCATCCCAGCGCGGCACCCGGTGCCCGCCCAAGGCTATGTCGTGGTCGAGCGGCGAAGCAAGCTGCTGCCGGAACTGGTCGGCCTGCCGCAGGAAAAGCTCATCGAGCTCAAAAAAAGCGGCCGGAACATCACCCAGATGGTGGAGATTCCCCTTGTGGCGTACACTGGCGATACGCAGATGGGCGAGCATCTGCATCGACCGGATGTGCTTCAAAGCCAGCTATTGATCGCCGAATGTACGTTCGTCGATCCGGAACACCGGAGCAAGGCCAGGGTCGGGCAGCACCTGCACCTGATGGATATCGTCGAGCTGCTCAAGGTCAGTCAGGCCAGGGCGATCATTCTCACGCATCTTTCCCGCCGCACGCACATCGGCGAAATCCGGCGGCTGATGGGTGAGCATGTTCCCGCGGCCGATCGCGATCGCGTCTTTCTGCTCATGGATGGCCGAAGCAATCGGGAGCGCTACGACCGGCAGATGGAAGAAGCGACGGCGACGCGGAACGGTGTGGATGAGCTGGACGATGAGGATGGGTCCGGTGTCGGTTCGTAAAGTGAAGTCGGGAATTGGCTGATCGCGACCTCAGGCCGATGGCGCCCCTGTGGTTCGTGTTGTGGATGGGCGGTCTGGTAGAGTGTTCGGTTCGTTCCCGATTCGCCAGAGCGTCGGCGGTTGGGTTCGGGTTGTGCGGCGACGGGTCCATGTTCGCCGCCTGGTCTCAAGGAGCAGGTTCGCCATGTCCGCAGATACGTTGCCCAAGCCTTCGACCGACTGGTTCGTGGCCGATCGATTCGGCATGTTCATTCACTGGGGGCTCTACGCGCTTCCGGCGCGGCATGAATGGGTACAGAACCGCGAGAAAATCCGCCCGGAAGATTATCGAAGGTATTTCCAGCGGTTCGATCCGGACCTTTACGATCCACGCCAGTGGGCGAAGATGGCCCGCCGCGCGGGGATGAAATACTTTGTCATCACCACCAAGCATCATGAAGGCTTCTGTCTGTGGGACAGCAAATTCACCGATTACAAGGCGCCCAAGACGCCGGCGGGTCGCGATCTACTCAAGCCGATGGTCGAGGCGTTCCGGGATGAGGGGCTGAAGATCGGCTTCTATTACTCCCTGATCGACTGGCACCATCCGGATTTCACGATCGATCGGGTCCACCCGCTTCGTGAGGATGAAGCGGCACGAGCGGAGAACGCGGGGCGCGACATGAAGCGCTACGCCAAGTACATGCGCGATCAGGTGCGCGAGCTGCTGACCGAGTTCGGTCGGATCGATCTGCTCTGGTTCGATTTTTCGTACCCCGGCGAGGATGGCAAAGGGCGCGATGACTGGGAAAGCGAGAAGCTCTACGCGATGGTGCGGGAGCTTCAGCCGCACGTGCTGGTGGATAACCGGCTCGACCTTCCCGGCGTGGGCGATTTCCTCACGCCCGAGCAGTTCCAGCCGCCGGCGGGCATTCGTGATGAATCCGGCAAGCCGGCGGTCTGGGAGGCGTGCCAGACGCTCAGCGGATCGTGGGGCTACCACCGCGATGAGATGACCTGGAAATCGGTGGAGCAATTGCTCTGGATGCTGATTGATGGCGTAAGCAAGGGGGGCAATCTGCTATTGAATGTCGGTCCGACTGGGCGGGGCGAGTTCGATGACCGGGCGAGGGATCGGCTTGAGGGGGTCGCGCGCTGGATGCATCATCATTCGCGGTCGATCCACGGCTGCGGGGCGGCGCCCGAAGGTTTGGTTGCGCCGGCCGACTCGCGTTACACCTACAACGCCGAAGACCGGCGTCTCTACCTGCATCTGTTCAACTGGCCTTATCGCCATATCCTCTGCCCCGGCCTGGTGGAGCGCATCGAGTACGCCCAGTTCCTGCACGATGCCAGCGAGGTGCGGATCGATCGCATCCACGAAGCCAAGTACGGCGGGGTGGACCTGGGCTTCAGCGATATGGTGGCGCTGCACCTGCCGGTCATCAAGCCGAAGGTGGAAGTGCCGGTGATTGAGATTTTCCTCAAGGGTTGATGCCCGTTGTTTCCGGATTGTTTCAGGAGTGATGACCATGCTCAGCGGCAAGGTGGCGGAAGTCGTGGCGAAGGTGGATGCCTTGCGTGGGCAGGTGGATGATCATTGGCAGATTCCGGCTGACGAGGCTTTGGTGCTGATGCAGATCGTGCTGATCGGGGGGTTCAAGAGCATTTGTGAAGTGGGGCATTCGTATGGATTTAGCACGTTGCACCTGGCTGCGGCCGCGCAGCGGAACGGCGGCCACGTCTACAGCTTCGACCTCAGCGAGAAGAAGCACGACGCCGCCGGAGCGCATCTGGCGGAGGCCGGACTTGCCGATCGTGTCACGTTTACGGTCGGGGATGCGCGAAAGACGCTTGAGCAGGTCGAACCGGAAGCGCCGTATGACTTTGTGTTCATCGATGCGGTGAAGCAGCAGTCGGATGCTTATCTCGATGTGCTGTTGCCTCGCCTGGCACCGCGTGTCGCAATCGCGTTGGACAATACGCGGACGCACCGGCGCGAGCTTGGCGCGTTTGTGCAGCGCATCCGCGCGTTGGAAGGCTTTGTCGGATGCGACGTTGAGATCGGCAACGGGTTTGAGCTGGCCTTCCGCATGGGTTGATGCGCATCGTGATGCGCTGAATCGCATTGAATGGCCGATGCGGATGGTCAAGCGTTGCGCGCGATGCGCGCGGCGGTGGTCGCGATGCTTACCCGTTGATCGACCCGACGATTTGAAGCGGCGAACCGCAATGTTGAAAACCTGTCACCTTGGTTGATCAAGGGATAAAAAAAGCCCCCGCCGCAGGGCTCCGAAACCTGCGGGCGGAGGCGCGCCACGGCTGATCAGATTTAGTGGCCACCGGAGTGCCTGCTTATCCTATCGACCGTCGGATTGGTCTGTCAACGAAAATGCCGGGGAATCATCATTATGTGGTAAACTTCTTATTTTTGGGCATTTAGGAAACTGCAATCATGCTCGAGTGCGGCGGTTTCGCGCTTGGGATCGAGCCTGCAAAGTCTCCGGCAATCGAGGTTTAGAAGCGTGGTTGGCGCGTGTTTTTGAGGTGTGAGTGAAGGACGAAAAATGTCCGAAACCGGCTCGGGACAGTTTGTGGAAATCGCGATCGGGATCGTCCTTCGCCCGCAAGGTGAATCAATAGAGGTCTTATTATCTCTTAGGCGGCCCGACGCCGATCTGGCCGGTTTCTGGGAGTTTCCGGGAGGCAAGATCGAGGGCAACGAGACCCCGTCCGACGCCGCGACTCGCGAAATTCGCGAGGAACTGGACATCGAGGTCGAGCCCGTGGCCCAGGGTGAGCCGGTCGACCACCGCTACCCGCATCGTCGGGTGCGGCTGTGGCCGATGGTCTGTCGGTTTATTTCCGGAAGTTGTCGCAATCTGGCGGTCAGCGAGCACCGCTGGATTCCGATCGGCGGGCTCAAGGAATTCCGCTTCCCGCCCGCCAATGGGCCGATCCTTGCCTGGATCGCTCGAGAAGGGCCGGCTTGGCGCGCCTTGCTGGGCGAAGACGACCGGGGCCAGCCCCGGCCGCCAGCGAATCAGGAGCTCGACAGGGGCTGAATCTCGCCGCTTCCGGTGAACTCCATGATCCGTCCCACAAACGGAGAGGGAAACTGGACGCGGAACAACTGGGGATGCCCGATGGTGTTGGGATCGGGCGGGCTGAGCTCACGAACCGAGCCTCGCCACTTGATCGCCTCTTCCTCGTTGAGCGTGATTTGAATGTCCACTTCGGATCCGATCTGACGAACCTCGATCCGCAGGTCGAAATCGGTGGGGCCGCGCATCGGTCCCGGTGCCAGCTCAAACCCGGTCAACAAGGGGGGACGGGCGCGGCTCATCGCCGGACGTGCGTCCTGGGCATCGCCATGATTGGGCATCAGGGTCAGCATAAGCAGGGTTTCATCGACCGGGAAGCTGATCCGAACCGAGTGCCGTCCACGTGGAACCGACTGGACCTGCAATTTCATGGTGACGCTGTAGCTGAAGCCGGTTTCCACGGTGAAGCGGGGCCCGTGATGCCAGCCGACAGCATCAGGCACGTTGGCCGATATTTCCCCGCGCTCGGCCGTCCAGTGATGGTCGCGTCCCGTCGGGCTT
This sequence comes from Phycisphaeraceae bacterium, assembly GCA_020831765.1. Lineage (GTDB taxonomy): Bacteria > Planctomycetota > Phycisphaerae > Phycisphaerales > Phycisphaeraceae > JAFIFY01. Next base: position 9,874 of record JAFIFY010000109.1, on the reverse strand, counting down.
CGGACGTGACTGAGCATATTCACCCGTCTGGACGCGGCCGCCGCGCTGGCCGAGGCCACGCCATCGGCCGCCATGCGACGGATGTCCGATTCCAGCCGGCGTAGCATCAGCGTCGCGTGCGCGCGCTGGGGTGTGTCGCCGCTACTGACGGCCAGATACCGCCGAAAGGCCTCGGCCGACTGGACCATCAGGCGAACCGCCAGGTCTCCCGAACGCGATCCGGCCAGACCGTGGTACCAATTGGCCATTTCCAGGGATTGTTCTGCGTTGAGCCGGCCGATCGGTTGTATGGCCATGCGGACGCGGTTCTTCAGATCCTCGTCGGTCAAGGGATGCATGATCCTCGCTGCCTCGCGCGGGTTCTGCAGGTCCACGGCCAGCATGGTGACCAGCCGGCTGCGGATCGTCTGATCCGTTGGCGAGGATTCCAATCGCGCCCGAAGGTTCTCGACATCGCGTTGTACTCGGGTCAGGTCGCTGACTCGCCGCTGGGCAGCGCGAATATCCTCCAGCCAACGCCTGCCGGCGGTGTTGGCCGGCCCCGTGGCCTGTGAGAGTATGCGTCCGGCTTCGGCGTACTGTCCGCTATCTTCCAGCGCGGTGGCCAGCTCCAGGTGCAATTCAACAAGGCGCCTGGCCTCGGCGGGTCGATTGTCGGCCGATGCCGCGCTCATGGCCCGGCGACTGGCCGAGATCGCGCGCGTGTAGGCATCCTGATGCCGCTCAGGCACACGCTCGGCAAGCTCGCGCATGGCCTGCACCGCGATATCGAACCCGGCCGGCTGACGCATCGCCAGATCATGGGCCGCATCCAGCATCAGCTCGGCAAGGGGAGCATTCACCCCACTGATCCTTGCGTTGACCAGGAGACGCTGTGCCAGATCCACCGATTCCCGGCTATCCCGCGTGGATCGGGCCCGCTGAATGTCAGCGCCGTAGAGCGAATCGAACATCGCCTGGGCGCGTCCTCGTTCATCGCCGGAGTCGGCTCGAACGGTTTCCGCCCAACCAAGAGCAAAAAACAAGAACGCACTGATCAGGACAAAGGCCCAGACCGTACTGAATCGAAGGGTGTATCGTGCCATGGTGCGATACTCCTGGCAGAAAGGGAACCGGGCAGCGCGGACAGACTCCCAGCCACTCACTGAAGCGCCATTGTCGCCGCGACCCACCAAACCCACAACGCCCCGGTCGCCTTATCTTATGCATGGGGGCATGGACGCAGTGTTCCACGGCTTTTCAGGTAGGGGAAACGGATTTTCGGCCGTCGGAAAGGATGCCAAGTGATCAAGTCATTTGCGGCCGTTGGCTCACGGACCTGGCGAGACGAGCGATCCATCTTCCTCGTGGTCCGGATTGACCGACCTCCAGATCGAGGAAATGCGCGTCGGTTCGAATTCGGCCGTGGCGCCATAGCCGATGGCCGGACTGTTCTCGGATAGCGCAAGGTCACCGGGCAACGGCCCATCGAATCTTGGATCGCGTCCGATCACCGCGCCGCGGTCCGCGGTCGGCAGGACGGGCACCGATCGACTGCGATCCTCGCTGAACCAGAAATTCTCGCGGAAGCGGAACGTCAGCGGCTCGGTCCCCGGACCGATGTTGGCCACATCGTTGATCGATTGTGCATCGTAGATGATCAGGTTGCGCTCGAAGGTGTTGTTCCGCGTGGGCGCGAATCCCCGTGCGTGCTGCTCGCGAAGAATGCGAAGCACCCAGTGCGTCGGACGAAAGACGGTGTTGTGGCGGAAGACCGAATCCTCGGCGTTGACGAAGGCCACCGCCGCGGCTGATCCGATGATCTTGCAGCCCTCGACGGTGATATTGCGGGCCTCGAATCCCGCCGGTTCCGGGCGGAAGAAGCGCAGGTCCGTCGAGCCGCCGATCTGCACCGCGCGGCCGGCGGCGTTCACGAAGCGGCAGTGTCGAATCACGATCTCGGTGCTGCCGCCCTTGGCCTGGATGCCGTTGCCACTGAGGACACCGGCCCGGTGAATGAATCGGCTCTCGATGATCTCGCCGTGATGGCAACCGACCATGTCGATACCCGAACCACCAACTCCCCAACGCTCGATCGTCACGCTCTGAACCACGAAATGCTGAACACCCGAGAGCTTGATCCCATCCTCGTTGCCCTGGCCGCCCACATTCCGCACACGAACGTTTCGGATGGTCACATGCGATGCGCCGCCCGGACGCATCCCATCGTCGATGTTGATCCCGTTGAGCGCCACATCCTCAATCAAAAGGTCATGAATCATTACATGCCGCGGCCGGACGATGTGCAGACCCTGTCGGCCTCCGCGTATGACCGGAGGCTCGTGGGCATGCTTGGCCCCGATGAAGATCGGGTCGTCCGCCGTGCCGGCCAGTTCATTGATGAAAATGTCCCCGCGATAGGTGCCCGGCTTGATCTGGATATGGTCGCCCGGTTCAGCATCGCGTGTCGCCTGGCGAAGCTCGCGGTCGTTGCCGACGACGATCGTCCGCTTGGGCTCGATATCGCGAAAGCCGGGCAGCGCGTAAACCTTTTTGGCCGCCTCGTCTTTGGGCTCATCGTCCTGTTCGGCGAGGGCGACACCGCCGGACCCGAAGGTCAAGACCAGCGCCACCATGGCCGCCAACCATCCCGATCTCCCCGGCAACGGCCAGCGCCGACACCCGGCGCTCCATGAAGAGGATATCAAGGTTTCATGATCGGGTGTTGTGCGACATTGGGTGGAGTGAAGCATGTTGGGCCCCTCCTGGACAGTCCTCGAATTGTTAGTTTCATCGTCTACGCTATCATGAGCCTTTATGGGACGAACTCGTGAAATCAAGGGCCGCATCCGAGCGGTGGGCAATATCCAGCGTATCACGCGCACCATGCAGATGATCGCCACCGCGCGGTTTCAGGCCGCTTCCGGGCGGGTCGCCGCCAGCCAGCCGTTCAGCCGCAAAATTGCCGAACTGGTCAGCGAGCTCTCCTCCAGGTCCGGCGTGGCAACCCATCCTTTATTGCAGGCACCTCAGCCACCCACCGGCCGACATCTGCTTCTGGTTCTGACCAGTAACCGCGGCCTGTGTGGTGCCTACAACGCCAATGTCCTCCGCGCGGCGGTCAAGCACTTCCGCGCCCTGCGCGAAGCTGGCCAGGAGTTTGACCTGGAAGTCGTTGGCAAAAAAGGCTTTAGCTACATGAAGTTCTCGCGGACCCCGGTGTCCCGATTCCTCGCCCACTTCGGAGAGAAAGTCGCCTATCAGGAGGTCGAGGAACTGGCCGAGAACTACATGGAGCGGTTCGAAGCCGGAAAATACGACTCCATCCAGGTCATCTACATGGCCTTCGTCTCCAGTTCCAGGCAGGTGCCGGAAGTCGAGCAGATTCTGCCCATGCAGAAACCCAAATCCGAACCCACGTCCGATCAGCCTGCCCAATCCGCTGGTCCTACGACGGAAATCGAGTTCGAGTTCTCTCCCGAGCCCGAAACCCTGCTGGCCGATCTGTTGCCCCTGACCGTCAAGACCCGGCTCTTCCAGATTTTCAACGAAGCGACCGTCAGCGAACACGTCGCCCGCATGACCGCCATGAAGGCGGCCACGGACTCGGCCAAGAAGGTCGGCAAGGCCCTCTCCCTGAAGTACAACCGAGCCCGTCAGTCGGCCATCACCACCGAACTCAACGAAATCGTCTCCGGTGCCGCCAGCGTCTCCTGACCCCCGGAAGTCCCCCCGGAGTTCCCCCGGAAGCGGGCTCCCTGGATTACCCCCCAGAATCCGCCCCGGGAGTCTTGGACCACCGGGAATCTGCAAATTTCCCAAACCATTGGGCTCCAGGAATGCCGCGACCAAGCCGCGCCATTGCATGTCGCGCTGCGGACCGAGCCCTCCGCTTGCGGCCGTATCGTCCGAATCAGAAATGAGGGAGTGAACCGTTATCATCGTCGCCCATGGATCTGTATCTGCTCCGACATGCTGAATCCGAGGGCAACGCCACCGGGAAGTATGCCACTGAACAGTCCGGGCTTCTATCCGAAGAAGGGAAGCGACAGGCGGATCAGCTTGTGCGGCACCTGCTGACCCTGGAATTCGATCAGATCGTTGTGAGCCCGTTGGCTCGAACCTTGCAGACGATCGTTCCCTATCTCCAGCACACGCGACGGCGGGCGGAAATCTGGCCGGAGTTGGCCGAAATCGGAAACGATCCCGTTCGAGGACCCACCGCCGACAACTGGTCCAGCAAACCGTTCGTCGATCTTGCTGGTCTACCGGATGTTTTCGATTTTCACGATGGCAGGCCCGTGATGCCCATCGCGGATGAACCCATACCGCAAGCCCGGCATCGCGTTCAGGTCGTTCGCAACCGTCTGCTCGAGCGGTACAACCGGAAACCTAAATTGCTCGTCGTCACCCACGGCCATTTCCTTCAGGCGTTGATCGCATTTCTGTTGGATATTCGCCAGCCCCTGTTGATATCGCACCAGAACTGCAACCTGACCCTGCTCCGCCATGAGGAGGGCTGGTGGAAGCTTGAATACACCAACCGGCCGATTTCCAACGGCCAGGCAGTATAGAGGGCGGTCGGCTCTAAGCCACAAGCCGCGCTGATGTCATTGCTCGACACACTTGCCAACGGGCGCGATCACCGTCGGCCGGTCCGGTGACGGTGGCATGATGGGCCAGGGATCGCGGAAGTTACTTCCTGCATGCAGGTCTCCGATCATCGCGGCAACTGGCATCTGAGCCGAACCGTTGCGGTTCGGGCTTGCGGTTGGTGAAGGTGCGAAGACCGTCTGGTCAGAGCGGTTCGCGGAGATTCGAGCGGCCGCCGATGGGTATCCCGAAGGATCGGCAACGGCTTGTTTGGAGGGTGGCAGGGCGTGGGATACACTCCAAAATATGGAAAGCTCAACTTTTCTGTACGACCTGAGCATCGTCATGCTCATCGCCGGGTTCGTGACCCTTCTGTTTCACTGGCTCAGACAGCCGGTCGTGCTCGGATACATTCTGGCGGGCATCATCATCGGGCCGAACACGCCGCCGTTCCCGCTGATCAATGACCCTGAGAGCATCAAGACCCTTTCGCAACTGGGCATTGTGATGCTCATGTTCACGTTGGGGCTTCAACTTTCGTTTCGCGGTCTCGTGAAGATCGGACCGCCAGCATCGGTGGCCGCGATCGTGGAAATCTCGCTGATGGTTCTTCTGGGCTACCTGCTCGGCCGGATGCTGGGCTGGTCGTGGATGGATGCCGTCTTCCTGGGCGCGATGCTGCTGAGTTCTTCCACGGTCATCATCATCAAGGTGCTCAATGATCTGAACCTTGTTCAGGCGAGGTTCGCCCGGACGATCTTTGGCATCCTGGTCATTGATGACATGGCCGCGATCATCGCCATCGCGCTATTGACCGGAATCGCGCTTTCCGGTCAGCTTGAGGCGATGGACCTGATGGTCAGTGGCGGGCGGCTGGCGTTGTTTCTGACCGCGGTCCTGGTCATTGGCCTGCTGGTCATGCCCCGGTTGCTGCGGTTTGTTGCCCGCTTCAAGGATGATGAGGTGATGCTGGTGCTGGTGCTGGGCATGGGTTTTGGCATGGCCATCCTGGCGCTGGAGTTGGGGCTTTCCACGGCCTTGGGCGCGTTTTTGTTGGGTACGATCATCGCCGAGACGCGGCAGGGGGCCAGGATTCGGGCCATGGTCACGCCCGTTCGGGACATGTTCAGCGCAGTATTCTTCATCTCCATCGGCTTACTGTTTGATCCAGCGCTTCTGGTGGATCACTGGTTGACGATTCTGATCGTGACTGTGGCGCTGATCATCGGAAAGACATTATTCGGCGCCTTGGGCGCTCTGGTTGCGGGCAATGATCTGCGGACGAGCCTTCGCGTCGGCCTGGGGCTGGCCCAGATCGGCGAGTTCGCATTCATCATCGCGGTGCTGGGTCATGAACTGGGCGCGACCAGTGACTTTCTCTATCCCGTGGCCGTGTCCGTCGCGGCGATTTCCACACTCACCACGCCATACATGATCCGATATTCCAATCCGATCGCCGCGGTGCTGGAGAAGGCGGTACCCGGCAAAGTCCGGGTACTTATGGACCTCTATACGCGATGGCTGACATCGCTTACTCAATCCAAGCGGCAGGCGACGCAGGTACGCAGGCTGATTCGGCGATCGTTCATGCAGATGGGACTTAACCTGCTGCTGATCGGCGTGATCTTCGTTTCGCTTTCGGCTTTATCCGGTCAACTCCATCCGCCACCGGACTGGCTGCCGGAGTGGCTTGAGCCTGAAGTGATCGCGTTTCTGGCCGCGCTGTTGCTGTCTCTGCCGTTGATGGCGGCCACCATTCGTAAGTTACGGGCCACCGGCATGCTGATGGCCGAGGCCTCGATCGCCGGTTCACGGCGTCGTGAGCAAGTGGCGGTCCTACGCTCACTGGTGCTCAGCGCGGTGGTCGGCGGCGGCGTGGTCATCATGGCGCTTTACATCCTGATCGTCAGCGCGGCGATTGTGCCATCCTGGCCGATCCTCCTGGGCATGCTGGGCGTGGCCGTGGTCGTGTCGATCTGGCGTTGGCGATCATTCATTCGCATGTACTCCCGCGCCCAGGTCGCGCTTCGCGATACGCTCGAAGCCATCGACCCGCCGGAGCCCGACCCCGTCCCGCGTGTTCCCACCCTTCTCCAGAAGGCGATTGTCCAGACCGTCCAGATCACGCCGGAATCCCCGGCCGTCGGCCAACTCATCCGTGAATTGCAATTGCGTACCGTGACCGGCGCCAGCATCGTGGGCATCGAACGCCCCGACGAGAGCCAGAGCATCATCAACCCCGCACCAGATGAGGACATTCGAGCCGGCGATCGCCTGCTGCTGCTCGGATCGCGCGAGCATCTGGACGCGGCGCGAAACTTCTTGAACGGACAACCGAAAGACGCAAGCGTCTGAGCGACGATGTCGGGGATGTCCGGTGATCAGGCGGCGTTGCGGGCGGATTGTTCGGGCGCATCCACCAGTCGGATCGGGAAACGTGCGACATACTCGATGCCGCCATCAGCGCGGAGGCGAACTTCCAGCGACCAGTCGATCCGGGGAAAATCCAACCGCGAGAAGTGGGAGGAAGCGCGGCGTTTGCGCTCGGGAATCTCAAACACATGGCAGAGGTGGAGCACCTCCTCGGCATTGGTCTGGCGCGGGCGACTGATCGGCTGGCTTTCGATGTACAACCGTTCGGACGTTAGCCCATCGCGACGATGACACATGATGGCAATGACCGCCTCACGAATCACCAGTGGCGTAAGCAACTTCTGCCGCATGTGGCAGACGATCGGCCTGTTGATGCACGGCGCGGCCAGGGCGGTGCCGACGGAGGCGTCTTCGATGCACCGGGCGATGTGATGCAGTCGGCGACAGCGATACAACAGTGGCGTGGGCACCAGTAACCAGGCGATCGCGGCCAGGACAACGCCCTCGCCGACGATGCCGCCGCAAGCGGCGTAGGTGCCCATGACCACCAGCCCATAGAGCCACCAGGCCGCCGCAGCGCCCAGCATCAGCAGTTGGCCGCCGCGAAGTGTGGATTCGGGCGCTGCCAGGTAGTAGTCGGATTCTTCGGTCAGCGAGGCCTCGGGCCTGCGCCCAAGCACGCCGCCTTCGATCAGCTTCGGGACGAACACAAGCAGGAGCAGCGGTGCCAGCAGGAGAACACCGAACGGAAGGAAGCCCGGTACGGATTTCAGGAAGGCCTGGTGCGGGTTACGCGGATTGACCCACGCCGTCGTCGCCTGCCCGACGGCCAACTCCGCCGCCATGGCATGCATCGTCGCTTCGCGAGCGAGCAGGCCCAGCGGCGTCAGTTGACGCGACTTGTAGGTGCCCCCTTGAAACTCGTAGCCATACTCCAGTGCCGACGCGGTCTGACCCGGCGGTCCGATGGGCGATGCGGTGACGATGGCCGTGGTCGGTTCCCAGGAGGTGAGGCGTTGATGCTGCTCCAAGGCAAGCCACGAACCGCCGCCCGCAAAAGCCAGCACCAGAAGCCCGTTGAGCATCAGGATGATCAGAAGACGCACGATTGCATTCCGGGAGTCAGGGCCATCAACGGACAAAACTAACCCGTCAGGTTTTTATCGGCTGAATTGGTCTGAAGCTGCGGAAGTGTGAGCGCAGCGACCGATCGACATGGCCGCTTGCCCGAATAGGGGCGTGGGAACGTCCAATAAGACTTATTGCCCTACGGTGGTGGCATGATGTGAATGATGCTGGTGGCCGCCCGGCCGGCGGCATCCACCAGGCGAACCTCGTAACGGCCCGGCGGCAGTTCCTGACGCATCGGGTTCCGCCGGCTTGCCGGTTGGCCGTTGATCAGCCAGAGCACCGGCCCGGCGGCTTCGGCCTGGCCGTGGACGATAGCGCGTCCGTTGATCGCCGGGTAGCGCGTTCCATGTGCCGGGCTGAGGATGCGAGGCGGTCGCTGGGCATCGTCATCGGCCAGCGGCAGGGGATGGAGCACCGGCCGGGGCGCATCCAAGCGAGGCGGTGTGCCGTTGCGGACCTCCGGAAGATCGAATAATCGCGCCAGCAGCGGCTCGGCGGCATGGCGGCCGATCAGCGAACCGTCGCCCGAGCCTCGCACGCGGCCGGCCCACACACCGATGGCGTACCGTTGATTGTGCCCCACGGCCCAGGCATCCCGGCGCCCGCTGCTGGTGCCGGTCTTCCACATGAACCACGGCACATCCGACTCGACCAGATCATGCATCCCCGCCGGCCGGACACGATGGCTGCCCAGGATGTCATCCAACTCGGCACAGGTGATCTCCGACAGCACCCGGACAGGGGCATCGGATTCATCGGTAAAAAGCGCCGGTGCCCGCCTCAACCCGCCGCGCCCGATCGTGGCATAGGCATTGGTCAGGTCCAGCAATCGCACCTCCACCGCGCCCAACACCGTCGCCAATCCGCCCCGGCGCGCTGCATCATCCAACAGTTGCACGCCGCACGCCTCCATCATGCCCACCACACCCGCCAGCCCCATCTGTTCGGTGATGCGCACCGCCGGCAGGTTAAGCGAACGCTGCAATGCCTCGGCGATGGTCACCTTTCCGGAAAAACTGCGGTCAAAGTTTTCCGGCCGCCATCCGGCCAGGGTCATCGGCCGATCATCGACCGTGGAATCGGCATTCAGTCTTCGGTGCTCGAATGCCAGGGCGTAGGCGAACGGCTTGAGGGCCGAGCCGGGCGACCGCCAGCCCAGGGCGCTGTTGACCTGCCCGGTTCGAGGGTCGAAGGGTCGGACGGTTCCGACCATGGCCGCGAGCTGGCCGCGCTGGATATCGATGACCACGACGGCCAGGTCCGAATCGGCAGGCAGTTGCGCGGCGGCATGATCGGCAAGACGCTGGCACTGGGCCTGCAACTCGCGATCGAGATGAATCGTCCCACCGTCGGGTCGCCGCGCCAGAGCCAGCCAGGCCATGCTTGGCGCCGCCAGGGCATTGCGGCGGCCGATGCGCAGTTCCAGCGGCATGGATCGGGCTTCGTCGAGAACCGCAGCGCTGATCATGCCCTCTTCGTGCATCCGCCGAAGCACCAGGTTCCGCCGGGCAACCGCCCGATCCGGATGTCGTGCCGGGTTGAGTCGCACGGGCGATTGGGGCAGGCCGGCCAACAGGGCCGCCTCGTGGAGGGCCAGATCGGCCGCGGGTTTGCTGAACCAGAACCGGGAAGCGGCCTCGACGCCGCGCAGGTTACCGCCGTAAGGGGCGATGTTCAGGTACGCCGAAAGAATCTCATCCTTGGTCATGGCGCGCTCGATCCGCACGGCCTGGAGCGATTCGATGATCTTCGAGCGCAGCGTGCGCGGCTTGTCGTCGAGCATCCGGCAGAGTTGCAT
>JAFIFY010000106.1 GCA_020831765.1 Phycisphaeraceae bacterium | reverse complement strand
CCGGCAAACTCGGCAAAGTCGTGATCGTCGCCTGCATGCGCAAACTGACCACCATCCTCAACGCAATGCTTCGCGACGATCTGGAATGGTCCCAACTGAAACTCGTCAAAAACACTTGACATCGAACACAGCCGCTTCGTGTGGATGTGGCAATGACCTTAGCTGCGGTATGGATGGCAGTTGTAACGGCAACGAACCAACCCGGCCGCGATGGCGTCTGACATCGCCATCACGCTGTCGCGAACCGATGCCGGGAGGTTATCCGCTGATTGGGGTAGACGATGCCTTGTGAGAAATCCGCGTTGATAAGCCCTCTATGCAGTTCTCCCGCTACAATAATCGGTATGCTTTTGCAGTGGAAAGTTCTCCCGGGCGGGATTCCGGTGCCGGGGATTCATGGGGGACATGACTCGCGGTTTCTCCTGAGTCCCAGTGCGGCTCCACCCGGCCGCGCACGCAGGCACATGCGACAACAAGTGTCCTGTTAGTTTCTCACGCCCCGTCGGGGCATCAGAGATGCACGAAAGAAGGGACTCATGACAACGAACCGTACCCAGCGCAACCCCGATCGTCGTGGCATAGGGATGCTGCTGCCATGCTGTCAGCGGCTTCACCTGTCTCGTTTTGGTTCGACCACCGTCGGCTGCAATGGCCTGTTCCCGACGCTGATGAGTTGGCATCGGCTGACCCATCGTGGTCAGGGCTTGATCGCGGTGGGGATGCTGCTGGCCTTATTGATTGGCGTTGCCGCTTGTGCCCGCAACGATTCGGAGCGCCTGGCGTCGTCAACGTCCTCGTCAACAATATCGTCGTCGATCTCCTCACCGCCATCATCGCCGACTTCGTCACCGCCGTCTTCACCGAGCCGGAGCGATCTTGTGGATGCAAAGCGTTACCTGGCGCGGGCCGTCGAAGCCGCGCGGGACATCGAGGATGCCGATCTCGCCTTCGTGACACTGATTAATGTCGCCACTGCGCAGGTTTTTGCGGATGAGTCTGAAGAAGCACGCCAGACGCTCAGCGCGGCGTTCAAGAAGGGACAAGGGGCTGAGGGTGACGATTTCAGTACGCATGTGTTGGATTTTCTGTTTGAGGCGCAGTCCAGGGCGGGTCATCTGGATGCAGCGTTGGAGACAGCACGGGCGTTCGCGGATGACCACAAACGCGACTTCGGAATGATCGATATCATCGAGGCGCAAAGTAAGGCGGGCTATTTTGATGCCGCTTTGGATACAGCGCATCAGATTTCGCGTGCCAACAATCGTGCCCGGGCGTTCCGCATCATCGCTACAGCGCAGGCCGAAGCCGGGCAGCTCGAAGATGCAAGCCGCACGTTCGATTTAGCGTTGCAAACCGCCCGGGCTATCGGACATGTTTTCTCCCGTGGCCTGGCGTTACATGACATCGCCACGGGGCAAGCCGAGGCGGGTCAGATCGATGCGGCGTTGGACACCGCGCGGGATATTGGGGCGGCCCTGCCGCGTGCCGATGCGTTGCGTGTGATCGCGGCGGCGCAGGCCCGGACGGGCCAGATCGAAGAAGCACTGGAAACCACGAGCGGGATCGAGGTGGCGTATCACCGCGCCGGGGCGTTGGGTGACATTGCTCTGGCGCAGGCCGAGGCGGGCCAGATCGAAGCGGCGCGCCGTACTTTCGATTCGGCGTTGCAGACCGCCCGGGCTATTGAGCGTGCTTCTTCGCGTGTCCTGACGTTACATGACATCGCTACGGGGCAAGCCGAGGCGGGCCAGATCGATGCGGCGTTGGACACCGCGCGGGGGATCGAGGATGCGGATCAACAGACCAGGGTATTCCGTGCCATCGCCACTGCGCAGGCTCGTGCGGGTCAGATCGATGCGGCCCTGGAGACTGTGCGGAGCAATGAGCTTGCCGATGATCGGACATTCCGTGACATCGTCACAGCGCAGACCGAGGCGGGTCATTTTGACGCGGCGTTGGAGGTCGCGCGGACGATTCAGCGCGCTGAAGACCGTGCCCGCGTGCTGTTTGAGATTGTTGCCGCACAGGCCCAGGCAGGTGATTTCGACGCCGCGTTGAAGGCTGCGCAGATGATCCAGCGTGCCGAACACAGTGCCCGAGCTTTGATTGCCATCGTTGAAGCGCAGGCCGAGAGGGGTCAGATTGATGCGGATCAGGTCGAAGCTGCGTTGGGCACCGCGCAGGAGACTATGAGCACCAAGGACTATGCAAAGGCATTGCATGTTATAGCCGCAGCACAGGCCCGGGCCGGCCTGAGCGACCAGGCAAAGGCTTGGATTGAGCGTCTGACTGACCCGCTCGAGATATGCCTTGCCAATCTCGGTCTGGCTGTAGGTCTCCTCGATCCCGACAAGAATTTTACGCGAATGATGGAATGAGAACGTATCAGGGGCAGTTGGGCGGGGTGATTGTCTGTCAGGCCTGTGCGGCTCGCCGAGTTCTCTCCCAGCGCACGATAGGCGGAAGCTTATGGGTGCTCATCGTGAGTAGTGCAGCGGTGGAAGGATGGTGTCTCCAAAGGTCTGGGGTCCACCTCTCCATTCGGCTCGGCTCATCACGCGGTATCAGAGATCGCCTCTGCGCGGCCGTCAAGTGATCCATCTGGCCGAAATCGGGACTTGACCCCGGCATTCTTGCCCGGCCTGGGGTGATATCATGAGATGTCGGCCGGGTTCCCGGCCGCGACCGGTTTATTCGGTGCCGTTGGTATTCGCCTGACACTGGCTTGCGCTTTGTGTGGCAAGTGCGTCGGCGGAATGAGCGAGGATCGTTCCATGATGCGTTCGGCCTTATTTCATCGAGCCTTCACCCTGATCGAGTTGCTTGTGGTGATATCGATCATTGCGCTGTTGATCGGCATTCTGTTGCCGGCGGTGGGGCTTGCGCGGGATTCAGCCCGCAAGGTCGCTTGTCTTGCGAACATGCGGTCGGCATCACAGGGTGCGCATCTTTACGCGGCGGATTACAACGGCTGGCAGGGCCGCGACGGCTTTGGCGGCTGGAACGCGTTCACGTTTCCGCTGATCGGGCCGTACATGAGCCTGCCATCACTTTCCGAAGATGAAAGGCTGGACCTGCCGACGGTGGCCGCTTATCTGGCCGCATCGCCGTTTTATCAATGTCCCGGTGTGCGGGCGCCGGAGTATCCGCTTCATTACATCGTCAATTCGTGCGACTTTCAGCATTATCGGCGAACAGGCAGTCCGCGCGAGCTCAACGATACACGGGGCTTTGCGCCGTTGGACTGGCTTGATCGTCATTCGGATACGGCGCTGTTCGTGGAGGTGAACATGTCCACGCTCGATCCGGTTCGCCTGGGCAGCTACAACGTCTGGCGCACGCAGGACCTGCCATTCGATGGCGCGGGCAACCCGAGAACCAGCGGCAATCGGATGATCGCCGCGCACGATCGACGTCATCGAGGGACGACCAACGCCGCTTTCTTTGATGGCCATGCGGCCAACATTCCGCTTGAGCCCGGCTTCTGGCCTGACAGCATCATCTATGGGCAGTGATGGGTGTTATTCGTGTGGGATCGGTTCGTTGACGTTTGGATGAGGGAAGCCGGCCAGGGATGCGTCGGAGGCGTCATGTCGCTGCGCGATGGGCATGCGGCGTCCAAAACCGAAGGCGCGGCCGGTGACCTTCAAGCCCGGCGCGGCCTGCTTGCGCTTGTATTCGGAAAGATCGATCAGCCGAATGATGCGGCGGACGATGTCGGCATCGATGCCGGTTTCTTCGATGATCCGGGTGGCGCTCTGGTCGCGCTCCACATACCGCTCGATGATCTGATCGAGCACCGGGTAGGGTGGCAGCGAATCTTCATCCTTCTGATCGGGGCGCAGCTCAGCGCTGGGCGGCTTGGTGATGGAGTTCTCCGGGATGACCGGCCGGCCGAAGCGCTCGAGCAAAGGGCTGGCGGGGCTGGTGTTGATCCAGCGCGCCATTTCCCACACGGCGGTCTTGGGCACATCGCTGAGCACGGCCAGTCCGCCGGCCATGTCGCCATAGAGCGTGCAATAGCCGACGGCCACCTCGCTCTTGTTGCCGGTGGTGACCAGCAGGCTGCGGAGCTTGTTGCTCATGGCCATGAGCAGATTGCCGCGCAACCGGGCCTGGATATTCTCTTCGGTGACATCCGGGGCCAGGTCCTTGAAGATGGGCTCGAGCATGGTTTCGATCGCCCGGTGTGCCGGCTCGATGGGCAGGCAATCGAAGGCGATGCCCAGTCGCAGGGCCAGTTCGCGTGCATCGTCCACCGAGCCCTGGGAGGAATGTCGGCTGGGCATGGCCACGCCCCGGACGTTTTCCGGGCCCAGGGCGGCAACGGCCAGAGCCGCGCAGAGCGCCGAATCGATCCCGCCGCTGAGGCCCAGCACGATCGACTCGAACCCACACTTGCGGCAGTAATCGCGCAGGCCCAGAACCAGGGCGTGATAGACCGAGGCGATGCCCTCGGGGATGGGTTCGATTCGCCCGGCCGTTGCCGTTCGGCCGCGCATCGGCACCTCGACGATCAGCAGGTCTTCCTCGAAGGCCCGTGCCTGAGCGAGCACGGCTCCGCCGGAATCGACCACGACACTGGCACCGTCGAAGACCAGTTCATCGTTGCCGCCGACCTGGTTGCAGTAGACCACCGGCAGGCCATAGCGTCGCGCGGCGTGGGTGAGGATTTTCATGCGGAAGGGATGCTTGTCGCGCGTGAAGGGCGAAGCGCTGCAATTGATGAGCAACTCCGCGCCGCCGGCGGCCAGGCGGCTCATCGGGTCGGCGGCATAGAGCCGGCGGGGAAAGAGGTCCGGATCGTTCCAGAGGTCTTCGCAGATGCTCACCCCCAGGCGGTAGCCGTTGAGCGAGGCGTAGTCATTGCGTTCGGCCGGCGGCGCTCCGGGATCGTGATCGGGGGGAGGCGGTGTCTGGCCGGGCAGCGGCGCGGGTTCGAAGTACCGCTGCTCATCGAAGACATCGTACGAGGGGAGGAGCGATTTGATGTGGAAATGCTCGATGCGGCCGGCGGCGCAGAAGGCCGCGGCGTTGTAAAGCTCGCGTCCGAGGTGGGGATTGGCGGCGCGGATGGGTGTGCCGATGATGGCCGCGATGCCCACGCAATGGGCCGCGAGGCGCTCGACCGCCGCGCGGCACTGCTCGATCACCACGGGCTTGAGCAGCAGGTCCTTGGGCGGATAGCCGATGATGGCCAACTCCGGGCAGATGACCAGATCGGCCCGCCTCGATCGGGCCTGATCGATGCAATCCGCGATCTTGCGGGCGTTGCCGGCCACGTCGCCGACGGTCGGGTTGATCTGGGCCAGGGCGATGCGCATAGGCTTTATCGTGCTCCGTTCGGACCGGGTGAATCGATCCGGCGGCGGTTTGGGGTTAGATTGTAGAGCATTGCCTGTCGCGGCAGGTGTTCAGGAGAGTTCGGATGATCCAGATGCAGGATAGATCGGCATGTGCGGGGGCGGAACGGTCCAGGGGTGTTCGGTTTTTGGATCGGCGCTGTTGGTGGGGGTGGCTCTGTGTACCGGCGTTGGCGGCGGTGTTGATGGCGTCGGGCTGTTCGGCTTGGTCTGGCACGGGGCGTGCCCAGCGCGATGCCGAAGCGCGGGAGCGGATGGAGCAGGCGCGATCCTTCATGGATCAGGGGCGTATGGCCTCGGCGCTGGCGGCGTTTCAACTGGCGTTGCAGCGCGATCCGCGACTGGTGCCGGCCCATGTGGGCGTGGGCGATATTTACAGCGATGCCGGGGAGTATGCCATCGCGCTGAGGAGCTATCAGCGGGCGGTCGAGCTGGATTCGACGGCGTATTACCCGCAGTTCAAGGTCGGGCAGATGCACCATTTCCTGGACCAGATTCCGCAGGCGATCCGCGGTTACCTTCGTGCGCTGGCCATCGATCCATCGGGCTTCGATGCCAACCATCACCTCGCGGCGGCTTACTTGCAGACGGGGCGCGCCGGCGACGCGCTGCCTTTTGCGCGTCGGGCGGTCGAGCTGGACCATTACAGCGTCGAGGCGTGGAGTCAGCTTGCCGAGGCCCTTCGTGTTTCGGGGCGATATGAAGAGGCCGTCGAGGCGTACGGAAGCGCGGCCGAACTGGAGACGATCGACCCCTGGATCAGAATGGGGATGGCCCGTTCCCTGATCGAGATTCGGCGGTATGAGGAGGCGATCGAGTTGCTGGCCGCGATCGATGAGGAAGTGGGCGGGGTCGAGGTGCTGGAGCGATGGGGATTCGCGCTGTTTCAATTGCGGGACTATCGCCAGGCGCTTGACCGTTTCGATACCGCGATTCTGCGCGTGGAAGCGGCCGGCGGTGAGGATCCGGAGCTCCATCGCCTGCTCAACGGGCGGGGCGTCTGCCTCATGACCCTGTACATCGAGGGCGAACGAGCCAACCGAAGCCTGCATCGCCAGGCGATCGAAGCATGGCGCCAGAGCCTGCGCCTCCGGCCCAACCAGCCCCGCATCATCAGCTTGCTGAGCGCTTACGAACGTGGCTGAACGCGAACCATCATCCCAGCAGTCGTCCGATTCGCTCGGTTCGGTCGAGGAGTGGCGGACACTGGCTTCGCCAGCGATGGCCGAATTGCTGGAACAGGCACGCGGCATCGACCCGGCCAACGCCGCGGCGATCGAGCGCCTTCGACGCAGCGCCGATCCGCAACAGGTTCGCCTGGCCGTGGCGCTGGGCCGTGCGCGGCGAAAACTCCAGGAAAAATGGCCGCGGGACCATGGCGATCTATGGGCCGACCCGCGGGGCGCTGAGCAGGCTTCCAGCCGATTGGCAGCGCTTTACAAGGCCGATCGCCTGGCGCGGCTGATGGGCGATGGCGGCGATGAGCCGCGCCGGCCGATCATGGACCTGGCCTGCGGCATCGGGGCCGACGCCCTGGGCATGGTGCGATGCGGGCTGGAGGTTGAAGGCCTGGATATCGAGCCGGTCCGGGCATGGATGATGTCCAAGAACACCGGCGCGCCGGCCGAGGTTGGTGATGCGGCCAAGGTTGAGATCAAGGGACGATGGGTGCATATGGACCCATCACGCCGTTCGGCCGGACGCCGGATGGTGCGGCTTGAAGATTACCAACCCGGCGTCGAGACGATCCGGCAAATCATTGCCGATGCCAGGGGCGGCGTGATCAAGCTGGGGCCGGGCGTTGCGATCCGCCAGGCCGCGGAGCTTGCGCCGAATGGAACCCTGGAGTTGATCAGCGAAGGCGGCAAGCTGACGCAGATGCTTCTGTGGTGGAAGGCGGATGGATCACCGACCGGGGCGGATCGCCGCGCGACGTTGCTTCGTGATGGGCATGAGCCTGAATCCTTTGAAGGTGATTCTTCCATCGGTGTGCCGACCGGTGAGTGGGACGATTGGGTTTGGACGGTGGATGCGGCGATCGAGCGGTTGGGTCTGATGGGATCGCTCGCCGTTGAGCTGAAGCTGTGCAGCCCGCTGGCCGCGTGCGGCTTGCTGACGGGCGGTGAACCGGTGTCGAGTGTGTGGCTTCGCGGGTTCCGGGTGATGGATGTGCTGCCGTGGCGCTTCAAGGCGATCAAGCGATGGTTGCTGCGTCACGATGCGGGTGTCGTCGAGATCAAGACGCGGGGGCGTCTGCTGGACACCGACCTTGCACAGCGCGAGTTGCGTGGCCGGGGCGAACAGCCGTTCGCCATCTTCGCCGTCCGGCTCGGCGAGAAGATTCAAGCCGTCATCACGCGGCGTGACGATGAGTCCGCCGGTGCGTGATCGGCGTATCGTCGCGATATAAACCGCCGCCGAGGGGATCGGCGGCGGTCAGGAGGGGTGGGGGATTGGGATCTTGGTTGCATGCCCGGGGGCCGGTGGGCCGGGAGCCGGGGCTCGAGCCACGGGCCTGGGTAAGTGTATAAGCAGGTCAACAACTCGACAAGGCCGCCTCGCCACTTGGAGATTTCTCAAGCAAAGGCGGATGCCGCCGACATCGAGCAAACCCGCCTGAACACGGTGGATACCGGCCAGAGCGCATCAGTCGCTCAGGAACGGATTAAGTCTTTTCTCATCGCCGATGGTCGTCGCCGGACCGTGGCCCGGCAGCACCCGGGTCTCATCGGGCAGGGTCAGCAGACGCTGGCGGATGCTGGCCATGAGCGTGGGACCATCGGATGTGGGGAAATCGTATCGGCCGATGGATTGGGCAAAGAGCGTGTCGCCAACGATGGCCGTTGCCAGTTGGGCGCAGTAGAGGGTGATGCCGCCGGGACTGTGGCCGGGCGTATGCAGGACGGACCATGTCGTCGAGCCGATGCGCAGTTCCATGCCGTCTTGAAGATGGCCGGTCGCCTCGGGCGCGATGAGGTTGTGGCCCATCATGGCCGAGAGATTGAGCCAGGGGTCGGTGAGGAAGGCCGCTTCTTCAGGATGGATGTGAATGGCAATCCCCGGCCAGCGCCCGGTGATCGCGTCAAGACCGGCGATGTGGTCGGCATGGGCATGGGTGAGCAGCACGCCGGCCGGTTCCTTGCCCGCGGCTTCAGCGGCGCGGATCATCGGCTCAGGGGCCTGCCCCGCATCCACGAACCAGCAACCGCCATCTTCCGGTTGCAGCAGGTAGCAGTTGGTCTGAAAGTCGCCGAGCGTGAAGGTCTGAATGTCAAGAGCCTGGGACATGGCGAAAGTGTAGCCGATGCTTGAGGGGCTTACGTCGAGCGTTGGCCGCGGGGATGGCCGGAAGGTTGATGCCCGGCGGTGCTGATGGCTTGATGGCCGTTGCCCCGGGCGCTCAGCAGGGCATCGAAGAAGCTGAGTGTGTTGCCCAGAAGGTCCGGGCAGGCGCGAATCTCCCGCTCGCCGAGCCAGAGCAGTTCATCGACCTCATGCGGTTGGGCTCGGGCGTTGAAATGTTCGGCCCGCCCGAGGTAGCCCCAGAGGGTAAGCGGCCTGTCGCTTGATCGATCGTGCCAGACCTGGCGAAGGTCGATGATCGGCAGGCCAACCTCTTCCCGCACTTCGCGGATAGCGGCCAGCCGCCTCGATTCCCCCGGCTCGATCGCCCCGCCGGGAAAGCAGACCTTGCCCGGCGCTGCGACGTGGGCCGACCGCCGGATCAGCAGCCAGCGGCCATCATCCCGGCACATGCCGACAATGACCCCGTGAACTCTTCCATCATCCTGGGTGGGGCGATTGATCATCGGGGCATTTTAGTCCGGCCCGGTTGGCTTGGATGTTGATCGCGCTTGAGGGGGTGAGCCGCCGGCCGCGCCCAAGGCGGTGATTGGCGCAACTGACCATGTTGGATATCAGGGCCGATCCGCCGGGCGATGGCTGGGATTGAAGATGTGCAGGGGCGGGTTATGAGGCGCGGCCAAGAAAAAAGGATGCTCCACAGGGAGCATCCGGGAACAGGTTCAAATGTTGGGGAAGCGCGCTTCAGACGGTGTTGACTTCAATGAAGGTCATCACGCTTTTGAGATCGCGGAGGACCGGAACGGTGGCCAGGATCGTGCCGCTCTCGCCAAGCTCACCTTTGATGGGGAACTGCTTGACCAGATGACCGGCATAGAGCCGCCCGCCGCGCGGCTGGGGGTCGTAATGCTTCTTGCGAATTTTCTGATGCCGCCGGATTTCGCGCTGGGCATGGGCATCCTTGCTCAGCAGGCGCATGAGGGTCTTGGATGCGGCGGTGTTCGTCGGCCGACGGACCACGCGAAGATTAATCCGCGATCCGGGCGCGATCTGATCAAGGGTCAGGGTGCTCATGGGTCTGCATCTCCGAAGCTTTTTCAACCGTCGGCCGATCGGCATGCGCTGCCGGGCCGATTCCGGCCGAGCCCCGTAGTATCGCCTGATTCTCGGGCTTGTCAATTCAGACACGAAAAATGCCGGGTGATTTGGGCGGTGCGGGTTCGGGCGCTGGCCAGAGGCTTCGGATATGGGAGCTTCCAGCGGTTCCGAGGGTGTGACGGGGGCCGAGGGCTCTTGGGCATTGAATCGTCAAACAGGCGACGCCGGGCCGCGAAGGGGGCCATCAGGGATCGTATCGATTCAAGTCGTTGCCATGACTATCGATATAACTCCACCACAGCCGTTCTGAGGCCAGTGCCGTCGGCCACACGTCTTCGGTCATGCCGATCCAGACGGCACTGCCATCGCCGTGCACGGAGTTGGCGCCCCGGCCCGCGTGAGCCATCCCCGCGATGCCGCGCCCCGCATCGATCGGGCAGGTGCCCAGTGAGCGTTGCGGGTGGTCGTCAAGGAGATCGCTGGAGAGGTGCAGGTCGCGGCCCGGTCCGGCCAGTTGACGCCAGCGGGCATAGTCGGCGGATGCCAGCAGCTTTGACCGGCCTCGATAGGTTCCATAGCCCACACGCTGACCCGGCTGTTGCCAATGGTCAGCGCCGAACTGGGCATCAGCCGCCAGCACCGCGCGGCCAGGACCGCCGACTTCGCCCGGCGAATTGCAGAACAAAGCATCGACACGCTCATGGAACTCGTGATCAATCAGGATGCCCTCGTTGCTTGCCAGGACGCCGTTCCACACCAGTTCCCCGCCGGGCGAACCCATGCCCGCATCCCAGTCCGAGCTCAGCGGCTGGAAGCTGTGGCCCGGAACCGGGCTGAATTGCTCCATGCCCAGACGGCGCACGGCGATCATCCGGCCACTCCACTCATTGGCATACATGCTCCTGGCCGCGCCCACGCTCCGCAGATCGGACAGGCAACGTACGCGGCCCGCCGCATCGCGCGCCCCGCCAAGCGCTGGAAGCAGAATGCCGATCAATAGCGCGATGATCGCGATGACCACGAGCAATTCGACGAGGCTGAAGCCTGGTCGGCATGCCCGGCTTGCGGGGATGACCCTGTGCGGCGGTTTGAGTGGTTGAATGGTCGGCAAACCATCCCCCTTTCCGTCTCAGATGGTGCCGTGACCATGATACCTCGATTGGCGGGGCGAATCTGGCGGCGGGTCGATGGATCAGCTTGTGGGTTCATCGCGCGGCCGAACCGGCGGGCAGCCCTCACCCGTGGTCGCCAGAACGGCGCTGACGAATGCCTGGCCGCGCTTCTGAAAGTTCTCGAACTGATCCCACGAAGCGCAGCCCGGAGAAAGCAGCACGACATCATCCGGGGCCAGGCGTTGAGCCAGCCAGATGGTGGCTTGTTCGAGATCGCCGCAGTTGAGGACCTGGGCCTGGTCCCCCTTGGCCGCGTCGGTGAGCCGGGCGAGATTCGGGCCGGTCGCGCCGATGCAGGCGACCGATCGGCACCGCTTGGCCGCCACTTGCGCCAGCTCGGTAAGGTCCGAACCTTTGTCATAGCCGCCGGCGATCAGGTGAACCTTGCCTCGCGGAAAGCTTCGGATGGCCATGACGGCCGCGGCCGGCGTGGTGGACTTGGAGTCGTTGAAGTAGCGCACGCCCTGGTGTTCGAGCACAAACTGCAAGCGGTGGGGCAGGCCGGGAAAATCGGCCAGATCACCGGCCAGCGACATGGGGTCGATCGCCTGGTCCGATTGGGCTTGGGATTCCTCCAGCGCCAGGGCGCAGGTCCGCACGGCCAGCAAGGCGTTGAGCCGATTGTGTCGGCCGGGGGTGAGCAGGGGGATCGACCAGGCATCGACCTCATCTTCGGTCACATTGACGCGGCGGCCGGCCCGGGGCTGAAGCGCTTGGACTTCCGAGGGCGCGATCGAATCATCCAGCGGCCCGAGGACGGCGGCATCGCCATCCTGCCCGCGCTGCCATCGAAATATCGCCGCCTTGGCGCGGAGATACGCCGCCAGCGTGCCGTGCCGATCCAGGTGATTGGGGCTCAGTCCGGTCAATACCGCAAGGTGGGGCGACCATTGGTCGGCGTCCAGTCCCTCGAGCATGAAGCTGGAAAGCTCGAGCACGACCCAGTCCCGGGGCTGGATGCGTTCGAGCGATCCAAGCAGCGATCCGCCGAGGTTGCCGCCGATCCAGACCCGGTCATCGCCCAGCCTTGCTCGAAGCACATGGCCGATCATCGCGGTGACCGTGCTCTTGCCCGCGCTGCCGGTGATGCCGATGATTCGCCGCCGCTCGGGCAGCGCGGCGGTCAGGAGGCGTATCTCGCTGGTCAGCTTCGCGCCGCACTGGCCGGCCAGCGCGAGCCAGGGGTTGTTGCGCGGGTCCACCGCCGGATTGACCACCACCCAATCGGTCTCAATGAAATCCTCGGTGCGATGACCGCCAAGCGCATAGCGAACATCCAGGCCCTCGAGCCTGGCGATGCTCTCGGCCAGCGAATCGGCATCGGCCGTGTCGGTGACGGTGACCTTCGCGCCCCGGCCAACCAGGAATCGGGTCACGCCCACGCCGCCGCCGAACCGGCCAAGCCCCATCACCAGCACACGCTGACCATCCAGGGAAGGAAGCAACGATGGGTCTCCAGGTCAATGGGCGCGCGCTCGAGCATCCGGCCGGTCAGGCGCGGCTCAGTTCATCCGCCCTTCGCTGATGGTTACATCCTGGAGCGTCACCGAACCGATGCCCATGGAGATCGGCCGACTGTCCTCTTGCAGGAGGAAGTAGATGAACACTCTGGGGTTATCTTCACGGTCAGTGAGCCGGGTTTCGATGTCGCCGCGCTGGCCAAGAGCATCTTGAATCGAAGCGGCAAAGCTGAAGCGGTACCGATTTCCCTGCTCGATACGGAAATAACCTATTGGTGCGACCCGAAGCGAGTCGCCGCGCAACTGGTAGTCCAACCAGAATCCTCGGTCATCATCGGCGCTCTGTCGGACAGCTTCAAGGACCGCGCGCAAGTCTTCATAGGTGAGTTCGGCGCGAATCATGATGTTCCCGGCTGGAAGGTTGACCCGCTCGATTCGCTGCGGACCACGCCCAGGATCGGAGGTTCCGCCTGGCGGTGTGCCACTACTGCTTCCCGATCGAATCGCCTGACTCTCCACGCTGATGCCGGTCATGAAGCCCCAGTTGCTGCTCAGCGCCACGGGAAGTCGATCGGTCTGCTCGAAGCGGATATCGGCCACCGCGCCGGTGGTATCCATCGCCACGTTGGCCAGGCCGCTGATGGCCAGTTCCGGTTGCGTGATCTGACCGGCAATCTGGCCCACATCGATGGTCTGATAGGTCCGGATGGGAATGCGCAGGTTACGAACCCGAACGAAGCGCGGCTCAAAGCCTTCAGGCACGGAGAAGACCCAGTCGGTCCGCAGGGTCAACCCCTCGGGCACGGAGCTGAAGAGATAATGACTGCTGATGTTATTGGCGAAGAACCGATGATCGGTGCCGCCCGGGTCGCGGCGGACGCCGCCGACGGGCTCGAGGACACGTCGCGCGCGGGTCTGGGGGTTGGTGACCAGCAGGCGGACCTGCGTTGGCGGGAGTCGGAGATTGCCGCGATTATCCAGCGTGGCCACATGGTTGACCCAATTCAAGCTAAGGAACAGGAGCCTGGCACCCTCGACATTGAACCGGCCACGGATGTTGCGCGCCGCGGCACCGGGCAGGTGCTCTTCGCGGACGTTAGTGTACATCTGGGCCTCGGCGAGCGAGACGGCGTTTCGTCCGGCGACCAGGGAAAGATTGGGGTCGTAAGCGGTGGCCAGTCGGAACACGGCCGCCTCGTGCAGCAGGTCCGGTCCGATGGCATCGGCCATGGGACGACCGCCGCGCATCGCGCCGTTGGACATCATTGCGATGAAGTTTCCGGCCCAGCGATCCACGGGAATCCACAGGCCGCCTTCGGGGTTCTCCGCGATCCGGCCATCGAGCTCCACCTTCAGCGGGTCATAGCCGCCAATGTCACCGGCGATGGGCAGGAAGCTGACCGCGATGAAGATGAAGCCGGCGGTCAGGATGCCCGCGGCCAGGCCGAAGACGCCGCCCACGACCTGGTTGACGGCCTGCGAGAAATGGATGTTCTTCTGAACGGCCTTGTTGGACGCGAAGCGAAGCAGGCCCATGGTCAGCGCGAAAGTGGCCAGGAGCGAAACGCCCCAGGCATTGAGCGCCAGAAGCGCTCCGGTCTCGACCAACCTCAGGCTCAGCGGCTCCCAGAGGGCGAAGGTGATCGCCAGCGCCACGACGACGGCCACCAGATGAAGCAGCGCACTGAGCGCGCCTTGAATGCCCCAGAAAAAGGTCATGCCGACCAGAAACGCCACTACGCCGAGATTGAGAATGATCTGCATGGTTTGCTGATTCCTGAATTCGCTCCGCGGCCGTGTCCGGGTTGGTGGCCGGGGGTCCGCGGGGGGCTGGCCACGCCGTGGCCGAGGGATGACCGGCCGACGTTCCGCGTGGGATTACTCTTCTTCAAGGACCGAAGCGGGCAGGGCGATCGGGCGGTCCGACTCCTTGCCCAACGCGCGGCCGATCTCGCTGAGGCTGGTCTGACCGTCCACGGCCTTGAAGACGCCGGCTTCCTGAAGCCAGAGCATCTTTCGCTTACGCAGGTGCGAGCGAAGCTGATCAAGTTCATTGGCCGCGACCAGTTGGCGGGCAGCATCATCCAGCACCATCACCTCGTAGACGCCGATGCGCCCCGAGTAGCCCAGGCCGTGGCAATCCGGGCAGGTCTGAGGCTTGCGATCGACCATCACCTTGCCCGAATGCTTGTAGAAGCGGCCGGCTCGGTCGGTGCCGAGGTTGAGCTTCTTGAGCGTCCCGGCATCGGGCGTGTACGAGACGCGGCAGGTCGTGCAGAGCTTGCGCACCAGGCGCTGGGCGACGATGGCATCGAGCTTCTCGGCCGCGGCCGATGCGCCGCCCATCAGCTTGATCCACTGGCGCAGGGCCGAGAAGGTGTCATCGGCCCGCAGGCCGAAGTAGAACCGCGTCTCATCCGCGCCGCTGATCGCCATCTGGGCGACTTGAGCGCCGAAAGGACGGCTGAGCATGATGACGCCCGGGTCCTGGCGGATCAGCGTCTGCAGCCGCTTGGCGACCGACGCTTCGTTGTCGGAGGATTCGATGGCGTTGTGGGTGATGCCTTCCAGTTCAAGGGCGATATCGTCCTCGAGCGTGATGATCGACTGCATGTACGGATCGTGGCGCTGAATGAGGCTGTAAAGCGTGGTGGTCTGGCCATGCCGGGCGGGCGAGGCGACCAGCACGATGCCGGTGTTCCGCTCGAAGACCGGCTGAAGCTGCTCGACCTGAACGCCCAGAAGCCCCAGTTCGGTATACGGCATCGAGACGGCCTTGGCCGGGTCGATCACGGCGGTGAGGCTGATCTCGCGCGTCGAACCGACGGTGGTGATGCGGAGCATGTGGTTCCTGCCATCATTGAGCGTGAAGTGGGCATCGCCGACCTGCTTGCGGCGGCGCTCCTCCAGATCGAGTGCGGCCTGCGACTTGAGATAATCAATCATGGCCACGCCGAACTTCGGATCAAAGCCCGGAAGCACATACCGGGCGCTGTCGATGAAGATCATCACGACCGCCTGCGAGCCGCTGACGCCGATGACCAGTCGCTCAGCGCCTCGCGGCATGGCGTAACCGAGGATCGCGGCCAGCTTCTGATGAACCTTGGCGCGGCTGCTCTCAGGATCGGGAATCGCCCGGTGCGTGCCATCGGGTTCGAGGAAGATCAGCGGGGCATCGCGCTGGGCCTTTTCACGATGATGCTGCTCGCGCGCTTCGGCGTACTTCTGGGTGAGATTCATGCTGATCCGCTGCTCGGGGCGCACCTTGGCGTTGTGGTACTGAATGTAAGCGAAGAACGTCCCGGCGATCACCAGCATCGCGACCGGCAGGCCCACCCAGAAGATCGGGATCAGCAGCATGACCACCAGCCCCAGGGCCGCGGACCCGACCACCGCGCCGTTCCAGGTCTGACGGGGCAGGTAGTGGTACTCGAGCCACTTGTCCACGCGCGTGCTCGCGAACCAGCCCCAGGCGAGGAACACCGCGTACATGAGGAGCGGCTTGATGGGATTCATCAGGAAGGCACTGCTGGGTTCAATGGCGGCAAGCATAGGCGGGGGGTCCGGGTCGGGGTCACATTGCCTGGGGACGTTCGGCGGTCGTCGCCGGGAGGTTCGTGCCGGTCGGCATCGGCGGCGTTTGGCCGAGGATCGGCGACCGGGCCGACGCATTGGCCGGCGCGTTCGTCCGGTCGTGGGGCATCACTAGTCGGTCGTGATGCCACGAAGGCGCATCTTCACTTCCTCGGGCGACAGCGCGGCGGCCTGCGCGGTCTTGGGGTGAATGTACTCTTTTTCAACCAGGTCCACGAGGCTGTCGGTGAAGGTCTGCATGCCGCTTTGTCGCTGGCCCTTGATCACTTCACCCAGTTCATGCTCGCGCCCTTCAAGGATGAACTTTCGCGTCGGGGGGCTTTGCAGAAGAATTTCAACCGCCGGCACCCGCTGAATATCGTCGCGGATCGTGGGCAGCAGCTTCTGGTAGACGAACGCCTGCATCTGGTAGGCCAGCATGTTGCGGATCGCCTCCCGCTCCTCGGCGGGGAACAGGTCGTAAATGCGCCCGAACGCCTGGCTGGCGCTGGAGGCGTGAATGGTGCCGAAAACCAGGTGGCCGGTCTCCGCCGCCTGGAGGGCCGCCTCGAAGGTCACCTTGTCGCGCATCTCACCGATCAGCACCACATCCGGGTTCTCACGCACCAGCGCACGCAGCGCCACGGCGAACGTGGGAACATCGATGCCCACCTCACGCTGGTTGATCAGCGCTTTGCCGTCGGTGAAGAGATACTCGATCGGATCCTCGATGGTCACGATGTGACAGTTCCGCTGCTCGTTGATGTGCTGCAGCATCGAGGCGATGGTCGTGCTCTTACCGCTGCCGGTGATGCCGGCCAGCAGAACCAGGCCCTGTTCGAGCATGGCGATCTGGGACATGACCTTGGGCAGGTGGAGTTGTTCGAAGTTGAGAATCTTGTTGCTGACACGGCGGGCGGCGATGCTCGAGCGGCCCCGGGTGCGGAAAATGTTAATGCGGAACCGGTGCGTGCCGCCACTGATCTGGAAGTCAACGCCAAGGTCGATCGAACCGTGCTCGGCGTAGTATTTCCACTGGGCTTCGGAGATCGAGGCTTCGATGGACTTTTCGAACTCGACGGGGTCGAGGGCATCGGCCTTGAGGCTTTGAAGACTGCCGCGCAGCCGGAGCTTGGGCACCTGTCCGCCACGCAGCAGAAGATCGGAAGCCTCGTACTTCACCGCGGCCTCGAAATATTTGCGCAGGTCCGAGTCGGCCAGGGTCTTGCGTTCGGTGAAGTGATCCACCGGCACCGGATCGTCGGCGGTGGGCGTGTGGCCGTGTGCGGTCGTCGTGGTCAAGAATCGCTCCTCTTGGGTTGTTCAGGCCGGGCCGATCCCGCGGGGATCGGGGTCGCCGGCATTCGAGGTGGCGGGGAGGTCGTCCGTGAGCCGAACCGCCACACCATGCCGGGCAAGATATTCCTTGGTTTGCCCGATGGACCAGATACCGTAATGGAAGATGCTGGCGGCCAGCGCGGCGTCGGCCGAGGTCTCTTGCAGAACCTGGCGGATGTGCTCCGGCGCGCCGCAGCCCCCCGAAGCCACGACCGGAACTTCCACCGCATCGGCCACCATCGCCGTTACTTCAATATCGTAACCATCCTTGGTGCCGTCGGCATCCATGCTGGTCAGGACGATCTCGCCGGCCCCCCGGTCCACCACCTGGCGCGCCCAGGCGACGACCTCCAGGCCCGTGGGTCTGCGGCCGCCATGGGTGTGGACCTCGAACACGGTGCGGCCGTTGCGCACGACCCTCTTGGGATCGATGTTCACCACCGTTGCGCACCGGCCGAACCGGCGCGCCGTCTGCGAGATCAGGTCCGGATTGACCACCGCCGCGGTGTTGATGCTCACCTTCTCGGCCCCGGCCTGGATCAGCGCCGTGACATCTTCCAGCGTCCGAATGCCGCCGCCCACGGTGAACGGCATGAAACAATGCTCCGCGACCTGGCGCACGACTTCGAGCATGATGCCCCGGTCCTCATGGCTGGCGGTGATGTCAAGAAACACCAGCTCATCAGCGCCCTGGGCGTCATAGCGCCGGGCCACCTCGACAGGGTCGCCGGCATCGCGCAACCCCTCGAAATTGATGCCTTTGACCACGCGGCCGGCTTTCACATCCAGGCAGGGAATGATTCGGTGGAAGAGCACGGCGGTATTGTACCGGGCCGGGCGGGGGTGATTCGGCCGGGTATTCCCGAAAATAAGCTCAAGCGGCGAAAGTGGTTTATGTGCTGTCCGAGGTTGTGGGGTGCGGTTGTATCGATTGGGTTGACCGCCCGAAGCCGGAAAGCCGGGGAAGAAATGCCGTTGAGTCAACTCGGGCTATCGGACCGCCGATACCCAGCCACATCCCCTGAATACCAGGACCGTTGCCAACATGCGATTACTTCTCAATGTCCTGATCCTGCTGATGATCGCCGCCGTGGGCGTGGCGGGTCATCATTGGTATCAGCAATCCCAGGCCCATCGCAGCTTGGTCCGAGCCACGATCCAGGCGCGGCAGACCATCGAGGAGCAAATTCGCTACGAAGCCGCGCTGACCAGGGCTTTTGAGGAGGACCTCAAATACCCCCTGACCCTCGATCCCGGTTGGTTCGGACCCCGCCCGCCGAGAAACCGACTCCTGGACACGGACGCTTATTGGGTGGACATTGCTCCGGAAGGGGATACGGGCCTCCATCCGCCGGACCCGATCGTGACTTCGCCCCGGCAGGCGGCATTCTGGTACAACCCCGCCAACGGGATTCTGCGTGCCCGCGTGCCCTTCAAGGACAGTGAGGCGGTCTCGTTGGAACTCTATAACCACATCAACAACACAGACTTGAGGCATGTTGACCCCGGGGAGATGCTGGCTCGGCGACCGCTGCGGCAGGCGATCGAGGGTATCGACGAGGGCCAGGTGGTCAATGTCAGCCGACAGACGCCCCATCCGACGGCTGCGCGTGCATCGATGGCGTTTGAACGGGTTGAAACCGCTTCGCCGGGACGCGACACGATCCGGATCGATTCCGGCCGGCTCGATCCCGAGTTACCCCGCCGACCCGGGCAACAGGCTTCCGATCCGCAAGGCGCACCTCCGGTCTTCAATCGCCGCAATCGAGCTCCGCTGGCTCCACATCCCTCAAGCCCATGAGCCCGGTTCACGGGGAACTCAAGCCGACGTCTTTTCAATGCCCATCACGGGCATCACGCCCACCGGCTCGGACGGACGGGCGGCATGTCGCCGATCGCGTGGATGCAAGCTCCTGGCCGGGAAGCTTGAAGTTCCATGGGCTGGCCAGGCCAGCTTCATGGGGCCGGATTCGATGGCACTGGCACCGGATAGCGGCCTTGCATCGTGGCCGCGGTTCGGGCGGCGAAGTTGTGGCGCACGCGATCGATGCCGCGATCCGCGCGGTAACATGCCCGAGTCCTGCTGGGTGCGCCGGCCGGGTATCGCCTCGGGGATCGTTTGGGCGGGAATCTGTGATGAATCAACTCGACATCGTCGCATTCGCATGGATGACCGATGAGGAAGACCGGGCCAGGCAAGACCGCGCGAGTTGGTGGGAAAACCGGCGGAGCCTGCTTGCGCGATATGTTCGCAATCTGGCCGATGGGATCGACCGGACGCTGACGGTGCCGCACCGGAAAGTGCTTCTGACCAACCGCATGGATTGGTTCGGCGAGTTCGCCGATCGATATCTGCTTCTGGAGATGCAGCCTCGTTTCAAACGGATCACCAATAAGTTCATCGCATACGACCCGGCTTACCCGATCAGCGAGCGGATGATCCTGACGGATCTGGACATGGTGTTCATTCGCAACTGGGATGAACTGGCCGACTACGATGGGCCGTTGATCATGAATCACACCGGCGGGCAACGATGCTGGTTCCGATGGTCGCCCGGAGGCGGCTTCATTATGACCAATCGGCGCACCGATCTGTTCGAGCGAATCACGCGACCGCTATACGAAGATGCCCAGGCGGTGTATCGACGGTGCCGATGTCGCGAACGTTACTGGTTCGCGCGGCAGATCGGGCGGAGGCGGATCGACTACTGGCAGCAGCGCTATCCCGATGCGATCGGGTCATTCAAGAAGGATATCCGGCGGCGAGCCCGTCGCATCAGCGATTTCAGCATTTTGTGGTTTCACGGTGAACCGCGGCCCCACAACGCGCCGGAGGTGGCCCATTTCTGGGAGCCCGAGCCCGCGGCGGGCGGGCAAGACTCGATCCAGCCCGGCGGTTGAGCGCCCCATCTTCTCCAGCCGGAACCGGCTGGTCCATTGTTGGCCAGGTGAATCGCGGCGTGTCGGGGCTTCGACCAGACCAGGCCCGTCGGTGGGTTATCCCATCCGCCCAGCCCCGCACAGACCGACTTACCTCCGAATGTGATCGAAATCGCGTCGCCCGTCATCATCAATCCGGCTCCGCAACCATCCGATTAAGCAACGGGTGCGGCCGTGGGCCTCGACGCCGCTTCGGGGGCGGGGACGGCGGCGAGCGCCGATCGGGCTCGATCGGTCGAAGCGTTCATCAGGCGGAAAGTCGGAGTATCGCATGGAATCAGTGACCCATAAAGCAACCTCCGGTCCTTCAACACGCATCGTCAGCGAGTTCGCCGATGATCCGGACATGCGGGACTTGGTGGCGTTCTTCGCCGCCGAGCTGCCGCAACGAGCCAGCGTGCTGGCCGAGATGGCCGCGAAAAACGACTGGGCGGCCATCCGCGAGTTGGCCCATCAGCTCAAAGGCGCGGCCGGCGGTTATGGATTCCCCACGATTACGGAACAGGCCCGTCAGGTCGAACGGATGGCCACGATCGCCGAGGATGTCGAGCGGTTGCGCGGCCAGATCGATCTTCTGGCCGACATGTGCCGGCGAGTCGTGGGGCCGGATGATTCGAACTGACCAGGTGCCGCGGGGCGCCAGGCGACGTCAGCCCCGCTCAAGGGAGACGCATGACCATGGAAGCGACAATCCTGGTGATCGATGACTCGGCCGACATCCATCGGCTGGTCGCCAATCGCCTCAAGGGACTGGATGTTCGCATCCTCAGCGCTTTGGATGGCCGCTCGGGGATCACCCTGGCGCATCAGTACCGTCCGGACCTGGTCCTGCTTGATGTCAAGATGCCGGGACTGGACGGCTTTGGGGTGATTCGCGAGCTCAAGAGCGACGCGGCGACCTATAACATCCCCGTGATATTCCTCTCGGGCGAGGAAGAAACCCAGGCCAAGGTTCTGGGGTTTGATCTGGGCGCGGTGGACTATGTGACCAAGCCTTTCAATCCATCCGAACTCCGTGCCCGCGTGCGCGCTGCGATCAAGAGCAAGAAGCTCATGGACATGTTGACCAGTCAGGCCATGCTCGACGGCCTGACCGGGCTGCACAACCGCCGGTACTTCGATGATGTGCTGCGAAGACAGGTCGAGCAGGCGACGGAAATGGCTGAGCCGCTGGGTTTGGCGCTGCTGGATATCGATCGCTTCAAGATGATCAATGACCAGTTCGGACATCCGATGGGTGATCAGATTCTTCAGGCGGTATCGCGTGTCCTGGAGCGCGCCTGCCGTAAGCAGGACCTGGTGTGCCGTTTCGGTGGGGAGGAGTTCGCCATGGTGCTCGCTCTGACGACGCTGGAGGAAACCGGCATGATCGCCGAACGACTTCGCATCGCGGTGAATCAGGCCGGCGCTGTATCCGCGCTGCTCGGACATCCGGTGACCATCAGCATCGGTTACACGGCCATGGAATCGAATCGGCCGGACGAGGCCGAGTGCATGGTCCAGAGGGCCGATGATGCGCTCTACCTGGCCAAGACCAGCGGTCGCAACCAGTGCCGCGCCTCGGCCGAATGCACCGGAACGACGGCCACCGCCGCCTGATGCCGAAATCCGGCTCGGGCGGCGATCGCGGGTCGCGGGTTCGCGGCTGTCTTTGACGGGTCGATGATTTACGCTTGCGTAACGATCCGCCGAGGTGACCCCCGGAACCCGGCCCCCGGAACCCGGCCCCCGGACAGCCGGAGACGCGATCCTCGATCGCCAGCGGGACTCCGGGCGCTCCGTGGAGCTTTCCCTTCCGAATCGCCGAACGCGCGCTTGCCGCTTCATCCTGTAATTACCCGGTGATGGCCACGCATGCGGCGATTCCCGCCGATCATCCTGACCACCGCCCCCGGAAGCCGCCCCCGGAAGTCGCCCCCGGAAGTCGCCCCCGGAAGCGATACCCCGGAGCCTTTATCGTTGTCCAACGTGATCAACCCGTCTGAAGCCGAGCCCATATCGCCGGTCGAGATTGACCCGGCCATTGCCAGCGAGGCCAACGGACAATCGGAGCCTGATCGGATTCCGCTCCTGGCGATGCGGCGCTTACGGGGTATACTTTGGAAATGTCAAGCCGCTGGACACTTGCGCGGCAGATGGTTGCTCCGGGCCTTTCGCGACGGGGTTTTGGTTTGGTGATGAAACTGAAATCTTCCGGTCAGAGCCCACCGCCCGCTCCAGCGCGGCGAGAATTGCCCCATGGTTCGCCCGATGGTCCGGTCGAACGCTACCTGTACGATCCGTATGGACGAGTGATTATGAGCTTGCAGCCCTCGGGCATCTTCACCAAGACCCGCTACAACAGCATAGGCCAGACGAAATGGACGGCCATGGGCTATGGCACGGCGACCGGCTATGCCGCCGCGCTTGACATCGACTCTGACGACACC
>JAFIFY010000099.1 GCA_020831765.1 Phycisphaeraceae bacterium | reverse complement strand
CGGCAAGGGCGTGTGGCACGCCGCCGAACACGTCAAGCGGGTCGGAGCCGGTCGCAAGCGCCGGTGAAAGGTGATCGCCGGCGAGCTTTCCGGCCACGAGACCGGTGCAAGTACATTCGAATTCAAGGTGCATCGAGTCGATTGGCCCCGCGTTCTGGTCTGAGTCGGTGTCAGGTTGTTCTCGGACAGGCCATGGACCGAGTGGTGCCCCCTGGCCGATGCTCTTCCAACTTTTTCGCCTGAAGCCGAACTGCGTCGGCGTTGCGTTGGTCCCATGGGCCAAGGGCAAGTATCATGTTCGCCCCTGGCGGATGATTGCCGATCGCATGAATGCGACGCCCGCGGATGCCGCCGAATCGGAACACGGCTTACTGACAGGAAATCTGAATGTTTGGACCCGCACCCCAGTTGACCCATGATTCCACCGACGGACGCCCGGCAGTGCCCAATCTTCTGCCCGGAGGGATGCCCGACCCCCGTCAACCCCTGAACATGCCGCCCATGGCCCCCGGCTATCAACGCTACCGGGAGATGACGCTGGATGAGCTCCTGCTGGAGAATCGGATCATCTTCATGGCGGGTGAAATCAATTACGCCTCGGCCTCGACCGTGGTGATGAAGATGCTTCACCTGATCAACATCAAGAAGAACGCGGATATCAACCTGTACATCAACTCGCCCGGCGGCAGTGTGGATGACACGCTGATGATCTACGACACCATGCAGTTCATCGAATGCGATGTGGCGACCTACTGCATGGGACGGGCGATGAGCGGCGCGGCGATCATCCTGGCCTCGGGCACCAAAGGCAAGCGGTACGTCCTGCCCCACGCCAAGGTCATGATCCACCAGCCCTACGGCGGCGTGTACGGCCAGACCTCGGATGTGAAAATCCAGGCCGAACAGATCCTCCGCGACAAGCAGCGAATTAACGAACTGCTGGCCGAAAAGTGCGGCCGCTCCGTCGAGGAAATCGCCGAAGCCTCCGAACGCGACAAGTACTTCACCGCCCAGGAAGCCAAAGACTGGGGCCTGGTCGATGACATCATCAACGCCAAAAAGAACGCCGACGCCAAACCGGCGGGATGATTCGGCGCGGCAAGAGCGACCATTCAACCCTTCCCCTGAAGCCGACGGATTCGCGTTCGGTCACTGTTGAGGAGGCCGGATATCTCTGACGGCCCCCAGACCCTTACCATTGATTCCTGTTGCAGGGCTGGCCTGCCCGGCGAGGGTTGATCCGTATGGTCTGGCAGTGTCAACACGCGGTTGAGCGTCGGAACCTTTCGACGAACCGACGATAGCCAAGCCATTGCCTCGTCCTGCTCGGGCTCTGCTGAGCATCATGGGCCTTGGGCCGGTGACGGATCATCCCCGGCGCGCAGCAGCGACCAGGTCTGCCACTGACGCGGAGGTTGTCGATGTTGTTCACCATTCAGGGTGGCTTCAACCGTGACGGGCCACCAGGCACCGCTGAAGCAGACTTCGCGGTAGCCGGCGACGCTGAACGTGGCATCGTTGACGGTGAAGAAGGGCGTCTGGTCGCGTACGCCGCGCGTGTTGTAGTTGTGTACGCCCAGAACTTCGCTTCGTCCGCCGCGCAGGGTCGCCAGCTTGGTGCTCGTGGCCTCGGTCTTCATGCCCAATATCCAGAGCGTGCCGCCATCGTTGCGGGTGTTAATGCCGACCTCGCGCGGGCCGGCCTCCGTGTTCCACTGCCGCATCCAGAGTGTCGAGCCCGGTTCCTGATAGGCGTAGCCGACGCAGTTGGTCATGAACACGGTCGTTCCCGGTCGGGCGATGATGGTCGCGCCGCCGATGGTGCGGCAGACGACGGTGCGTTTCGGGCAGCGGGCCTCGATGCCGAAGGTGGGCACGATGGAAAATACATGAAGATGGAGCAGAGCGACCAATGGTGCGCCCTCGGGGTCTTCATCGATGACAAATCGGCTGATGTTCTCGGGAAATTCCGGCGAGTCGGACCCGCCCCCGAGGATGCGCACCTGCCCGAAGCCCATGATCAGCCGCACCGACCCGTGAATGCGCACGTTCTGGCGCAGGTGGTACCAGTTGGGATCGCCGCGCGGCCCGCCCAGCAGGTAGACGGCTTGAGCGCCACGCTCGGCGGCGGCATCGATGGCCCGCTGGATCGCAGGGGCATCGTCCTGGCCATTGCCCGGCACCGCGCCAAAATCATTGGCACAGACCCAGTCCTGGGCGCGGGTGGGCAGGGCGATGACCGGCTCATCGGGCGCCCGCAGCCCCAGCCCGCGCGATGGAGCGCCCGCGCCGAGGGTGTGGGCATTGTGCGAGATGTACTCGGCGATGTCCGGGCCATCAGTATGGCCGGCGGGAGCATTGGCGGCATCGATGGCGCGGCGGTACCCGCGCGTGGTCAGTTGCGCGGCGTAGATGTGTCCGCGTCCGAGCCGGATCGCCGCGCTCTCGGCCGCGCCTTGAGCGCCATCGGCATCGAGCACGCAGTCGATCAGGGTAAGCACACCGTTGTGGCCGCTCTCGATGGCCATGGGCGAGCCGATCACGCGCAGCTTCTCGGCCGCGAGCACCTGTCCGCGATGGTCCACGCCCACGCGGCCAGCATTGCGGATCGTCACGCGGGACAGGGTCTGGCTGTTGAGGATGTGGCTGGTGCGGATGCCCGTGGCAAAGCCATCGATCTCGACATCCTGGATCAGCAGCGGGCCGTTCTGATCGTTGAAGCCCATGTCCAGCCCGCATTCGCCGTTGCCGCGAATCATCACGTGTTGCATCAGTCCTGTGTTGTTGCTGTAGAACTTGATGCCCACAGCGCCGGGGTTATCGCCGGTGTCGATCGTCAGGTTGACAATGGTGCGGTCGAAGAAGTCCGCGTTCATCCGCGAGCCATCGGGCCGGGACACGCCCCGGAACGCTTCGCGCGGCGAATCAGGATCGCCAAACCCCTGGGCACGATCATCCAGCCGGATGATCGTGCGGTCGCGGTGCTGCCCGAACAGCCACGGCCCGACCATCGACCCCTCCTGGCCATCCCCCGGCGGCTTGAACACCAGCGTCCGCGTGATGCGGTAGGTACCCTCGGGCAGGTAGATGAACCGCGAATGATCACGCCCCCGCGACGCCTCGATCGCCCGCTGAAGCGCTTCGGTGTCGTCGGCGATGCCATCACCCCGGGCGCCAAAGTCACGCTGAACATCAATCACCGCCCGACGATCAGGTGGAAAGACAATCTCCGGCGGAACCTCGGCATCATCGGCGGCAAAAGCCACGGGAATCAGCCAGTAAGCCATCGCAACAGTCAGGGCCAACACATGTCGAAGCATGGTCACCTCCTGACAAAATCATAATACGCCCGGCGAGCGGGCCGTAATGCTCGAGTAGCCCTGACTCATCAACATGGGGGAAGGCCACACCGCTCTTCGGCATTGATGATGGCACGAACACCCGAAGAGGTGATGACTTCCAAAGCTCCGGCCCGACTCGCCCGACACCCGGTCGCAACAAATACTCATGCCGCGGCGATCCTCAGTGGCGGAACATTTCATTCAGCGCATCAAGAATGCGATGCAGTTCGGCGGGCTTTAGTGTTCTGATCTTCTTGGCCAGTCGCCGCTTGTCGATGGTTCGCACCTGATCCACGGCCGCGACGCCGGGCTTGCCTTGCACCTTGGTGGGGATTCGGAAGGGGTACACGCGCCCGGTGGTCAGTGGCATCACGACCACGGTGTTCAGATGGGCGTTGAGTTCATCGGGAGAGACGATCACCGCCGGCCGGGTCTTGCGTATCTCGCCGCCGATTGTCGGGTCGAGACTGACCCACCAGACCTGCCCTTGACCGGTCTTCACGACCAGGCTCCATCATTGATGGTGTTGTCCCAGTCGCCCAGGGCAGCCTCCTCCGCCGCGCGGCAAGCCGCGGCCGCCTCGGCCCAACCGTTACGGGTGGTTTGGGCGTTACGCACGATCACCTCGCCGTCACGAACTTCCAAGGCCAGTTCGTCCTTGAGCCCCGCGGCCTCGATCACGCCCTTGGGAAGGCGTATGCCGCGCGAGTTTCCGATCTTCACAAGATTCACATGCATGGCCAAACCCTCCGCCTCGCGGCCCGGATGGCCGGGAGTAGTTACAACGTAATTACTTTATCGGCCCGTGATGGCCGCGTCAATGGTTGGCAGGGCACAAAACCAAGCTCACCAAAGACTGCATATGTGTTCTTCTGGGCAGCCGGCTCACCAAATGAATGGCCGCGCCGCTCGGGCCGGCGCGGCCTGTTTCAAAGCTGTCTTTGGGCACCGGCGACTAATCCCGACGATTCACCGCCTGAACGATATCACGGGTGATGTCCATCTCTTCGGCCACGTAGAGCACCTTGCGCATCTGGATTCGTGTCTCCAGTTCCTCGCGGCTGGGCTCGCCGGACATGGTGAAGGGGCGCTCCTTGAAGAGCACCAGACCGATCTCATTGCCGCGCGCGTGTTCCGTGATGGCCTGCAAAAGTTGCCGATACGCCTGCTCGTTGGTGACCAGGACTTTCTGATTGATCTTCATCACCTCATATTCGCGCCAGATCTGGAAGTCGAGGGTTTTGGCTTCAATCTCGGCCACCTTGGCGTGGAAAGCCGGCGTACCCTGGCCCATCAACTGGAGTTCATCCTGAAGA
Source organism: Phycisphaeraceae bacterium (assembly GCA_020831765.1). Classification (GTDB taxonomy): domain Bacteria; phylum Planctomycetota; class Phycisphaerae; order Phycisphaerales; family Phycisphaeraceae; genus JAFIFY01. The sequence continues at coordinate 2,638 of JAFIFY010000099.1, read as the reverse complement.
CTTCGAAGCTGGTTGGTGCGGTTGGTCTCTTCGGTGGACAGGCGATTTCGCTCGGCTTCGATTTCGGCGCGGAGACGCTGGGTGATCCGAAGGTTGTTCATCGCATCGGCGATATCGACCACGGCAATCGAATTGGCAAGCGGGTTGCCGGCGCGTGGGGCATCGGCATGGGCCGACCAGATTCCAGCACCCGCGATCAGGGCGGTCACGATCGCCACGCTGAGGAACTTGTAAGGAAACATAAAATACTCCAATTGGTTTTGACCGGTCCATTCACAAGCCGCCGGGCATCATGCCCCAACGGCGGCAGGTCGCCTCCGGGCGACGGTTCGCCCGCCAAGACTTGGGCATTCTAACACGCCTTCCGCCTTTACGGTGATGCCCGCCGGGCGGTTCAACTCCGGGTCGCGGCCAACGTTCGCATGCCGGCCGCGACCGGTCCCTCGAGCTGGAGGTGGCGGAGTTCTGGGGTGTTGGCCGATATCAGGTCCAAAGCTTGCCGGTGCGTCCACCGACCGCCCCCTGGTCCCCCGGCCCCGGCCCTTGGCCGCCAGCCCGGGGCCGTGAACGCAGGGGCGACGGCCGGCCGGACCACGGCCGGGCCCCACGGCCTCAGATGCGGACCTGAGCCAAACGGGGCGAATCCGGCGGCTCGTGGCTCGACTTCAGGGGCCGGTCCCCGGGGGTGGGGGCGCTTGGATTGACCATGCCTTTGCTTCTGCCTGTCAAAGAGCTGATTGCCGGCATGACGCTGGCCGAGCCGCTTGTCTTCAAGGGGCGGGTGATGGTTGCGGCCGGTCGGCCATTGGCCGAGGATGAGCTTGATGGGCTCAGGCGACGCTTTCCACGATCCCTGGTCCGTGTGGCTGATGCGTACCTCGATGACATCGTGACTTTCCAGGATGACCGCCGAGATCGCGAGGTGGCCCTTCAGGCTCAGGGGCAGATCGCAAGCTGTATGACCGAGGTGGGGCGGACGATGGTCCGGAGATCGGCGCTGAGCACCCGGGATTTCAAGACCATGGAATCGGCGGCGCTGGAAATGATGCGCTATCTGGCCGATCACCCCGTCACCGCCGCGATGGTGATGCGGACGATGGATTCGGAGAACCACATCGCCGACCACACCGGATCGGTGTTCTATCTTTCGCTTGTTCTGGGTTCGGCGGTCAAGGGCTATGTCGTCCAGGAGCGCATTCGCCAGACCAGCCTGAAGCAGATGCGGCCGTCGGTGGCCATGGACCTGGTTCCGCTGGGCTTGGCGTCGATGTTCGCGGATGTGGCCATGTTCTCGCTCGCCGATGTTTACGATGATCCCCCGGAGCGGCTGAGCGATCGCCAGCAACAGTTCATCCGTGAGCATCCGAACCGCGCGGCGGACCTGCTGCCGGAGCTGTTCCCCGCGATCGCCCGCGCCGTGATTCGCTCCCACCACGAAAACCACGCGGGCAGGGGGTATCCCAAGGGCACCGAGGGTGACAGGCAGCATGTCTTCAGCCGGATCATCCGAATCTGCGATGCGTTCGCCGCCGTGACGGCTGTTGATGTGTTCAAGGAGGCGATCTCCCCCTGCCGCGCCTTGTGGGAAATGACCCGCGGGCCGGCGCGTGACTGTTTCGATCCTGTGCTGATGCCGCTCTTCGCCAGGTTGATCCAGCCGTTCCCGATCGGCGCCAGGGTCGAGCTGGTTGATGGGCGGGGCGCGGTGGTGGTGCGGTATAACCGCAACGAGCCATTTCGCCCCGTGGTCGTGGTGGCGTTCGACGAGCACGGGGCGAGACTGCCCGCCGAGCGGATGGCCGGGCCGCTTGACCTTTCGGCCGAGGACCAGGTCAGGCTCGCCCGGTTCGGGGAAGAAGACCTTGGGTATCTGTACGCACCCGAAGATGAGCCCAGCAATGAACCATCGCCCGGCCAGAGCGCGGCGGTTTCCATTCAGCACCGGCAAGTCGCCGTGACCGACAGCAAGGTCATGCTGGACCAGGAACGCCGATTCGAACGCCTGATCTGGTGTTCATTCCCTTGATGTGCCGGCCCGGGCATGTGGCACCGTACGGGCGAGCGAATACGGAAATCCGACAAACGGACACGGGTGGATTCGAGCTTTGGTGAACTGGTTTGGGTTCCGGGGACGTCCGACAACGTAAAGCCGATCGGCTGCCTCTTGCCCCCTGTCCTTTTTTAGTGTGTTTCGCGTGTTTCGTCGTTGAAACTCTTTCGGCGCTGTGCATCCCCGATCAAGTTTCGGTCACATCTGAAGACCCACCGGATTCGCTCCAGCCTCTGATGATCGGCATCTTGGGAGTCAAGGCGGTTTGTGAACGACGAAACACGCGAAATACTGGAAAGGGGAATTGGAAGGTCGCGAGTGGGGAGTCGAGAGGTGAGCGATCGGTTGTTCTACTTTCCCTTCCCTGCCGCCAACGGAGGCAACCTTCGTGTTTTTCGTGGTCTTCGTGGTGGCTCTGGCCGCGCATGGCCACGGGGCGTCTCTCCTTCGCTGAAGCTTCGGAGGGCGTTGGCTTCCCGGGTTGCTTCCGGGGGGGGTGAATCGCGAATCGCGGGGCCACCATGTACTTGACGGCGTCGTCGTGCCCGATCAGTGAGCGATGTGCCGCGTGCCGTACGATGCCTTCCA
>JAFIFY010000098.1 GCA_020831765.1 Phycisphaeraceae bacterium | reverse complement strand
TCATCGCCCTGTTGGTGGCGTTCTATAATCACGATCGGTACAGCTTCAACCTGCTGTGCCTGGCCGCCGCCGGCCATGGATGCATCTAGGCGGTCCTGGCCATCCTCCAGAAACGATACGCCGAACGCGATCGCGACCGGGAACGTCGCAAGCGGCGGCAGCAAAACTCAGCCCGCTGACTCGCACGGCGTCTTCGCGACCCGCGTGCTTCACGTTCACGCTGCGCCTATCTTGCTCTCAAAGGCGAACCAACGGCCAAAGCAAGAACCACCAAAACGAATCAAGCCAAACAGAAACCTTACATTGAAATCCATTCCGGACACTATTGCCGCGCCCGTGCGGCGGGCGTAGGCGAGCGGCGATGCAATCCGCACCACCGCAGGCCGTTGATCTGCGGCACCATCGTCGCACGGTATGGCCAACACCACCGCGCCGGAGAAGACCCTGTTAACCCCTCACCGCCGTTGGCTCTGCGGGGAGCGCACCGAGCGAAGGGTCAGCACCAGTACAGATCGTCGGTGTCGCGCAGGTGCGACACGTCGGAGCCGTTCATCTCGATGCCCCAGATGCCCCGCTGGCAGGCGATCTTCACCAGGCAGCACAGCGGTGTCGTCACGCCCACCGGGCCGCAGGCACGCATCAGCCCGCGCGACGCCCCTGCCACCGACGCGCCGTGCCCCACCAGCAACAGGTTGCCTTCGTAGCGTTCGGTGAGGGTGCGGGCTGTCTCGGCGGTGCGTGCGAGCATCGACTCGTGCGCTTCGGGCCATGCCGGCTCGATCGGCAGCGGCTCGTGCGCCGCGTCGACCTGCTCGTACGTCGCCGCCAGTTCGTGCGCTTTGAGCCAGAGCGGTTGCGGCGCCGCGTCGAACCACACGTCGCGCAACCACTCGCCCAGGCCCGGCTCAAGCTTCACGCGCAGTCCCAGGCTGGCGGCCACGATGCACGCCGTCTCCGTGGTCCTGCGGAAGGGGGAGGCGAACACCGCAGCGATGCCCTCATCCGCCAGCCGCTGACCAAGCTCCGCCGCCTGCTGCCGCCCTCGCTGCGACAACGGGGGATCGAACGGCCGATCGCCACGCTCACGGTAGCGCTCGTCCGCCTGGTCTTCGCGATGTCCATGCCGACATATCCAGATGGCGCGCTCCGCCGTCGCCCGCGTCCCGCTCGCCCTGGTTTCGACGTGGCTTGCCTCACTGCCGCGCATCGTATTCGTTATACCTTGGTCTCCAGTCTGGCTGTTGCGTCCTCACCGATTGAACCCGGGCGTGGCCGATCTCGCAACCCGCGAGCGGAGATCTCGCATCCCTCGGCTGCTTCATCGGGGCAACCAGTCCGCCCATACACAGGCCACCAAGGGCACGCGCCGCCGGTGGCCTGGGGTCGAGTGGGGCTTTGATGATGTCGCTGGGTCACGGCAGGCAGCCGCGCAGGACGTCGCAGGGCGTGCGCACCTGTAGCACGAGTGCGCTGTCCGAATCGCTGGCCAACGGCACCTACTCGCCGCCTTCCAACGGGCGGAACCGCAGGCTCTGCGTCTCGAAGTCGGGCCGCCGATCGGGCGGTATCCGCCTCGGTCGGCCGGAGCGTTCCGCCTCCACGACCCGGAGCGATACGCGGATTTGATTCCTGCAGGCCCGGAACCGTAAATGTACGCCTCCCCTTTCGCCTCCCGACTGTTTCCGTCACCAAGCGCGTGGTGCCGCCCCGTCTAAGACTCTCGAACCCATTTCCGTCCGGGCCCGTAGTCAGGTCACCTCCCTTTGTAGCGTGGTATCCACAGGCGACGAGCCGCCTCGAGCACCTGGCCGTCGGCCAGCAGCCGCTGGCGCAGTTCCGGGTAGGCCACTTCCTGCACGTCGCAACCGTGCCGGATGGCCAGCGCCGCCGCCGTGGCCGCGGACTGCCCTAGGATCATGAACACCGGCTCCATCCGCAGCGAACTATAGGCCACGTGCGTGGCGCTGACGCAGACGGGCACGAGCAGGTTGGTGCATTGTTCGCGCCGGGGCGTGATCGCCCGGTAGGAGATGCGCCACGGGAACCGCACCTTCAACTGCACGTTACCCTCGTTGAGAGCTCGCCCGCCCGCGACGAGCCGGCGGCAATTGTGGCTGTCGATGTTGTAGGACGCCAGGCCGATGGAGTCCCCAACGGACCCGCCGCCGATGCAGTCGTGCTCGGTGTGCACCAGCCGACCCACCATGCGCCGCGCCTCCCGGATATAGAGCCAGGGGGACCAGTGGCCGCTGTCAAGGTACTCGTCCTTCACCAGACCCCAAGGCGCGGCCTCGTCCCGGACGGCGACGGGCAGGTCGGGGTCGTTCTGGAGGAACCACCACAGGCCCGCGGTGTAAGAGATGTGGTCCTGGAAGATCGCCTCGCGCTGCTCGCAGGTGCCTTCGGGCCAACCGTGACTGCCGCCGATATAGTCGCTGGAGAAGCCACCCTCGTTATTGATGTCGGTTTTGTTGTCGGGCAGCGGCGAGTTGAGCGCGATGCAGTCGAAGATGCCACCGGCAATCAGCCTGCGCAGCAGTTCGTACCGCGCCGGATCGTAGTCGGCGGGGCGAAAGATGGGGATCCGCCTGGCCGAATCGTCGGTCAGGCACATGCGGAAGTTGTAGGCCTGGATGCGCTGGTCGCCGGCACCGATCGGGCCCAGCGGCTCCGGGTCGATGCCCCAGAGCAGCCCGCTGGCCGGATCGCCGGGGGTTCGCCACGGCTCGACGGCCACGGGGAACGTGTGGTTGTTCGACAGGTATACGCCATTAACCGTCTCGTCGTACTCGGTGTTGTCCTCCCGGCCCACGCGGTAGGAGACGTCGGCTTTCGCCAGCAGGTCCCCCTCATAGGTCGCATCGAGGTATACCCCGCCACGCCAGCGCGAGCCGTCGGTCATCCGCAGTTCCGCAATGCGTGCACTGTCGCGGATCACCCGTTCCAGATGCTGCTCGTAGCGGACCGTGACGCCGTGCTCGCGCAGCAGGTCGTGAAAGACGCTCGTCGCCGCCGAGGGCGTGAAGCGGATGACACTCTGGTCGCCAACCAGCGCGCCGATGCGGCGATAGAACTCGCGGGCGATTCCGCCGATGGCCTCGGAACGTCCGGCGTCGGTTTCACCCAGTCCGCCGGCGGTCAGCCCGCCCACATGCCGTCCGAATGCCGCCAGTGCCACGCGCAGCCCCATCCGTGCCGCTTGGACCGCCGCGCTCACCCCCGCCGAGGTTGCTCCGTAGACCACGAGATCCGCGTCGATGGCCGGTGCATCGGACCGGCGGGAAACCGGTCGCCAGTAGAAGAGATCTGGACAATGCATCAGGTCCGCTCCTGGCACAGACCATGGCCGTTGATGGTCTGCGGGTGGTATTCCTGGATCGCCCCCGCGCGGCCTATTCACAAGCTGGCCACCCCACGACCCACGTGTCGCCGTGCTCATGACCCGAGGGGGTTGATGAACCGTTTACGTGCATTGTAATCACGTCCTTGGGCCCAGCTCCGACCAACGGTGGCGCAGGATGCGGCAGACGCGACGGGTATCGCGAGCTATCAGGTGCGCATCATCGAGCCGTACCACTACACGCTGAACCTCAGGTCGGGGCACACCTTCCCGGCAGCCGCTCACTCTCGCTCCGGAGGCACCATTATCGCATACTTTGTCGCAGATCCACAATATCCGTGGTGGTATGTGGTGGACGTCTTCGGGCTCAGGAACGCGGAGGTCATCGCGATGGATGAGTCGTATGCCGTTTTCGCACACCCAAGAGACTGGTTGATCGCACAACGATTGCCGTACTGACCAAGCCCGCGCATGGCGTGTGAAGCGCTGCCTGCATATTCAGAATTTCCGGCCGAGGAGGCCGCCTGCCCCGCCGTCGGGAGCTCATTGACCACGGGTTAATCGCTGCGGAGAGGCAACCCGTTCGAACCATCGCCACCACCACAGAGGGTGTTCATGCGCTACCGCTCGGGTTATGGGGAGGTTGCGCTGGAGGAGGAAGATGCGGCGTGCGGAATGGGTTGTCGAAGCCAAGGTAGCCCGGCCCGTGGCGCATAGGCCCGCCGGTCGATCGCAAGCATCAGTTTTCCCCCGCTGCCCGGCGCCAGATCGACGACGAAGTAATGGCTGTCTACATCAATCGTTTCGCGACCGCGACGTACGAACACACAGCGACTTTCTCCGTAAGCGCCCATCTGGATCACGAGCACACGCGACTCGGTCTGGTTGAGATTGACCACGGACAACTCGATACCATCAGCCGTGATCCGCTCAACATTCATGGCCACCTCGGGCGGCAGTCCCGGACGACCGGCCTCCGGGTCATACGGCCACACTTCGCTCCAGAGCATGTACGTCGCCTTGCCCAAGTAGGGTCCGGGGCCGCCTGTGATCATCGTGAACAGTCCGTGGGTCGCCAACGGGTTGAAGGCAAACGTGTGATCGGTCAGCCGCTCATGGGGGATCGAGTCATCCTGCCGCATTGCGCGTATCCGGGCGCGGATCCGATCGAGATCCGAACGCATGACCCGATCCGGGTACTCCGGGTTCTCGCCCAGCACGTAGTGGAGCCAGGCGAAGTCGTCCCCGTGGTAGAAGAAGCCCGTGTAATAGGAGAACCGGTCCGCCCGGCCCCAGAGCTTGCGCTCGTCCGCGATCAGCTTCAGGTCATCTTCCCGGAAGCTGCTGAGATAGAGCCTCACCAGGTGCCGGCCGAACCGCATCCGGCCGTCCCAGCCGTCGTCCTCGTAGGCGGCCGGAGGGTACCGCTTACCGTCGTCGTGCTCGATGGCATTCTCGAGCAGCACATGGATCTGGCGTCGCAGGGCGTCGAAGTGCGATACATCTCCGGAGAGGATCATGGCATTCTGAAGCCCCGCGGTCACCGCGGGCAGGAAGAGCCCCAGGCCGTCCGAGCCGGCCTTGCCGCGGCGCGACCAGGCGCCCAGCGCATTGGGCCACCAACGCCCGCCCCAGTGCTCGCCGATCTCGCCCGACAACCCCACATTCGCGGGGAAGATGTACCCGTTCATGCGCGCCCGTTCGATCCACGCCTCGACGTAATCCACAACCCACTGGCGGTACCGCTCCTCGCCCGTCAGGGCGAAGGCCAGGGCGGGCTGCGTCGTCGCGTAGAGGTTCAGCGGTGCATCCCCCTTCACTCTGGTTCGGTCTTGCCACTCCTCCCAGCGGTGTCCCCAGAAGCGAGGCTCGATCTCAAGCTGTGCCCCTCGGCTTCCGGTGATGAGACTGCGGATCAGTCGCCGCTCCGGGTCATAGATCGGTTCGGCACCATCCGGCAGGCCCTCGTTGAGATAGAAGCCGGCAAATCGTCGCGCCCGGCTGCGATAATGCGCGTTGTGCGGGTCGGCGACCGCCAGTTGATTGAATGCGGTCAGATACTCCGAGTGGTGGTGCCAGTCATTGGCCGTCATGGATTCGCGATACAGTGCGCCATAGGCAGGTGCGTATTCGACCTCCGCCGATGAAAACTGATCCAGAAATCCCTCCAGCGCCTGATAATAAAGGTCCAGGATCCCCCGGTCACCCCCCAGAGCGTACACCAGCGGAAAATTCGCCACCCCCTGAAGTACATCGTCCGTTCCATCCGCCCAGCCCCATCGAGGAATACAGATCAGATGGCCGGACTCGTTCCAATACTTTCGGTAATAGGCTCCGGCGGCGCGCACGTTCTCATCCAAGAGCAGCCTCTGCAAAAGTGCCCACTCCGGCGGCGACAACCGCGATTGGATACGGACCTGCACCGCATCCGGCGGGATCCCATTGATCTGTCTTGGTTGCGTACATGCGAACTGGATCGAACTCAACCCGATCAGTATCACCATGGCCCACCACGACGGTCGAGAGCAGAACATCAAACCCAACGACACCAGAACATGATCGCTTCTGGCAACCGCTCGAATATGGTTTCCTGAACTTGGCCCCCCTGAGGCATCATCGGGGTGATGGGATCTGGTTTCGCACTGCAACTCACTGTTCATCATGGACGTTTCTCGGGAAAGACAAAATCGACCGGCTCAAAGCGATGCTTCATTCTTGGATCTTCATGCGGCGGACGGGCCATGCCCAGGAGCGACGGTAGATCCTCGCCTGATAGCCGATAGGTTCGACGGGCCTCGGTGCGGCCGACGTTCGAGCCTTCGGAATCGAGAAGGTATACGGCCGTGACTCCGGAGGGAACCTCGGACTCGATATAGCTGAACCAGATGCCCCGGTTGTTGGTGTCAAACGGCATCCAGAGCACGCCGGCGCCGCCCGGGAGCACCCAACTGCGTCGCATATCGGGCAGGGCGGCCATGTACTCGGCACTGAATCGCGAAAAGTCGGGAATCACCGCGACGGTCGCGTTGTCCGGCGCCAACCATGATTTGTTGGCCATGAATCGGTAGGTCATTTCGTTGTGTTGTTCAGCCGTGTAGTTGCGTTGCGACCCTCCTCGATGCCATTTCCAGACATATTGAAAGTAGTGGTATGCCTGTTCCCACTCGGCGACCTCAATTGAGCAGCTCAATCCCGGAAAGGCGTGGCTTTCAGCCATGAGATGAATGCCCATGCGGGACCACTCGGCCAGTAGCGGCCACCACTTGGCCTGCATCGGGGCTCCGGAGCCGTCACCCCAGTTGAGCTGGCTCATGAACATGTTCTGGAAGCTGTCGCACCACAGTCCCTGAAAGCCAAGGTTCCGCTGAATGTCCTTCAGCCGTTGCGTGAGCAGTTTGCGCGTCTCGGGCACATAAAGATTGTGGCCAACAAGCGGCGGGTATCCGTGTGAGTAGTTCGCGCCGGGGATGTTCATGCTCCATTTCTCAGGCCCGGTGCCGACTTGACGGGCAAACGGGCCGTCGGGGCGGACCATACCACCGAGATAGATGAAAAACGGAATGCCTTCCTCACGACTGAACTGCTGAGTTGTTCGCCAGTGCGCTTTCACATCGTCGGTGATGATCCAGTCGAAGATGCGGTTGGAGTTTCCGCCGGGTGTTTGTGGTCGATCCGGGCCGTTGCGGTGCTGCTCGGTGTACCATCCGGGGGTATGGGTGACGTGCATGCGCATGCCCGTTGCATGCCACTGCCGGAAGCGGTCATCGGCCAGACTCTGGAAGAATGATGCCCGTCCGGCTTCCACCAGCCACCCGACGCCCGGAAGCGGATCGACCTGCACAAAACCGAGATTCTCGGACACCACATCACGGAAATACTGGTCGACCTCCTGCCAACGCGTCGTCATTTCATGTTTGCCCGGGTTCTGTCTGAGCATCAGATAAAGCTGATGCTCGGTCTCAAAGCGGTCGGTGTTGGCAAACCACTGTTCATCGGTCTGTGACAACTCCCGATCGCCGGGGAAAATCTCAGTCAGAGCCCGGTGTGCCCCCTGGCGGTCAAAGGAACTGATCAGGGTGAGGCCGTCACGATGCTGGAAGTCGACAAAGCCAACGCCCGAGCCTCGACCGAGTTTGGAAATCCAAGCCCCAACCCGGTGGGTCAGTGCGTAGCCGCGATCCTCGAGCGTCTGATCGGCAGCGGGAGGGACAACAGGGGAAACCGCCGGCGCACCGCCGGCGGCGCCGGGAATCATCTCGGTGGTGCTCCAGGCGCTGCGCACGCCAGGGCCCCGGTCGGCCGCATCGAGGGTCTGCTCGATTCCGCCCAGACCTCGGTATCGAAGGTTCACGACCGTCATACCGGCGGCTTGGCCGCCGATCTCCCACGTTCCGATCTGGCGCAGATTGTTGACCTGATGCCCGTGATCGAGCTGCACCTGATAGCTCTGGGACCATCCGTTCCACTCCCAACCGGCGATTTGCCGTGTTACCGGCCGAACTGTCCAGACCAGCCGACCGCCCCGCTCGAGCGTCTGCCGACGGGCATTGATTCGCGCAATCAGGGAATTGACGCGGCAGGTCTCCGAGGGAAGCCTGAGGTGCGCAAAGGCGTAGAAGTCGCGATGAATGCTCGAGACCTCCTCGGCTCGCTGCTGATGCGCCTTCTCGAATGCTTCGATCGCCGCCAAGGATGCGCGGTGTTCGTCGGTGCGAACCGCATCGTTGTAGAGCCGCCGCTTGGCTTCGGCCAGGTTTCGCTCAAATCTCTCGATATTCCTGCGATTGTTGATCACATCCCAAGTCATTTCCGGGTCAATATCCTTGGTGCGATTTCGCTCCTGCTCCAGCCGCGCGCGAATCCGATTGAGCGAGTCATCATCGGCGACCAGCGGGTCGAGCCGCTGGCGGGCCGCAGCCGCCCGATCGCGCAGCATCGCCAGCTCCGCTGTGATCTTCTCACCGATGGCCGCATCAAAATCCGGGGCGAAAACAAACTCTTCCATGAACAGCTCCCTCGAGGAACCGCCGTAAAGCTCCACCTCCAGTTCAACCGCCCCATCCACCCGCCGGGCCGACACCAGCTTCATGAACGGCCAGATGCCTGGTTGAATGAACTCCTGTGAGATCAGAGGCCGTTGAACCGTTTGGGCCGAGGTTAGCTCAACATCGGAAAACCGGGCGTCCCGAAGGCCCAGCAACCAGCCGTCGTGAACGGCAAAGCGGAGGGCGACGCCATTACCCAATTCGATCGCAATAATGTCGGCACTGACGTCGATTCCTGGCGGCGGATCTGAAACAGACCGCGCGACAATCGAGGCTTGGGTCTGACAGGCGACCAGACAGCCGAACAGGAGCACAATGGCGGTCAATGCCACTATTCTTCCGGCGATGGTGGGACTGTTCATGCGTGGTATCCTTTCGAACATTCATGGAAATCAATTGTTTCTACCAGAATCTGACGCCGATGGCTGAGGTGCCCCCAAGACGACGCAGCGACCGCAAACCAGGGGTTGGTGGCATGTGTACCGAACTCAAAGGTCAATCGATTCCGACGTTCCATCGTCGGTATTTTCGTTAAAGGGGTGGACCCCAGATCTTGGACAGCCGGTCGGCCTGAATAAGGTGGGTGGCGTGGGCCATGGTTACGCTGCCGCAGGCCGGTCGGTTTGTATATACAGGCCATTGCGGACCTCGACCGGGGGTGCGTCCGGCAAACGTCGAGTACGGACGCTGGTTGTTGTGGAAGTCGATCCTCTGGCCGATGACGGCCCTCGGTTCCGGGTCGGTCGGGACGCTCGGCGATCTGGCCGAAGCCGATGAGCGGCACATGCTCGAACATGGATAGCGCCAGGCCGCGCCGGTCGGGCTGTCCGTTCTTAGAACATGAAGTCTTGCGCCAGGAGCCAGCCGTCGTCAATCTTCTCAAACCGGACACGCCGGAGCATGTCGTCCTGGCGGATCGTCACGTGCTTCATCCGGACGGTCCCGGTGGCCTCATCGTCTCGGATTCTGATGTTCTCCGTCGTCATCTCCCATTCCGCGGCGTTGATGAATGCAGACTCACCACGGTGCCGAAGCAGGTCGATCAGCAGCCCTCGTGGATCCTCAGTGATCTGGTCAATCCATGATGCCAGCACCTGTTCTGGCCGCGCATCCTCATCGACCATCCGCTGCCTCAGCGCCGCATGCTCATCGTGCACCGAAGCGGGATCATCGATCCCCCTCGCTGACAGGAACTGCCGCGTCGCATCTCGAGCCGCCTGGTAACGGTGAAGGGCAGCGCCATCGTACCGCGGCAACTCCGCCGTGGCCTGTTGGCATGCCAGAGAGATCAGTTGCCCCAGCAGTTCCAGTTCAAACGCCGGCGTCATGCAATTCACGTAAGCGTTGAAGTCTTCTCGCCGCAGAGCGGCATGGGCCGCATCGATCACCTCGCTGGGGGATGAATACATGGGGCGCATCGTGTCGTGGGGTTGCCCGACGGCGCTGGGTGCCTGAGCTTCCCGTATGTCGCGTTGGCCCGAATCGGGTGAGGAGTTCAGCCCGGGGTGCGCACGCTGCGTCTGGCGTTGCCCCTCGTCCCCCAACACCATGGGCGGCGCGCCGCCCTCGTCCTGTGACCGCGAGCCGTTCTGATCGCGATCGTCCCCGCCACATCCCCCTGCCCAGACCAGGGTCAAGACCACGGCAACCGCCACAAACCCCACCTGTGGAACCCGCAGGTATTTCCGCATCGTCATCACTCCTGGCCAGAGAACCTCGTTCGTCCGCATCGCACATCCGTTGGGTGATGCATACGATTCCGATCAGACCCGATGGAAAATGCACATCGTCCGCCCATCCGGCCCGAGAATCAGCACACTTTCCCGTATTATGATCGCCAGGCGAGTCAAGATCAACCATCCTCCGTCGGCCGCACCACGACCCAGCGCACCATCCTTCGTCCCCAGGTCCACCGGCCGCGCCTTCGGCAGGCGTATGACCAGCCCAGCGCGGGCGAGGTAGAACCCGTGTGCGCGGCAGTTCAGGACCACCCTGTCGGCAAGGGCGACCTCGACGGTGGTGATGATGTTGTTGAAACCATCGACCGCGGCTAAAACCCTGATTCCATGCGTGCCGGGTGATCCAGTCCACAGCCGGAAAGACTCCAAAATATCGGCGCTGCGCTTCCGGCAGGGCTGGGGGCGGTCCGGGGCACCGATAAAGCGCGGAGGATCGGGTTGTGTGGCTCCGGGCGGGCGGCGGTCAGTACTGACTGCCGCTGCCCGCCAAGGTTGCACGATCAGAACCCCGGAAACTCGACACCGTCGGGAGCCTCGACATCATCAGGCATTTCAGAGTCCTCGCGCACCTCGGGGTGGTGCATGCGCCGCTGCTCGCGCAACCGCCGCTGTTCCCGCGACTTCGCTTGCAGCGATTCGATCGTGGCGTCCTCTTGATCAAGGTGTTGGCGAAGGGCGTTGATCTGCTCAGTCGTTTCCTTCATCATCTCCAACTCCTCTTCAAGGGGGATCAGAGCTTTGGTCGCGATGCGCCATTCACCGTTGATGCGTACGAGGCCATTTTCCTCGGGTCGGCGATCCGGTGCGGTGAACGTTGCCCGGTCGTTGTCCTCGTCCACATCAATCTGGAAGCCTTCGATCCACTCATCATCCATTCTGTTTGCGGGAAGGTAACGCTCGATCTGTTCGGTTTCGTCCCCGAACCGCTCGGCGAGTCCCTCGCCGAAACGATGAGCGGCCGTAAGCCAGTCGAAAACAACTCCGAGCGCATCGCGCGTCTTACCCTCAACAGGTTCAGAAAAAAGCGCGATGAATCGCTCCCTGTCATCGTTCTTCACCGCCGCCTTCATGTTCTTGAAGACATTGATCGGCTCATCCAGCGGTTCATATTGCGGGTCTTCAGCGCCCGGACAGCCGGCGAGGGTGAGGCAGAACACCAGGATCATCGCCCCGATCATCGAAAGTGTGCGCGTCGTTGTCATCGTGACATCTCCTTGCATTGTGCCGCTTTGCGACCCAATAGGTGAAGCATCGGATCGCCCACCCGCAGACCCTGCGGCCGCCCGGGGCTTAACGGACGACGGACGCCGGTGCCAGTGTCTGGTCGTGGTCGGGCTGCGGCGAGCCGCTTGGCCATCAGGGCTTCGGCCTGGAGAACACCAGCGTGAAGGTGTTGTTCGGGTCCGAACCCATCGTGACGAGCAGGTACAACGCGGTGTCTTGCGGGTACGTCTTGCTGATCGGGTCAGGGATTCCGGTGGCCACCGCGGTGACGCTGGAGGCGGACTCGAACGACATAGCGAAGATGAGCTTCGGGTCCGGCGTGACACTGCCGATCTGTTCGACGAACGTCCAGCCGTCGGCCACTCGCCGAGCCTTCTCGCGCTCGACGGCCGCATGTCTGCCGTCCCAGCCACAACCGGGTGCACGAACCACAAGCACGATGCCGACCAGCAGACAAGCAACGACCGCATATTTCCTCACGCAACACACTCCTTCCGGATACGGGCGAACAGTCCAAGAACACCCGGGAATCCCCGGACGGCCTCACGCCGCCGAACGCTAACTGACTGAACGGGTATGAAATCTGATCCCAGGTGGGGCGTCGTCAGGGACTCGTGTTCTGCGAAGCAGTGCTTCGCAGAGCAGCACGAGTTGGGCGGCAACGGGTTCAGGGAAAGCGGGCAAGTGAGAGCTTTGCTCGCCCCGCGAATCGGCCTGTGTTCCGCCCCGTTTCACCATCCGAATCCTCTTTCCAAGGCCGCTGGAAACGGTCTCATGGCCCGGAGCCCATCTCCGAGCCTCATAAAAGGAGTATACCGACCGATTACGTTCCCGTCAAGAGCGAAATAGGCAAATCCTTTAAGATTCGTTTCAGGCGTCCCGGGGCGGTTCGGGCTGGTCCTGCTGATCGAGGGCATCAACGCAGGTATGCGCGGCGACGGTTTGGACCATCCTTCAACTCCAACACGCTTGTGCCGGGCTTTCACGATCGTCCGATCGAGCGGTTCCTATAGGAATGAGGGCACAAGGCGAGACCGCATGCGCGGTAAGAAAGTGCTCAAGTCGTCGTTCCGACATGTGTGTCAGGCCGTATAAACGAATACACGCCCATGCATAACGCCATTATTTTATGTATTGATTGGACTGCGGGCAACCTGGAGGAAACTCGGAACATTTTCAGCCCAAGGCTTGAATGGTGTATCAGATATGGTACACTCGGGGCGGATCGATGAAAGGATCACCATGAAGACGAGCGCCGAAATCCAGGACGAGATCAGGCGTCTGCTCGAGGCCGCCAGCGCTGCGCGTGAGACGATCCCGGTGGGCACGCCCGATCGTCGACGATTACAGCGCGAGGCCGATCGCCGCTACTACGCACAACTCAACAGCGAACAGATTCAGCGGCTGCGGGCCGAACTGGCCGAGGCCCAGAATCGCGAGCGCTGATCCAAAGCGGCGGCCAGGCACCCTGCCGGATCGTCTGGATCGATGAGCCCGGCAGCCGACAGGAACTCGAGCGGATGCCCGGTTCACTGGCCAAGGCGATCCGCGACCACTTAGCGATCCGTGAAGGAACCGGCCATGGATGATCTGCGTGAACAGGTCCGAGCACGTATGGAAAAGCTGGAGATGACCACGACGGAGCTTTCGCGCCAGACGGGTATCGCCCGCCCCAGCATCGCCCGGTGGCTTGCCGGCGGCAACGAGGCCACATCAGAATGGCTTGATCGCCTGGGCGAACCGTTGCGATTGAAAATCAAGTTCGTTCGCCAATCCAATCGGAAGATGGAGCGGTAGTGGAGATTCACATGTTGAACAAGACCCACTGGAGCGCGCCTGGAACAACCACGGCCGGCTGATCCCTTCAAGACATCAGCCGGACGGTCGATCAGATTCGCGGGCAAGGTTCCGGAGCAGGCGTTGGATACAATCCGTCCACTGAGCCGATCGGCATCGCGGGCTGGAGATTCCACAGCGCGGCCGGCGACCGATGATCCAGGAACTTGAATGATGACGAGCGATGCCCCCCGTATTCTGACCACCACGGTCGGTTCCTATCCGGTTCCCGATTGGCTGATCGCCCTGCCGAGCGAGCAGGGCGTGATCGATGCGACACGGGTGGTCTTCGACATGCAGCGACAAGCCCGTATCGATCTGCCCACCGACGGCGAGCTATATCGGTTCGACGTCAACCATCCCGATACCAACGGAATGATCGAATACTTCATTCGGGCCATGGCGGGTGTGCGCGGCGATGTGGGCCGAAGTGATTGGCGTGCCTTCAACGCCAGGCGGGAAATGGGTTTTCGCAACAGGCCCGCCGGCGTGGTCGAGGGGCCGCTTGGGGAAGGCTCGCTGAACCTGCTGGATGATTGCCGTCGGGCGGCATCCGTGGCGAACGGATGCTTCAAGTTCACCCTGACCAGTCCGTACATGCTCGCCCGAACGCTGCTGGACCATCATTACGGAGATTTCGAAAAGCTTCTGATGGCCGTGGCCGATGTTCTGGCCCAGCAGGTCGAAGGTCTGCCTTGTTCCTGCGTTCAGATCGATGAGGCCAATATCCCCGGCAGGCCCGAGGATGGACCGATGGCCGCGCGGGCGATCAACCGGGTGCTCGACGCCGTGGACAAGGGCGTTGGGCGTGCGGTTCATTTCTGCTTTGGCAACTACGGCGGCCAGACGATCCAGAAGGGCCAATGGGAGCCCTTGATCAACTTTCTCAATGAACTGCACTGCGACCATCTGGTGCTTGAACTGGCCCACCGGCCCGCATCGGACCTCGAGGCGCTCGCCCAGATCGATCCCCGGATCGGTCTGGGAATCGGCGTCGTGGATATCAAGGTCAACTACATTGAAACGCCCGAGCAGATCGCCCGCCGGATCGAAGCGGCCGAGCGGGTGCTGGGCGAGGGGCGGGTTCGATGGGTTCATCCGGACTGCGGCTTCTGGATGCTCAAACGCTCGATCGCCGATCGCAAGATCGAGGCTCTGGCTCCCGGCCGGGATATGTATCTGGGCATCGATCGGTAGCCGTTCGGTCAGATCGACCGCGATGCACGATTCGCTTTGCGGGGATGATGTCCGGCGCCAATATCCGTTCCACCAAACCCGTCTTTCGCGATGTCTGCGTTATTGTCATGCCATGGGTAGGGGTGAACACCTTGATGAACTGACGGCGGGGGCTGGTACGGCTGGTCGGGCTCCGGCGCGGCGACGGCGGTCGCTGCGGGATGCCGGGGCGTGGGGTGCGATCCTGAACCGTCAGCGTGAAAGTGGACTTCCGGCACCGGCGTTCGGCCATCGTCGATCGTCTTCAAGCCGGGGTAGGAGAATCGCGGATCGCGGGGTATACTTTGTGCGTGTCGGGCCGACGGTTTCCTGGGCATTTTTCGCCCGACCGGCCCTGCGCTCACGGGGTTTGAATTTTGCTGACAGCGCGGAAATCTTCCGGCCAGAGCCCACCGCCCGCTTTAGCGCGGCGGGAGATGTCCAACGCTATGCCCGATGGTCCGGTCGAACGCTACCTGTACGATCCGTATGGGCGGGTGACGTTCTTGAAGCCCGACTGGTCACTGCAGCAGGTCGATGATGAGCCTGAGGGCACGGAAAGCGCCTTTGGCAATGAAATCCTCTGCACCGGCTACCGCTGGAATCCCGCCCCCGGAATGGGCACCTACCACGCCCGTTTCCGGGGGCGCGAATACCACCCACTGCTGGGCCGCTTCATGCAACGCGACCCGCTGGGCTATGTCGATGGCGGCAATCTCTACGCCGGCTACTTCGTCAGGTGGGGCGGGGTGGATCCGATGGGGCTGCTTTCGGTCGCCGAGCTTCCAGATCAACAGACACGATTCGGTAACCCTGAAATCATCCGCTCGCAGGAAAGCTCGCTTCGTCGTGCTGAGAGGGGAGCCCGCGATGCAAGGATGCGAGCCGATATGGGGCTGTGGCCGGTAGCGAATGACGTTGATCCATATAATCAGCATGTAGTAACTGAGTATGACTACGAAGCACTTCGCGATGAACGTGCGGAAAAGCAGAGGCGGCTCGATACGATCGCTGCCGCTTCCTCAAAAGAGAAACAGTGCTGCGGCGGTGTCACGCGTGGCCATCGGGTCAACCTCCGCTGCTGCGGCAACTCCAATGACGGTCAATGGTACGACCCAGATAGGGATTGCTGCGAATCAGAAAGGATGTCTACGTATGACCCATACGGTCCGTTTCTAACCGCTGATGGAAGTAATCCCATATTCTGGATGGAGCGCCGGGTCGTGGCCAAAGTATCGCTATGGGTTTGCGAACGACCACTCGCTGGCGTTCCGTGGCTCGCCGGCTACGGTGGAGGAATGCCCTGGTCGCTGCGACCAACACACTCGTACATCTGCTGCGATGGTCCGAACCGAAATTGCTACGGCAAACAGTCGGGTACCAGGGCGGGAGGCCGGATTTCGCGTGAGCCTCTGGCAACGGGAGATTGTCAACAAAAGAAAGTTTGTCCCGCCGTCAAACGAGATAAGTGCATTTTTCCGGTCGCAACATATGACTACACCTGGTTCTCGCGCAACTGTCACGTCTGGGCTTGGCGAGGGCTATAGCTTATGCTGAGCAGAATGTCACGTATGGTTTGGACAATCCCATGGCTGCTTCTAATCATGCACAGCATCGCAGTAATCGCCATGGCAATTTGTATCGGCACGCACTTTTCGGAGTCAAGGGAGGTTGTAATGGCATGGACCGTGTTCCTGGCCATTGATTTTCCGCTGGGATGGCTGATATTACCGATCGATGTCTGGCTTGGCCCTTTTGTCGAGGCAAACACCAGTGATTTCATGCGCTACGTAATTATGAACGCAGTTGGGTTCTTCGTGCTGGGAGGCGCGCAGTATTTCTGCATCGGTAAGTTCATCGTGTTTTTGCTTGAGCTGCTCCGCAAAAACTGGGCGCGCTGTTAAGGTGGATTCGGCGAAAGCGTTCCGTCAACCCCCTAGCCTTGAAGCCGTAAGAACCCTGATGGGATCACGGGTTCAGGCCGGGGGTTGCCGGTGATCGGGGAGGGATTGGGTGAGCTTGTCGGTTGAGGTTTCGGGCAGGCGGGTGAAGGGGTCGTTGAGGTAGGCCGTCGGCTCGATCTGGTTTCGCTTGGCGCTGCTGTTGAGGCTGAACATGGCCGCCGCCCCCGGAAGCCGCCGCGGCGCGGCCGCCGGCCTGGCTGCCGGTGAACAGCCAGTTCTTCCTTCCGATCGAGTTGCCGCGCAGACTGCGTTCGCAGGCGTTGTTGTCGATCGCCAGCCGACCGTCATCCAGATAACGGCTCAGCGTTTCGGCCCAGTTCTACGCCCTGCATTTCCGTCTGACCAGCAGAAGCCCGGCGCCAGCCAGGAGCACGATTGATCCCGGCTCGGGAACGATCATGAAGACATGGCCATTGAGGCTGACGATGTAGAGGTTGCCCACTGCATCCTCGCCGAACGAGGAGATATTTTGAATCTGGCCGACATCGGGCGTGAGCCAGTCGTTGATTCGGACCACCTGCGGATCGGCGAGGTCCGATGGATCGAGCGCCCAGATGTTGTCCGAGATGAAATCGGCGAAGATGTACAGCCCCTGTAGTTCCGTGACAGGGCCGCGATAGAGGTAGCCACCGGTGACCGATTGCCCCTGGAAGGGGCCGGTGCCGTGGGTGTACTCGTAGATGGGATCGATCGCGCCCGGAGGCGGTGGGCCGCCGACACCGCCGGTCGGGGTCTCGATGGTTCCCTCACGTAATCGCCAGCCGTAGTTCTCGCCCCCCGGGCTGTCATGGGGCTGAAAATTTATCTCTTCGCGCGCGTTCTGGCCAACATCGGCGATCCACAGGTCGCCGGTCATGCGATCGAAGCTGTTCCGCCACGGGTTGCGAAGCCCGTAGGCCCAGATTTCGTCCAGCCCGGTCTCGCCGACGAACGGATTGTCCGAAGGAATCGCATAGTTGCGGGAGGCGTCATCGGGAAAGTCATCGCTGTTGACATCGACACGAAGAAGCTTGCCGTGAAGCGTGTCCAGGCGCTGTCCAGTGTTCAGCGGATCATTGCTTCCTCCGCCATCTCCGGTGGCGATGTAAAGGTATTGCGGCTGTCCGGGCTCGATGGCCGGGTTGAAGCCGATCCATCCGCCGTTGTGATTGCTAAAGGGCTGGTCGATGCTCAGCAGATCGCGTGCCGAGGTCGCATCGGCGATATTGCTGGTCAACGGATCACCGGCGACCGAGTATTCCCTGATGCGCGTGATGCCCTGTGTCCCGCCGGAGAACGTGGCATTGATGTAGAAGAGTCCGTTGTCGGCATAGTCGGGATGAAACGTCATGCCCAGCAGGCCGCGCTCATTTCCGGTAATGAGACCGGGTACAGTGAGGAACGGCTCGCTGTGCATCGTCTGTGTGGTCAGGTCCAGGATGCGAATATTCGCATTCCCGCCGGAGCCGCGCTCGACGATGAACAGTCGGCTGGGATCGTCGGGTGCCGCGGTGGCGAAAAGCGGAGAACTCAGACCCGTCGCGACCCGGACGGTCGAGGTGTTCGGACCCTCCGCATTGACCGCCCCCGGCATCGCGACACATAGCGCGGCGGTAAGTCCCAACGGCCGCACGAAAAACAAACCAGACAATCTTTTCATCGATTCCCTCTCTTCCCGGGGGTGAATGGATATTCGTTAGGCTATGAGGTCAGGCTGGCCGAGTCAATGAAAGCTCGGGGGATCGTGGTCTGGGCGGGCCGTATGGAGATGGGGTAAGTCGGGGGCGTGAGCTTTCTGGTTCTCCGTCCCTGGCGAAAACGCCGACCGTGAAGTCGATGTGCCGTCCATATCTGTCGGAACTGACTCGTCGCCTTCTCAACGAGCTGGGGCCGGCGGTGGCGGGCATCTATCCGTTTGGTTCGGTCGCCGGTGGCGACTTTCAGCCCGTGCTCAGCGATATTGATGTGCTGGTCCTGGTCCACGGCCGGCTGCTGCCGGATCGGGCGCGATTGATCTGCCAACATCTGCATCCTGATCGACTTCCCTGCCCAGCGCGAGGTCTTGAGTTGGTTGTGATGCGGGCTGGCATCGCAGCCCATCCCAGGCCGCCTTTGAGCTTCGAGCTTGGCGCTGATCTGCTTTCCCGGAACCCGCCGCGCCTGCATCTTCACGGCAGGGAGTCGGAACTGATCGTTGATCTTGCCGGCTGCCGCGAGCATGCGTGGGCTTTGCACGGCCCACCGCCGCGCGCCGCGATCGGCCAGATTTCGCCGAAGTGGATATCGCTTCAGTTCCGCGGCATGATCGACTGGCATCGCCGATCCATTCACCATCCCCTCGACGATCCGACGGGCATGAACGCGGTGCTCAATGCCTGCCGCGCTGCGATGTTTCGCGCCACCGGCCGACTGGTCAGCAAACTGGCCGGTGCGGCGTGGTATCTCGACCACGGGCCGGCTCGTTCCATCGTCGCCAGGGCTTACGAGCTTCGACAACGTGGCCGGATCGAGCAGCTTGATCGCGATGCGGTTTGCGGGTTTCTCGATGAGGCGGTCAAGGAGCTTGGAGCCGCCGATGCCGAAAGCGGCCCGGTGGCTCGATTGGCCGCGGGTCGGGTTTGAACGATCACCTTTGGTGGCGCCTTGGTCTGGATTCGAGCCGCGTCGGTCGAGAAGTTCCCGCCGGTCGGAGCATGCTCGATCGTGATGCGGTGTGCTGATGGGAGCGGTTCATGGAGGTGGGCGATATGGTCTAATGGTCTTGATGACGATGAATGAGATACGGATTCGGGAAGGCATCTCTTATGCCCCATCGATTCTCAAGCGACTGACGCTTGACCTGGCGGTTCCCGTGTCGCCTCGCGGCGACTGTCTGTTGCTGATGATTCACGGTGGGGGATGGGACAAGGGCGATAAGGATGTGTTCTGCCCGGAGATGCAGCATTTTGCGCGGCGTGGAATCGCAACGGCGACGATGAACTACCGCCGATCCGATGACGCGGTGTTTCCCGCGTGTCTGGAGGATGTGCTGGCGGCGATCGAATTCCTCCGTCGAGATTCTTCGCGGCGAGTGGTTCTTCTGGGCCATTCAGCGGGCGGCCACCTGGCCGCCGCCGCCGGGCTTCGCCATGGCATCATGGCAGACGGGCGGATTGTGGCTTCTCAGGATCGGGCCGTTGTCGCGGTCATATCGTTGTGCGGGGTCCATGATCTCCGGTACGCCACCCTACGCGGTCAGGGGTTCCCTTTCAGGCGACATGTCGAGCTTCTCCTGGGCGGCGGGTTGGAGGAACCGGAGATACAGGATCGTGCCGAGGCGGCTTCGCCGATCGCCTTGCTGACGGCATGGAAAGGACGAGCCGATGCGCCTCGGTTTCTGCTGATGCATGGCGAGGCGGACCGGGGCGTGCCACCGGCGCAGACTTTGAATTTCGCCAAGGCTCTTGAGCAGGCAAGGATACCCGTTGAACACCAGGCCGTGCCGGGCGCCGGGCATTACATTCTCCATGAAGCCCGTGAATCCTGCCTGCGGCGAATCGAGCGGTTCGTCCTCGGGCTTTAATCGATCAGCCCGGGGGTATGGGCATGATCGGTGCTGCTTCGCCGGGTCGCCGTGATCGGGATTTCCGGATTCAGCGGCGAACCCTGAAGGCTTCCGGACCACCTCGATCGCTAAGCCGCGGATTCAGAATGATTGAAGGCGGGCGGGATGAATGAACCGGCCCTTGCCGGCCTGCTGGAACTCATTCAGGCGACGCTGGGCACCTGGTTCCTTCATGAGGCGGTTGAAGCCATCCAAAGCGCGCCGATGGGCCGCTTCATCATCCAATGTTTCTGTGATTCGCATCAGGACATAGGCAGCGCGAGGGTCGGCGGGGTCGCGTTCTTCCAGCTTGCGGGCCTGGCCGAGGGCATCGTCACGTCGGTCGCCTTGTCGAGCCAGCAGCTTGGTGTGCAGCAACCGGGCTTCGTAATGGCCGGGTTGGGCTTCGATCAGGCGTGACAGGCGGTTGAGCGCTGCATCGGCCCGACCGCCGGCAAGGTCGAGAATGGCTCGGTGGTACGCCGCGCCCGGCCAGGGCGACTCGGCCGCGAGCGCGCGGTCCAGCGCTTCGCCCGCCGCCTCGACCTTCCCGTCTTCGAGCATCGCCATGCCCAGAAGATGCCAGCCTTCACCAACATCCGGGTGCTTTTCGGTGAATCGCGTCAGGGTTTCCACGGCCGGCTCCATGCGGCCAAGGCGATAGGCGATACGGCCGCGCTGCAGTGAATCGGCTGGCGCGCTTCGCAGGGTGCCCGAAAGCGTTCGGCCGTGATCCATCTGGTCGTTGAGGCGCTCGGTGTGCTCATGCTGGCCGGGCGCGGCGGCGGCGAGAATGAACTCGTGCCGCGAAGTGTCGGATTCCAGCGAGAGCGGAAACGACTGCTTGAGCAGCAGTTGTTCGCCGGCGAAGAGCTCCAGCGTTCCCTCATCGATGCCCTCGGGCAGATCCAAGCGCACCGGCCGCTCCGGGCCGCAGGCCATCGGCTTGCCCAGCGGCGTTCCGTTCCAGCGAATGCTCAGTTGCTCGATCGGCGCCAGCGTGATCGCCTCGACCCGCCGGCCCGGCTCGACGTGGACCGCGGCGTGCTCATTGGCATAGCTGACCCGGCCGATGTCGCGAATCATCGTATACGTGTGGCTGAACCGGTAATCATGGCCGGGAAGAAGCCAATGTTCGACGCCTTCCATGATGTTATCCGAGCCGCCCCACAACTCGGCGAAGTTATACATGTGGCTGGTGAGCGTATCCGGGCGGAACCGGCCCTCGCCCTGAAAGTAATACTTGACCCCGGGGGCGATCGTCGGATCGAAGATGCGCAGGCGATTGACCCGGACCGAGGGATACCACAACCCGGCGAAACCGTGCGGGATATCGAGGCTGAAGACCGAGGTATGCTCCCGCGTGACCCGACCGATGAACCGTTCATCCTGGTCGTATTCCCGGTACTCCCGCCCGAGGTGATTGGCCGCCCACCGCGCGGGAAAGATCCATTGGGTATCGGTGCGTGGTTTCGGGGGCGTGCCATCGCCTTGCACGATGCCTTCCGGCGTGTGGTTGCGCGGGAAGAGGGCATCGGTCCAGACACGACGGCCCTGCCGATACGGCGCGGGGTTGATGATCCGATAGGTGATCGAGACGGCGTTTCGATCCGGCTCGAGCGTGACGATCTGACTCAGCATCATGTTGCTGAACCGGCCGAACATGGTCCCCTGATATGGCTGATTGTGACGGGAGAACTCCATCCACATGGCCAGCGAGACGGCGCCATGCTCATGCTCGATGATCCGCCACGATGCCGGTTGATCCATTCCGATGCAGTGTTCACGAAACGGAAAATTGACCTTGACGCCTGACTCCCAGAAGGGCAGCCAGTCCTTGGCCTTTTCCTCGAAGAAGAAGACATCCTCGCCGGTGGGCTTGTATATCGTTCGCGCGATCGGGCCGCCGATTTCCGGGATGATCACCACCTTCAGGTATTGGTTCTCGAGCGTGATGGTGTGGAAGGTTCGCTCGCCATCGCGCTTCTGCGTGCCCGGCCTGGCCCAGAGCGCTGCATTGGCGCGCGGTTGTGTGACATGCCGCGGCTCGCTGGTGTACCACGGCAGGGTCATCGTCCCTTCACGGTGGGCGACAGCGCCCGCAAGCCCATCACCGGCCTGGCAGGCCGTCGCGAACGGGAGCAGGGCCAACAGCATCAAAGTGCTCAATCGTGCGATCATCATGGACTCATCCTTGGCGTCAAGATTTTCCACCGGCCCATCGGGACGTTGCTCGACCGAGGGACAAGGCGGGCGAGGCGGTGCTAACGCATGACCGATCCATCTTCTTGCCGACGACTCGACTCGAAACCAAACCGGCGAGGCGGCAATCACCCGCCGGCCCGGACCCACGCGGCGATATCGTGAACCGGAGCGCACCAGATGCGACCGTGGTGCCGGCCCAACCACTGAAGCAACGCGGCATGCGCCTCAAGCCCCATCGCATCCAGAACCGCATCGTCGATCAACCAGATGGCCCACAGGCCCTGCTCCACGACCGCATCCATCGCCTTCTTCAGCGCGGCTGGATCCGATAGCGCGATCATCGCGGGCAGGGGATCGGGCAAGTGGCCCGAAGGTTCGATCGTACCGGTGGTGGGCTCGATGCGATATGCGATCGTTGCGGCATCACCTTCGCCAGCCATCGACCCTTGGGCGGCATCGAGGACCACACCACGCTCGGTCCGGCCATCGATTTCCATCAGGGCCTCAATAATTGGCTCACCATCGGCCGACGCCACCCGTGCCAGGTCCCAATGGCGGGCGGCAAGCTCCCGCAGCGGCGGCGATACCCTGTCACAGGCAACCGTGGCCCGGATGCCGACCGCCGCGTGGTGCGCTGCGATCCGCTCCAATCGCGGCGCGGGAAGCCGGCGATAACAGAGACTGGCCGCGCCGGCCCGACCTTCCTTCCACGGTCCATCACCGAACTGGGGCATGCCTGATCCTCTGAGGCGGGTTGAACGGGTTACGA
The DNA here is from genome assembly GCA_020831765.1 of Phycisphaeraceae bacterium. Classification (GTDB taxonomy): domain Bacteria; phylum Planctomycetota; class Phycisphaerae; order Phycisphaerales; family Phycisphaeraceae; genus JAFIFY01. The sequence goes on along the minus strand of JAFIFY010000098.1, from coordinate 35,741 downwards.
TGTCATTCAAGCGATGGAAAGGTACCAGAGTCAGAGGGCTTGCGATATGGCGATCAAGGCATGGACGCAGAACGCGGACTACTCGACCGTGGATCACGCGGTTCAATCGGTGGATGAGGCGATCGATCTGTTCAGGGATTTTGACTGGGCGGAGCAGGACGGAGCCTTTGATCTTGGGATGGAGCGCGGGGAAGATGTGTGTCCGCCCGGAGTGGGCTTTACCGCCGGGCTCAATCTGCTGCACATCTACCGCGAGGAGCCGGGAAGATGGGAGATTCTTCTGAGGCTGGAGAAGGAACCGGGCTGGAAGCGCCTGTTCGGATCAACACGCGAATACAACCTTTCGTTTGAACAGGAGTCGGACATCCAGACGCTGATCCGCCTCTACATGGAGGGGGATTTTCCCACGCTGCGGCAGTTGGGATCAGGTCGGGCTTGATGAAGCATGGGGGAAGCAAGAGGGATTGGAAACGGCCAGGCAGCTTGCGGCTGAACTGATCGCGGTCGGCGATCAGGTCAACTACCGGGCCGGGTTCGCCATGTCATGCCATTGGCCAGTCCGTTGAATTCCACCAGTGTCCAGTTGTCGGTCCGGTCCCGCGTGGTCGCCGAACCATCGAAAAACGAGAGATTGGTGGCGGTCTGATTTCGATGCCGCGCCAAGCCGACTTCGCCATCACGGCTGAAATGATCCGGAGCGATCGAATCGTGGTACCAGACCGTTGAAGATGTATGCTCAACGTTATCGATTCGCTTCGAACTGGTGACGCTACCGACCGGAAACGCGCCAGCCGAACCATTGGTGCCATAGGCGAAGAGGTAGTGTTCAACACCATCGGCGGGAACACCGTTCCGATGCGCGGCAATCGCCACCACTTGGTTCCACTCCGGGGGGAACGGCGTGGGTGGACGATGCCAGCCGAACCGTATTGTGCCGGCCATGGGGCAGACATAGATGTTGGATTGGCGCAAACTGACATCCGGCGCATCGTCCGGGCTCAATGGGTTGCCACCGGCGAAGGGCCATGTTGGCACCGTGACAAAGCCGCCATCGTTGAGCTGTTGACCGTGGAAAGTGCGCCCTTGATTCCAGTTGGTTCTGAAACTGGAGGGCATCAGTCCATTGAAGGCGTCGGCGTACATCGAACTGCCCTGGGCGATCCCCCGGAGGTTGCTCAAGCAGATCGTGGTGCGCGCCACATCACGCGCTGCCCCCAAGGCCGGCAGCAACAGGCCGATCAACAGGGCGATGATGGAGATCACCACGAGAAGTTCGATCAAAGTGAATCCACGAATTTTCATGTTGCACCTGCACCTTTCAGGCCGGTCAGAATTGCCAGCCATGAATCCGGCCCCCGGCCCCCGGCCCCCAAGGGCTCTTTACGGTCATGATAGCAATCCGCCGACGGGGAAAGGCCGATGGCCATGACTCTGGCGGGTCAGAAGCTGGGCGTGGCACTTGACAGACCGGTCTGTTCGTAATAGGATACTCCCGTCATGGTCAAAACTGTTTCATCCGATGCCCCGGTTCGTCAGCGGATTCTCGACGCGGCGTTCAAGCTCTTCTATCGCCAGGGATACCGCGCCACCGGCATCAACCAGATCATCAGTGAATCCAGCGTGGCCAAGGCATCCTTCTACAGCCATTTTCCATCCAAGGACGACCTGCTTTACGAATATCTTCGGCATGCCGCCGACTCCGATCTGAAGGATCTTCGGGACTGGGTGGATCAGCACGAATCACCCCGGGACAGGTTCTTTGCGCCGCTGCGAATGCTCTTGGATTGGTTCAAGGCCAGTGATTTTCGCGGTTGTCCGTTCCAGAACATACTCGCCGAGGGCCCCCACGGCGACACGAGAATCGCCGACATCGCCCGGGAGCACGCCGAGCGGGTACGCGATCTGCTCAAAGGATTGGCCGACGGGCTGATTCGGCACGAATCAGCGCTTGCGCATCTCGATGCGGAGAATCTGGCCCGAACGTATCTGCTGATTCTCGAAGGCACCATCGCCATCGCCGTGGTGTATCGCCAGACCTGGCCGGTGGAGCGGGCCATCACAACGCTGGAATCATGCCTGAGACGTTGATTTTTTCGAACCACGATAGACAGACCAGTCTGTACCTGTTGCGGCCACTCATGGTCGCAATCCAACAAGGAGATTCGCCATGTGTACCGCATGTTCGGTCATTGACCCTGCTCGCCAGAACGCCTTTGCCGATCGAATTCTGGAAATGTTCAACGGAGGCATGATCGCGATGATGATGTCACTGGGGCATCGGGCCGGACTCTTCGATCTTCTGGCCGATGGGGCCGCACGCACGAGCGGGCAACTGGCCGAGGAAGCCGGTCTGCATGAACGGCCGGTGCGGGAGTGGTTGGGTGCCATGACCGTGGCCCGGATCGTCGAGCGCGATCCCGCGGCCGGGACGCATCGCCTGCCGCCGGAGCATGCGACATGGCTTTCGCGCCGTAATCCGACCTCGAACCTGGCCGTTTATGCCCAGTATCTGCCCGCCCTGGGCGCGGCCGAGGATGCGGTGCTGGCCGCCTTCCAACACGGGCGGGGCGTCCCGTACTCGGCATTCCCCCGGTTCCACGAGGTCATGGCCGAAGACAGCGGGCAGACCACCGTGCCGATCATCGTGGATCAGCTTGTACCCCTGATGCCCGGTCTGCATGACCGCCTGGTTGATGGCATCGATGTGCTTGACATCGGTTGCGGGCGAGGTCGAGCGCTGCTGACCCTGGCCCGGGCTTATCCGCGAAGTCGTTTCGCCGGATACGAATTGGACGCCGATGCCGTGAACCGGGCGGCATCATCGGCCCGGGAAGAAGGGCTGGGCAATGTGCGCTTCGCGCAGCACGATCTCACGGAATGGGATGAACCGTCCGCTTTCGACTGGGTCATCGCCCTCGATGCGATCCATGACCAGAAACGCCCGGACCATGTGCTGCACGCTGTCGGTCGAACCCTTCGGCCCGGTGGGGTGTTCCTCATGCAGGACATCGATCTGAACAGCGAGCCGGTGGAGAATCTCGACCATCCGCTGTCACCGATGATGTATGGCATCTCCACCATGCACTGCATGAACGTCTCCCTGGCCCAGGGCGGATTGGGGCTGGGCGCGGCGTGGGGCACGCAACTGGCCGAAAAGATGCTCCGGGAAGCGGGGTTCAACCGGATCGATATCCATCGCTTCGGGCACGACCCGATGAATGCCTACTTCATCTGCCGGATGCCGGCTCAGTAGCCGTTCGGTCGGCCGTGGCGGTGGGCGGCGCACCGGCGGGGAGTTGGGCGAGGTGGACATAGTCGGGGTCGGCCCGCTGCTTTCGCTCGACTTCAAAGATGTGCCGCCAGGTTCGGAACAGGCCGCGCGACGGTTCGGGCAGTTCGTGGCGGATCAGGCGATGCAGGCGGCCGAGCTTGTAGCACGGCACGCCGGCATACATGTGATGCTCGGTGTGATAGTTCATGTGCCAGTAGAGGAACCGCAGAAACGGGTTGAGAACCATCGTCCGGCAGCAGAGGCGGAAATCCGGCACGTTGTCGGGCAGGCCGGCGTGCTGGCTGCTGTTGCAGAGCGTGTGCAGCCATCCACCGAACATGCGCGGGAACGTGAACACCAGGAGAACGATCCACCAGCCCGCGGCCAGCGCAGCGCCGGCGATCAGCAGGTGGCCGACAAGCACGATCCGGGCCCAGTTGAAATAAGCGCGGCGGCGCTGCGGCTCGTCCGCCGGGAAAAGATGCAGCGTCCAGGTTTCACCCGGCCCGATGTGACCGAAGCTACGCAGCAGCAGCGTCCTGACCGTCTGCCATGGATAAGCCAGGTTCACCAGGCCGTACTGGAGCAGGGCCTTGACCGAATGGTTCTGCGGCACCACCACTTCCAGATCATCCGGCGGATGGAGCGTGTACTTGTGGTGCTCGGTATGGCTGGCCCAGAACCAGTGATGGTTCTGCCAACCCAGGAAGGAGAAGATTCGCAGGAACAGGCGATTGAGCGGCCGGGTGCGGAAGACCGATTCGTGAATCAGTTCGTGGAACCCGTTGATCAGAAAATGCCAGAAATGCCCGTTGATGAAGACCAGCAGGGCGGTGACATACCACGGCCAGTAATGCCATGAGTAGATCGCCGCGCCGGCCGATGCGGCCAGCAGCCCGAGAAAGCCCAAGGTCTGCGCTGCGCCCAGAAAGTCGCTCCGGCGGTTCAACTCGCTGAGTTGTTCCCGGCCCAGCCGGCATCGATACCAGCGCACCATGCGCTTGGCGCGCGTCGACTGGTCGGGTTTCTGAATATCCCCATCCAGGGCAATTCGATCCGACTCGATGCCATCGGCCAGTTGATCCGGCTTTTCAGGCGAATCAGGCGTTGCCTGGGCATCGGCGGTTGTTGTCTGCATGGATGACCTTGGCGGGCAAGTTGCTGCGCTCGACACCTCCGGAAGGGCCGCTCGCCGCCGCGCTCCGATCGGACGGGGCCGGGACATCGCGATCCCCGGGCGACCCACTCCGGAATCCTGGTAGCAACGCGATGTGCTGAAGGGGTATTGCCTTTCATCGCGCTTAGCGGACGCGAGGCGGGTCATCGTCCTGTCCTGTCCCCGAAAACAGCCGGTTGTGCGCCCCGGCGGCCATGGCGGCCACGGCCCCGTTGTCCGCCACGATGTAGCCCGCTTCGGCCAGGCTCATCCTCTGAACCGAGCCATCGACAAAACTGGCGTTGAACCGCCCGCCGTGCCGGGCGTCCGGTGATGAGCGATGCTCAGGCGCCCGGTTGTTGTTATCGCAGTAATCCGAGTCCGCCGTCAGGCGCGGGGGGTCCAGCGACCAGCCGTGGTTGTTCACCGCCGTCAGAACCGAAGCCCCATCCGATCGGTAGGCCGTTCGCTCGCTCTTGGGCTTGCCCGCCGCCGTGCCGAGACTGTCGGCGGCCAGGAGCGTTGTGGCCGAGAGCGAATCGATCCGGACCGGGAAGTTGATGAAACCGCCGGCGGCGTGTCTGCGCGAGTTACCCAGAAACTGGTAGTTGTAGCCATATGGCGCATTGCGGTTGTTGATCCGATCGGGCACTTGCGGGCAATGGAAGACCTCGTGATCGATGAGCTTGGTGTTGTCGTCGGCCTGGAGCGGGCTGGGCTGGTCGTAAGCGAAGAACCCGGCGGCCGAGCCCATGGTGACGAACCAGCGCGGCCGCCATTGCATGCCGTTACCCACCGGGTAGACATTGCCGCCGTCGATCCCCGCCCCGCCCGGAAACCGCCCCGGCAGACAGGCCCCCCGGTTGTCCTGGGCGTAAATCTCAAAGCCGATCGCCGTCTGCCGCAGGTTCGAGGCACAGCGCACACCCCGGGCCGCTTCCCGGGCGCTCCCCAACGCCGGCAGAAGGATGCCGATCAACAGGGCGATGATCGAAATCACCACGAGAAGCTCGATTAAAGTAAAAGCGCGGCCATCGCGCAATTCCGCAACCATACCGCTTCGCTCCATGGCCGAATCGCCGACCGCAGCTCCGGAAAGGGCTGCTGTCAGCGGTTCGGACCCAGCCAAACATAACGCCGCCGCGCCCGCGTGAGCTTCAACCGGAAAAGATTGCAGAAGCGCCGGTGCGATGAAAACGGCGTCGGAAGTCCGGGGCGCGGTTCAGCGGGCGCGGCGGGATTTGGCCGCCGTCAGCGGGGTGATGAGGCGCTGATAGAGGCCGAAGAGATATTCGACTCGTCCGCGTTCATGCTCGAAGGGCGATGGGCGATAGCAGCGGTCCACAGCGCGATCCAGGGCTCGATGGGCCTCGACCAGGGCGGGGGGTGTGGTTCGCGGATCGTACAGATCGGCCAATGTCTGATCCGGAAACCGCGCCCGGGCATCGAGAACACCTTGCGCGGCCCGCTCGACGGCCTTGACCTGACGATCGCCGGGCGACTCGGGCCACGGGAAGTTGTTGTAGACCAGCTTGATGGAATACTGATAATCGGACTTGAGCCGGCCGGTGACATGGCGGACCCAGGCCATATGCATCGCACTGACCATGACGCCGAAGTGATAAGGTGTTGCATCAGCGATACAGCGGAGTTTATCTCCGGGTAGATAACTGTCATCCAGATACGCCACGGGGATGTATTGTCGCCGCTCCGACGATACTTGTGGCATGGCGAGGAACTTCGCCTTCGGCGTGAACCGTGTGTGAAACTCCGTTGGCGTACTGGCAAGTCTCCGGGTCGGCTCGCTCTTGCTGCCGGCCCGGAACTTTCGGACGGCTTCGATCCGGTCCAGAACGTGCGGCATGCTGCGCAGCTCGCTTGGTGTCCTGCCGCTGACAAGCAGGAACCACCGCTCGACGCCGTTGATGAACTCATGGCCGCCAAGCCACCGGCGAAACAGGGGCTCGGCCTGCGGCTCCCTGGCCAGAAAGTCCCGTTTTTCTTCGGGCGTGAACAGGTAATGCCCATCATCGATCGGCTTGTTGCCCGACACCATCCGCGGGACTTTGCAGAGCGGCTGGGATCGATTGGTGATGGTGATTTCCGGACCGAAGACCAGATAGGGGCTGATGGTCTTGCCGGCGCTGTGGTCGCGGATGGGTTCGCCCTTGAGGTCTGGATAATCGTACAGGGTCTTACCCGGCAGATCGAAGGCCCCGAAACCGATGATGACGACGTGAACGTGCGCTTTGCCGCGCGCTTCGGATGTCCAGGCGAAGGTCCGGTGGGCGAAGTGAATCTTGATGCCCCGATCCAGCAGGGCCGGCCAGAGCACGCCCACCTGTTCGCCCTGGGTGATGGAATTGGTCGAGACGAAGGCGCAGCGGATGCGCGTGTTCTGGATATATTCCGATGCCTTGATGTACCAGCCGGTGACGTAGTCGAGCAGCCCGTAGCTTTTGACCTTTCCGGCCACGGCCTTCATGTCGGCCCGCTGTTCATCGTTCTGCCACTTGGAGCCGACAAAAGGCGGATTGCCCAGCACGTAGCTGCACTGGCCGGCATCGATTGCCTGATTCCAGTCGTGGCGCAGGGCGTTGGTCTTGACGATGTGGGCCGATTTCTTCAGCGGCAGGCGGAGCACCGGCTCCCCGAAGGCTTCGCCGACGCGCTGGTTCATCTGGTGATCGATCAGCCAGAGCGCCACCTCGGCGATCAGGGCGGGCCATTCTTCGATCTCCATGCCGTGCATCTGGTCCACATCGACCTTGAGCAGCGAATCCAGCAGCAGGCGGGCGGTGTCCTTTTCCTTTTCGTGGAGCCGCAGCAGCATCTCAAGCTCAAGGCGGCGAAGCTCCCGGTAGGTGACCACCAGAAAGTTTCCACACCCACAGGCCGGATCGAGGAACCGCAGCGAGGCCAGCTTGTCCTGGAATTTCAGCAGTCGGCGTCGGTCGCTGCCACAGGCCTTGAGATCTTCTTCAAGGTCATCGAGGAACAGCGCCCGGACCAGCTTCATGATGTCGCGTTCGCTGGTGTAATGAGCCCCGATCTGCCGCCGCTTCTTCTGCCCGGTGTCACCGGCCATGATGGATTGAAACAGGGAGCCGAAAACAGCCGGGCTGATGCGTGCCCAGTTGAAATTGCAGGCCTTGAGCAGCGCCTGGCGCATATCGGCATCGAAGTTGGCCACGCGGAGACGCTCGGCGAAGAGCCGGCCATTGACATAGGGAAGCTCGGCGAAGATTTCCGGCAGGTTGGCCACGCGGGCTTCCCGGGGCCGGTCCAGCACCTGGAACATCTGCTCGATGATCGCCCCGAGGCCGAAGCCATCCTCGCGCGTCTCGCGGACGATGGTCTTGAAGCAGTCGGGCGGGAAGATGCCGGTGCTGTCGGCGAAGAGGCAGAAAAGCACCCGGACGAGAAACCGCTCGAGGTCGTAGCCGACATATCCGCCCCGCTCCAGTGCATCGTGCAACTGGCCCAGAATCTCCACCGCGCGGATGTTGATCGGGTCTTCCGGATCGATGGGCCGGGTCTGCCGCCCGGCCAGAAAGAGCAGGTGCCGGAATTGGTCGGGCAGCTCGGCGGTCTTGAAGGAGGCGATCGGGTCGCCGGGGTTCTTGCCGTCCAGATCGTAGATGACGATGTTTTCAAAGTCGGACAGGACGATGTGCTGGGGCACATCGAGTTCCCGGCCCTCGCGCGTCAGATGCTCGACATACTCGAACGCCTGCGATTTCGCCTTGGAGAGGTCTTCGCCCCTGGACTTGTGCTCGCCGATCATCACAGCGCTGTAGAAGACATCCAGGCGGCTGTAAGTGCCCCGAGCGTTGCGGACCCGTTCCTCGAAGCTGGCGACACTGCGCCGCTTGACGCCGAACACCGCGAACAGGTCGATCCAGAACTCCTGGGCATCGGCGCGTTCGTTGCCTCCCTCGCTCCATGCGGCGGCGAACCGGATGGCGTTCTGCCGGATCTCCGAAAGACTCAACTGCATTCACGAACCCTCTGCGACCGGAATCCGGCCGTCGATACTCTAACCGAACGCGGTGATATCGATGGGGTTGTGGTGATCGGTACGTTTCGCGGGGCGAATCGGGTGGACCCGGGCTTGGGGCATCTTCGTCCGGTCTATGATGCCCGGGGGTGGGCCTGGTCGTAGGCCTGGCGGAGGCGCATCGTGGACAGGTGGGTGTAGATCTCCGTGGTCGCAAGCTAATTATAAAAAATAAGCTCCTGCACACTGCGGAGGTCAGCGCCGTTGTCCAGCAGGTGGGTGGCGAAGCTGTGGCGGAGGGTGTGGGGGCTGATGCTCGGGTCCAGGCCGGCGGTGGTCAGGTACTTATCCAGCTTCCGGCGAACCGAACGGCTGGAGAGCCGTCCGCCGTGCTTGTTGATGAACAGGGGAATGTGCGAGGTCTGGCGGGCCTTTTCGGCCACGGCGCTAAAGCGGGGGTCCGGCTCGAGCAGCGTCAGGTAATGGCGGATCGCGGCGATGGCGTGACTGCCCAGGGGCACCAGCCGCTGCCGGTTGCCCTTGCCGCGGATGCGCAGGCACTGTTCATCCATATCCAGGTCGGATCGGTCGAGATCGACCAGCTCGCTGACGCGGACGCCGGTGGAGTAGAGCGTTTCGAGGATGGCGCGATCGCGAGCGCCCAGGGTCTCGCGGTTGTCGGGAATCGAAAGCAGCCGGTCGATCTCATCGACGGTGATGGCCTTGGGCAGGCGCTTGGCCTGCTTGGGTGAGCGGATCAGCGTCATCGGGTTGGAGTTGATGACGGTCTTGCGATGCATCCATTTGTAGAAGCTTCGCAGCGTGGCGATCTTGCGGGCGACGGTCGAGGCGCTGTATTCCAGCGAGTTGAGATAGGTCAGGTAGCTTCGCAGGCTGATCGGGGTCGCGCCGACCAGTTCGCCGTCGATCGGCCCATCGGCGGTGTCGTTATCGGACGCCTCGCCCTGTTCCGGATCGCCGGCGGCCGAATCCGTCCGCTGAATGTCCAGATCGATCGGCTGATCGCCGTCGGCGTCTGAAGCCTTGGCGGGGGCGGGGTTTGCGGCCCGGTTGAGGATGGCCGAGCGAATCTCGGGGGCGAAATCGCCCGGCGAGACGTTGGTGACCACCGGTTCGGTCACCCGGGCCTGCTGATCGGCCAGGCGCTGGGCGATGAACTGGGTGTATTGCTTAAGGTCGGCCTCGTAACACCTTGCGGTGTAAGGACTGAAGTTTTTCTCGACCTTGAGGTAATCGATGAACTGGCAGACAAGATTGGTGTGCGTGGGCATGATCACGGATCCTTCCGATTTAGATGATCGTCCATGCAGCGCGGGGCGCTCGCATTTTTTTTGGTGCGCTCAGGCGGCCGGTTTGAAGCGTTCCAGACGTGCCTTGAGCCGCTTGCCCAGCTCGTGGCTGAGCACGGCGGCATCGAACCAGGTTAAATCGCTGTCATTGCGACCGGCCAGCTCGCGCAAACCGGCAATGACGCGGGCTTCCTCGCCCGGACCGTAGCGGATCACCAGCTTTTTTCCGCCCTTTTCCAGCACCAGGCATCGACGGTCGTCTTCGGTCATGGGCTCGGGGCACTGGTTGGCCGGCACCAGTTGCGGCGCGGGCAGGGGTTCGGTGTTGCCTGTCGGCTTGGATCGGGGCTTTCGCTTCATGACGGTGGGCTTTCTCTTGTCGGTCGGTTCGGGTTGGGCGGGGCCGGCGCGTCGGTGAACTACTCGGGCTGACTCTGGGTGAGCTGCTCGATTCGGCGCGCCTCGAGCCGAAGCCGTTCGGCGTTCATCAGGCGTTGGGCCATGACGTAGGTGACAAACTCGCTGTAGCGGTCGATGCTCAGGTGGTAGATGCGTGCGCTCTCGTTGCCGAGATCGCGATTGCCTCGCCGCGCGGCGTAGTCGATGATCGCGCGTCGCACATGGGGGTCGGCGGCGTCGAAATACGCGCCCTGGCTGGAGACCGGCTGATTCTCGATTCGCCACCAGCCGCGCCGGGCCGGCTCTTCGGTCGGGCTGGCGGCCAGTCTGCGGATCGCCTCCGGGCCGACCGGCTCGATCTCCGGGTCATCCACACTGAAAAGCTCGATCGTCAGCCCCAGCTTTGGCGGGTCGTAGGGGTCGTAGGCGGTCACACTTCCGATAATCAATCCATCAGCGCCCAGCGCGGCCATCAACCGCTGGGCATCCTCAAGCGTCGCGATATCGTTCATGCCCAGTTGCGTCATGATGTCCAGGACGCGGGTCATGGGAAGGACACGAATATAGGAAGCGTTTTGAAAGTGTTGTCCTACGTGGTCGGCGATGCGGATGGTGTTGGCGTGGATGCTGCCGCTTTCATTGCGGAAGGGTGCCACGGCCCAGGTCCGCTCGCTCTGATAGGGACTCAGGATCGGGTCGGCGCCCCGGCCGATGCGCTCCTTCCAGAGGCAGCCGGTCGACAGCATCGACGCGATCAGCAGCAGGATGAGCGGCGTAATCTGGCGGGGTTGAAGCATCGGTGGGGCCGTCCTTCGGCGGGCTGGGCTGGGGCTCTAATTCCATCGGCCCGATCGCGCGTTCTTCAACACCGGATTTCGGCTCAATCTTCGTCGTCGGGCGCGACCGTGGCGGTGCGCTCCGTGGGGCTGGACCAGGGCGCTTCAACCAGGCGCATCGCATCGCGCGGGCGGATCGACCAGATCGTTTCTTCCGTGCCTTCGCCGCGGTTGCTGACGAAGTAGATCGTGCCGTCGGAGGCCCAGACCGGTTGCAGATTGGCGAACTGATTCTGCGTCAGGTTCACCCGCCGTCTGCCATCGACATCCATCACCCAGATATCGGCGCTGGTCGGATTGCCGCGATGCTCCGGGGGGTTGACGACGGTGGTGAAGACCAGGTGTTGGCCATCAGGGCTCCAGGTGGGGGTGATGGCCGCGGCGTTGTCGCCGGCGACCAGTTCGGTGGGTCGGCGGGCTTCGCCTTCCTCCAGTTCGATCACCCAGATGCTGAACCATTCCCGGCCGCGCTGCCGGGGCTTTTGAAAGACGATGCGGTTATCCACCGGCGACCACTTGGGAAAGAGGCCGTATCCGATGTGTTGCCGGTTGGCCGGGTTGTCCACATCGATGACCCAGAGCTCCCACTGACCCGATCGCGCTCCCCAGGAGCTGTAGACGATCCGGCGGCCATCGGGGCTGAAGCTGGGATGAATGTCCTGTGTAGGCCCGTGTGTAAGCTGGCGAGCATGGCCGCCGTCGAGCGTGGTCAGCCAGAGGTTCCAGCTTCCCGAGCGGTCCGAGCTGAAGGCCACGCTCCGGCCGTCGGGGCTGAACCGGGGCATGGCATCGTTGCCGCGCGAATGGGTCAACTGGCGAACGGTGGTTCCGCCGATGCGCTGGAGGTAGATGTTGGCGTTCTCATGATGACGCGTGGAGGCGAAGGCGACCCACTGGCCGGACGGATCGATATCCGGATCAAAATCCGAGCCCTCGGTGGTGAAGGTGACCTGACGGATCGTTTCGCCACCGGACGTAGATGCGGCGGCGCCCGGGCCGGCACCCTGGACCGCGCCGAAGATATCCACCGGCCGCGAGGTGGTTGCCAACGGTTGCTCGTCGCCGACCGCGTGGACCGGGTGGACCGGGCCGATGGCGGTGGCCTCCGGGCGTTGGTGCGCGGCGATTCGGTGGTCGGTGAACCGGACGGTCGGCGATTGGGCCGTGGCCGGGCCGGGGGCGTCAGGCCGATCAACGGTCGGGCTTTGTGGATGCGGCTTCCATTGGCCGGCGGCCAGCCAACGCTCGTGGTGCTGGGCTTCCCGTTCGGCCAGTTCCGCCTTGCGCTGATCGTGCTCGGCCTTCGTGCCGCCCCAGTCCCATGAGGTGGTCAGGCTGGTGTTGAAGACTCCGCAGCCGGCGGTGCTCAGCAGGCAGCCGGCAATGGCGATTCCCTTGATCCAATTGGCTCTCATGGCGGCTCCTGACGCGAGGGTGGGTGATCGGTCGTGGCATCGCACGACGGCAGCGCGGCGATGCGACCCCGGTTCCGAGCGGTCGGCGGCGTTCGAAGCCTCGAAGCCGTGCGAGGCAGGGGCGTGGGGCGATCCCGTCCCGGAATCGGCACCACCGATCCGGTTCACATTGGTGTGTATCGAAAGGCCGATCCAGGGCCTTTAGGGGGATTGATCCGTTGACGAGGTTTTCCGCTTTTGGATCGCCATCGTTATCGGCACAAACCGCTTGACACGCCGATGCCGGCGCGCTGGGCGCACGCGGCGGCTAAACTGATGCGTGATGATGTTTGCCAGAACCAGAAATGTGCCGGGTCCGGCCAGCCAGAGTCTTGCGCCCGGGGCCGGTTGGATGCGCTGGCTGATCGCAGCGATGGTCGCCTGCCTCTGGCCGTTGTGGGTTGCCGGGTGCGGCGAGTCGCAGGAAGCCGGTTCGCCGGTGGATGAGGCCGATCAGCCGACGCCGACCATCGTTCGATCCGGCGATGCCATGGCGGCCGGTGGGGACGACGACCTGCTGCCGGTGATCGAGGTGGCCGATGGGCTGTCATTTCTCGAGGCCATCGGTCCCGATCGCAGGATTCACATCACCGAGGGAACGACGATCCAGCTCGATGAACTGCCCAGGGGCAATGCCGAGTATTATCGATGGCGGCAGGCTCACGGCCAGGAATTCGAGCTGGTCATTCGCGATGTGCGCAATCTGACGATCCGAGGACTCGGTCACCATCGGGCCGACATCCTGACCGCTTACGGATATGCCAACGTGCTCCGATTCGAGCGTTGCGAGGGCATCGAACTGATCAACCTTCGGTTCGGCCACGATCCGGAGCCGGGCCAGTGCATCGGAGGAGTGATCGTCCTGATCGATTGCCGCGATGTGGTGATCGAGGATTGCGTGCTTTTTGGCAGTGGAACCGAAGGGCTCACCATGGAGCGGATGCGCGGGCTTCGCTTCATCCGTTCCAACATTGAAGACTGCACCCATGGCATCCTGGTGGCGATCGATTGCCGTGACCTGCGCTTCGAGCATTCGGTCTTCCGCGATAACGAGCGGTACTTCGGCTTCAGCTTCACGGACACGGTGGGCGTGGTCTTCGATGCGTGTCGAGTCGAGGGCAACCTTGTGACGAGCTTTTCCCCGGCGCTGTTCACGTCGAACCTCGAGGAGGGCGAGGAAGCGGTGATTCAATTCAACGGCGGCCTGATCCGGGGCAATCGGTTCCAGGCACTGGCCCATCCCATGCGGATGCTGGCGGTGGATGAGTCATCGCTGGGCGACAACGTGATCGTGCCCGATCCCGATTCCATTCCCCTCCCGCCTCGCGATCGATTGCCGGACCATGGCCAGGATGAGCCGAAGGATGACCAGCCGGGGGCGAGCGATCCGGCCGGGGATGAGCCGTAGAGGTTGGTGGCGGCGGGCGCATGCGCCGGGTGGCGGTTTGACCCAGACCCCTGATCGCCCATGTTGCGGGGCCTGGTCGAGTAAAATGCTTACCGGTGGGCCCCGGGCGAATGGAAGATGTGGTTTGCTGCCGGTTCGCGAACGGTCGCGGCTCGCCGACCTGTTGAAGGATTGACCCATGACGACACCGATGACGGCCGAGCGATCGGCTCGGGCAATTGACGATATCCCCGCCTACTGCCTGGATCTGGCGGTGCGGGCACGCGCGGCGGGCCGGCGATTGGCTCGATTGAGCGGACAGCGGCGGGATGCCGCGCTTCTGGCCATCGCCGATCGACTGATCGCCGCTGAATCGGCCATTCTCAAGGCCAATGCTCTGGATTTGGCCGCGGCACGGCAGGCGGGGCTTGCCCAGCCGATGATCGAACGGCTGACCCTCGATGGCTCGCGGATCGCGAAGATGGCCGAAGGCGTTCGACAGATCGCCGCGCAGATCGATCCGGTCGGGCGGATCATCGAAGGCTCGGTGCTTCCCAATGGGCTGAAGCTGAGCAAGGTTCGGGTGCCGATCGGCGTGGTGTTGTTCATCTACGAAAGCCGGCCCAATGTCACCTCCGATGCCGCGGCGCTGTGCATCAAGAGCGGCAACGCCATCATCCTGCGGGGCGGCAAGGAGGCGGCCCATTCCAATCAGGCGCTGGTCACGGTGATTCGCGATGCCATGGCGGAGGCCGGGCTTGATCCGGATGTGGTGGGTTTCGTCGCGACGCCGGATCGGGCCGCGGTGGGTGAGCTTCTCAAGCTCGAGGGCCGCATCGACGTGGTCATCCCGCGCGGCGGTGAAAGCCTCATTCGCGCGGTGACGGCCCAGTCACGCATCCCCGTCATCAAGCACTACACCGGCAACTGCCACATCTACGTGGACCGCCGATGCGATCACGACATGGCCGAGGCGATCTGCATCAACGCCAAGACGCAGCGGCCTTCGGTCTGCAATGCCGTGGAGACGATCCTGGTGCATCGCGAACACGCGGAAACCGGCCTGCTGGCGCGGCTGTGTCAGGGGCTCAGCGATGCGGGAGTGGAAATTCGCGGCGATGAGCGGACCTTGAATGCGTTCCCCCAAGCCCGGGCCGCCACCGAAGCGGACTGGGATACCGAATATCTGGACCTGGTCGTGGCCATGGCCGTGGTCGATGATTTTGATGCGGCCGTCGAGCACATCAACGCTCATGGATCGTGCCATACCGACGCCATCGTCACCTCCGATTATGAGGCTGCTGAGCATTTCATCCGCGATGTCGATTCGGCGGATGTTTTCGTCAACTGCTCGACGCGGTTCAGCGATGGCGGCGAATACGGCCTGGGCGCGGAGATCGGCATCAGCACCGATCGCCTGCATGCGCGCGGCCCGATGGGGGCGATGGACCTGACGACCTACAAGTGGGTGGTGCGCGGCAATGGCCAGATTCGAACCTGATGCGCCGGGGCCACCTGGCGTGGTGTGCTTCGATCTCGGGGGTGTGGTGGTTCGCTTGGCCGGGAGCCTGGCCGAAGCGGCCGCGCATGCTGGAATTGATCCCAGCGCCCTGGCCGGGGCGCGGCTGGAGCTTGGCGATATCCATGAGCTGCTCTTTGGTCTTGAAACCGGATCGATGGATGAAGCCGAGTTCTTTGATCGCGCCGGCGAAGTGATGGGGGTTGATCCGGCGATCCTGCGGCGCGTGCATGCGGCTTGGATCATCGAACGGTATCCCGGCGTGGTTGAACTCTGGCGGGAGCTTCGCGAGCGGGGAATCGTGCTGGCGTGTCTTTCCAACACCAGTGAGCCGCACTGGCGGATCATGTCATCGCCGGGGCCGCGACACGTTCCTTTTGGCATGCTCGATCACGCCCTGGCCAGCCATCGTCTCGGTCATCACAAACCGGCGGACGAGGCGTTCGGGGCCGTGGAGAAGGCGACCGGGCACCAGGGCGGGGCGATCGGGTATTTCGACGACAGCGACATCAATATCGACGCCGCCCGGAGGCGCGGCTGGCGAGTCGGGCATATTGATCCGGGAGGTGATCCGGCGGAACAGATGAGGTTGACGTTGGCCCGGTGGGGGAATGGCGAGCGGGGCGCTTAGTCGGAATCGCGGTCATCCGGATTGTCGCGGCTCTTGCGTGGATCCTTGAGCCGATGGTCCGGCTGGTCGGATGCATCGTCGATCTCATCGTTGATGCCCCGGATGCCGCGCTTGAACTCGACAATGCCGCGGCCCAGACTTCGGCCCACTTCCGGCAGTCGGCCGCCGAAAAATAGCAGGGCGACCAGCAGAATCGCGCCGATTTCCCAGGGTCCAAGGCCGGAGATGAAAGCAAGCGTGGGAGTCATGGTAAGCCGCCTTTAAAGGTGGAGTGTGTCGGGTCCGCGGGGTCGGCCGACGTCGGGGTAACGCGACGCAACGGACCGTAAACTCCACTGCTCATTAAACCCGGATGGAACGCATAAGGCAAACCGGCGCCGGATTTCCTGGCGAGGACGCTTCGGCATCCGGTCGCGGCGGGCCGGGCCGCGGGGTTCCACCCGTCCAACGGACAGCCGGGCACCGCATTGCGGCTGAGGCGGGACTTTGCTGACCGAGAAGGTGATCCCGGCCGGCTCGGGCGATGGGCGAAGGCCGCCGCGCAAGGCATCGCCGGAGGATCAGCCCTCCGACAAGCGTTTGCATTCGCGGTCGCGACAGGTCAAACTGGATTTTCGCCAAGGTTTTTGTTCGCTTCACCCTTTGAGGAGACCACCGCCATGCCCCGAGCCGTCACCCTGTTCACCGGACAGTGGGCCGATCTTCCGTTTGTTGATATGTGCCGCAAAGCGGCGGATTTCGGCTATGACGGGCTGGAGCTGGCCTGCTGGGGGGATCATTTCGATGTCGCCAAAGCCCTGGCCGATGATGGTTACGTCAAGGAGCGGTGGGAGATACTCCGCCGCCACGACCTGACGTGCTTCTCCATTTCCAGCCACCTGGTGGGGCAGGCGATCTGCGACCCGATCGATGAACGGCACAAGGCGATCCTGCCCGAGGAGATATGGGGCGATGGCGATCCTGAAGGTGTCCGGCAGCGTGCCGCTCAGCGCATGATCGAAACCGGCCAGGCCTGCCGCAAGTTTTTCGATGCCAGGCCCGCCGATGCGCAGGAAGGCTTCGAGCCGTTCGCCCCGGTGGTCAACGGCTTTACCGGTTCATCGATCTGGCACTCGATCTACGCCTTTCCACCCACAAGCCAGGAATACTGGGACAAGGGCTTCGCCGATTTCGCCAGGCGATTCAAGCCGATTCTCGATGCCTTCGACAAGGTGGATGTGAACTTCGCGCTTGAGGTGCATCCGACGGAGATCGCTTTTGATATCGCCTCGGCCCGCCGCGCCCTGGAGGCGGTCGGCAATCACAAGCGCTTCGGCTTCAATTACGATCCATCCCACCTCGGCTATCAGGGTGTGGATTACATCCGCTTCATCCATGATTTCCGCGACCGCATCTACCATGTCCATATCAAGGACGCATGGTGGGGCCACGGCGATGGGACCGTGGGTGTCTTTGGCGGCCACACCACCTTCGCCGATCCGAGGCGATATTGGGATTTCCGTTCGCCGGGGCGCGGCGATGTGGACTTCGAGGAAGTCATTGTCGCCCTGACCGATATCGGGTACTCCGGTCCATTGTCGGTCGAATGGGAAGACAGCCGCATGGACCGCGAGCACGGCGCTGAAGAGGCATGCGAACTGGTGCGCGGGCTCGACTTCCCGCGCTCGGAAATCGCCTTCGATGCCCAGTTCGACCGCTGAGTTCATTTACCATCGCCGCTTAGGGTGGTCAGATGGCGGTTGCCTGATCGGCTCACGCATGAACCGGCGCTGTGTCTCCGCCGCGATCGGTGCGTGTGGGCCATGCCGAGGATGAACCACCGGCACGGATCGATTATCCTGCGGGGATGATTGCCCAAGCCGCGACCACCACCGTGATGCTCAACAACGGCATCAGGATTCCCCAACTCGGGTTCGGTACGTTCAAGATTCCCGACGACCAGGCCGCCGAGGCGGTCCGCCAGGCCCTTGAAATCGGGTATCGGCACATCGACACGGCACATATTTACGCCAATGAGCGCGGCGTTGGTGAAGGGGTCCGCGGCAGCGGGCTGGAGCGCGACGAGGTCTTTGTCGCCACCAAGATATGGAACGATGACCTGCGTGCCGGGCGAACGGCACAGGCGATTGATGAAGCGCTTGAACGGCTCGATGTGGGTTATATCGATCTTCTGCTGATCCACTGGCCGGTGCCGGGCAAATTCGTCGATGCATGGCCCCACTTTGAAAAAGCGCTCGAAGCCAAGAAGGTACGCGCCATCGGCGTGAGCAACTTCCTTGAGGAGCATCTGGAGGAACTGCTGGCAGTGGCGCGGGTCACCCCGGCGGTCAACCAGTTGGAGCTTCACCCCCGGCTACAGATTCCGGAGCTTCGGGCCGTCTGCGAAAACCATGGCATCGTCGCCGAAGCCTGGAGCCCGATCATGCGCGGCCAGGTGAACGAGATCGAAGTCCTTCAGCGAATCGCCCGGGAGCACGGCAAGACGCCCGCACAGGTCACGCTGCGCTGGCAACTCCAACTGGGAATCATCACCATCCCCAAAACCGGCCGGCCCGAGCGGATGCTCGAGAACGCCGATATTTTCGATTTCCGACTCAGTGATGAACAGATGCGGGAGATTGCCGCGCTGGATCGTCAGGAGCGCACCGGCCCGGACCCCTCCGACTTCTCGTTCTGAGCTTGGTCCCGGTTGGCACCCCAACTCGTCGCGGAATCGCGATCCCGGCTCAACGGAGGGCACTTGAGGCGATGCGCCGGGCGAATCATCGCGATTGCCTCACGCTCCGCTGACTCGCGGCATCGGCATGGGCTCACGCCACAATTCGGCATCCAGGAACTGGGCCATCAGCTCCAGCTTCAGCCCCTGGGCCGCCGGATCGTTCCATAGATTGCGCTTCTCGCCGGGGTCTTCCTGAAGGTCGAATATCTCGCCGCACGATTCGCCCTGGTAGATCGTGATTTTGTAACGGTCATTGACGAATGTTCGCAGGTTCAGGCGCGTGGGCTGGTGGTGATTCTCGCAAATGATCCACTGTCTGGCCGCCGAGGTGTCGCCTTCCCACACGGGCAACTGATTCCGGCCCTGCATGCGGCCGGGCACGGGCAGTCCGGCGGCGCTGAGGAATGTCGGAGCCAGATCGACCAGCGATTGCAGTGAACGGTTCACCGCGCCCGATGGCAAACGTCCGGGCCAGCGGGCCAGCATCGGCAGCCGGATCAGGTCCTCATAGTGGAACGCACCCTTGGCGATCAGGCCGTGTTCGCCGATGAAGTGGCCGTGATCGGTGCTGAAGACGATCAACGTGTTCTCCGCCACGCCCATCTCATCGAGCCCATCGAGAATCCGACCGATCTCCTGGTCCATGAAGCTGGTCATACCGTAGTAGCAGGCGATGTCCTTGCGCAGTTCTTCTTCAGGATAGACGTGGCTGCCGAAACCATGGTTGCCATGCGGCGTCTCCTGCCATCGGGAGAAGTCGGCCTCATCGATGGGCTTCCGCGTCTCGCGATGGGCCGGCGGCATGTCATCCATCTCGCTTGGGTCGAACGGAGGCACGGGCATGTCTTCAGGCCGGTACATCGAGGCCCACGGCTCAGGCACGACATAGGGCGGATGAGGATCGTGGAAACTGGCCCAGGTCATGAACGGCTTGCCCGCCTTGTGTGCCTCGCGGATGTTGGCCAGTGTCCGTTCCGCGGTCCAACGGCTGTAGTGAAACTCCTCAGGCAGCTTCCATGATCGTTCGCTCCGGAGAAAATAACGGTTGGGGCTGGGCGGTGGCGGGGGGCAGTGGGGCCCGGGTTTTTCGCCGGGCAATGGCTGGAAATAGTCGCGCCAGTTCTTCAGGCCGTTTTCTTCCATCCAGATCGCGTAATGCTGGCCGACGTGGGATTCATCGCCGTGATTACGCGCCAGTTCGACACGATCAAAGCCGAACCACGGCCCGGTGAACCGTCGCCAGTAGTCCAGATCGCGCAGCAGCGGATAGCTTTCCCTGGAGGGATACTCCGGCGTGTTGGCCAGCGGCTGCAAGTGTGCCTTGCCGATCATGTGCGTCTGATAGCCGGCCTTCCTCAGTTCATCGCCCACCGTGGGGGCGTCTTCAGGAAGGCTGGTTCCCAGTGTCCAGCAGCCGTGCCAGGCCGGATACTGGCCGGTGAGGATCGTTGCGCGCGAGGGACTGCACAGCGGGTTGGCGCAGTAAGCGCGATCGAACCGCACGCCCTCACGCGCCAGGCGGTCGAGATGGGGCGTCTTGATGTGCGGGTTGATGCAGCCCAGTGTGTTGAAGTGCTGCTGGTCGCTGGTGATCAGAAGGATGTTGGGCAGATCGGGCATGCTGTCTTTCGGTTCCTTCTCAGTCTTGATTGATCGTGGAGGGTCGGATGCCGGCGGGAATCAGACGGTCTTGAGCGCCGCGGTATCCATGGCGACGTCAACCTGATCGGCGATCTTCTTGAACTCGGCCACTTCCGCATCGGTGAAGATCAATCCCCCGGATTCCTCGCAACGCATGGCATAGCGATGCTCGATTTCACCGGGCAGGATGCAGCGGCCGCTGTCCTGATTGCCGTGACCCAGCACATCCTCGATCACCGCGCGGACATTGGCGGCCTGCTTGCGCTTCTGCGCGAACATGCCGCAATCCAACGCATCAGGATGGATCACCTGGAAGAAAAACGCAGGGGTCGTCTTCTCATCTTCGGCGGCCAGTTCCGGCCGTGACCGGATCGTCGGAAGCGAGCCGCCGATCAGCGCTGCGACCAGTTCATTGATCAGCGAGAGACCGTAACCCTTATGAGCGCCAAACGGCAAGAGCGCCTTGACCTTGGCCGGGTCGGTTGTCGGGTTGCCTTGCTCATCGACGGCGGAATCCGGCGGCAGGCTCTTGCCCTCGCGCAATAGCTGCTGAACCCGGCCCATGGCCACGGTGCTGGTGGCCCAGTCGATGACGATGGGAAAGCCGACGGCTTCGACGGTGGGGAACCCCCAGGAGTGGGGATTGGTGCCCAGCGTGGGGAACTTGCCACCGAAGGGGACGACCTCGGCCAGCGCGGCGGTGCAGTTGGTATAGGCGATGTAGCCGCGCTTCGCCGATTCCATCACGTACCCGCCACCCCAAAGGTAATGAAAGGCGAAGTCCACGCTGACCATGCCCACGCCGTGCCGATCGGCCATCTTCTCACAGGCATCGATCGCCTCGAAGGCCACGGCCTGACCGAGCTTGCGATTGGCGTTCCACTTCTCGGCGGCGGAAAACCGGCTGCTCAGCTTCTCGATGGCCGCGCCGGGCACGCAACCCGGTCGCCTGGCATTGCCCGAGCCGAAATGGTCATCCAGATGCAGCGCCTTGAGGGCGTTGTGCGTCTTGATGCCGTGCCGCGCCGCCAGTTCACAGAACCGTGCCGCCTGGGCACACTCATCAGCCGAAAAACCCCGGCGACCGTAAGCGGCCTCAACAATATCGCGATGTAACGAAACGGGAACCACTCTGTCCAAGTCGATCGTCCTCCTGTCTTGTCAGAAGACACAGAAGACTGGAAAACCGGCCCGACGTCAAGTGGCGACATCAGGCCCCGGATTGGCCGCGCCGAGCCGACCCTGTTCAGCCCTCAGAGCAGCGCCCAGCGCAATCGAATCGAGCCAGCCGCCCGGCTCACCGACCCCTTCACCCGTCCGCCCGAAACCTCCACCGACAACCTCACTCAATTCCTCCCCGATCACTGGCAACCCCCGGCCTGAACCCATTTCCCGTTGCGGCTGGTACGGCTTCACTTCAGACCAGGGGCATGATGAAACTGTTGCGTTCGACCAATACGCCTAAGCGACCGCCGGCGGGCCGGCGCGGGTCATACCGATGATCGCCCCGGCGAGGATGGAAGGAGGTGGCCATCAAGCATAAGACGTGACCCGGGTGGGTCAATTCTCAGTAAACGCGGGTGGGTCGATTCCTCATGATCGGCAGTGGGTGAGATCTATCTGATCGCCGAAACCTGGCCGGTCACCTGGTCTCGACTTCTCCATCGCGTGTCCTGGAACACACATTCGAACGAACAGGACGGCGAAGTCCAACACTCACGACGAAAGCCAGCAGCGCAGCGGCCTCGATGCGTCTAGTGTCCGCGTTGGCTACCATCATGGCCGCAGCTTTGACTTCTTCGGGGAACCAGAATATCACCAACGACAACGCAGCGACCACGTACTGTAGCACCGGCCGATACAATCTCCATCGCGTAACCATCGTCTATCCCCTTGGGCAACTGATGCCCCGACATTAATGCCCGTCAGCGAGGCGCCTTGCCTTGTCGCGGCCCGCGCAGGGGCGGCCAGCGAAACACTTTTCGTCGCGTCAGGAGAGCGGGGTAGGAATGCAAATCGTTTACAATCCCACCTAACGTGGATGCACGAACATCCGATTCGCGGCCGGATCGTCCGGCGCTGGTGCCCACTCGACTTCGCTTAACTCTACCGGCTCCGTTCTCACCAGCCAACCTCCCTGCGATATACCACGTTCCAACCTCTCGGGGTCGTGAGAAAGGCCAAACCACACACCCACCGTAGCGATCCGGGCGAAATCCTCAAGGGAGTCATTGACACGAAGGGCAAAACCAACCGATCGATCATGGGGACATGTCCACATACCGAGGATAGATACGTCACCATCCCACTGGTGGAATCTCACGCTCGGCCACTGTCCCTGGTCGACATCGACGTATACCGATCTCAGTTGGAAGGCAATGGGCCATCGTCTTGGTCCCAGTCTGGCCCGTGAATTTACGACAATCACAGCCGAATCATCGTAGCGATAGACGCCGACAACGCGCCAGTCGGGAATATCCTCGCGTACTGATCCATGCGCCACCACCAACACGCCAGCGAGCACGCCAGCAGTCAAGAGGAGAGAGAGTACGATCGCTACATACCGCTTCATTGACTGACCTTTCGAATCCGTGAATGACCGTCGGCACAAAAGATGAACTCCAAAGGCTTGTTCTCCAGCCTGTTCCCGGGGCAGAAAAGGGGGCGGGAGTTGATCTTCATGATTTCGGCTCCGTGGCCCGTCTCCGGGATCGGCCGATGGGGTTCAAGCTCGGCTCGAGGCTCATCCGTCGAGCCGTGGCCTTCGGCCTCGGGCCAGACCACCAGGCGCCAGTGGTTGGGCATCACGCCAATACCCGGCAGCCGAATCCCCGGCTCCCGCGTCACGGCCTCCGCCATCACCCGCCCATACCGATCGTACAGGTGGCGCTCGACCGGATCATCAGGCGGAGCGTGCGACAGTTCCCGCCGCGCAAAAGCGGGCGAAACGCTCTGGCCGGATGTTTTCCTCGCTATCCGCAAAATTCAAACCCCGTGAGCGCAGGCCGCGTTCGGGCGTGAAATGCCCTGAAGACCGTCGGCCCGACAGGCACAAAGTATACCCCGCGATCCTCGATCCACCAACCCCGGATCGAGGAAATACGCACGAATGCTCCGCCTGGCGCCGTTTTCGCGTGTTTCGTCGTTGAATCCCTTTTGGCAATGCGCACCCTCGATCGAGGTTCGATCACACCTGAAGACCGGCCGGTTGCGCTCCAGCCTTCGAGCAGTGGCACGTTCGGAGCCAAGGCAGTTTTTGAACGACGAAACACGCGAAATACGCGAAAGGGGGCATAGGGTCGCCGCTGTCCGGATTCGAGATTCAGTTGGGTGGTTGGGGATTCGGAGCCATCGGGAAACATGGGGCCGGTACACCCGGCCTTGCCCGGCGGGCGATCGAGCATGCGGTGAACAGGGAGCGGACATCATTCGTTCGGCTTGTCGTTCGGCGCGGCGGGGCCGGTCTTACGCGCCTGATCGCGCACCATGCGGATATCCAGCGGCTTGAGCGTGTCCATGTGGATATCCCGCTGCGGGAAGGCGATGGTGATGCCGGCTTCCTGGAATTCCTTGTTGATGTTCCGGAGAACCTCATCCATGATCAACAGTCGGCCGTCCATGCCATCGACGTAGAAGCGAAGCTCCAGCTCCAGCGAGTTGTCGCCGAAGCCCCGGAACAGCGCCATGGGGCCGGGCTCCTGGAGCGTTCGCGGGTGGGCCTTGGCCACGCGAAGCAGGATTTCCTCGGCCTTCTCGACATTCGAGCCATAGGCGATGCCGATCTTCAAGAGCAGCCGGCCGACCTGGTCCGAGAGGGTCCAGTTGGTGACCCGGCCGGTGATGAACTCCTTGTTGGGCACGAGCAGTTCGTGTCGGTCCCAGGTGACGATGGTGGTGGCCCGGATGCGTATCTTGCTGACCGTGCCCACGGCATCGCCCACCTGAACCACATCGCCGACGCGGATGGGCCGTTCAAAGAGCAGGATCAGGCCTGAGACGAAGTTGGCCACGATCTCCTGAAGGCCGAAGCCCACGCCAAGGCTCAGCGCCGCCACGAGCCATTGGACATTGGTCCAGCCCACGCCGATGACGTTGAACGCCATGACCAGGCCGACGGCGGTGATGATGTATCGACAGACCGTGCTCAGGGCATACTTGCTGCCGGGAGTCATGCCGGCCTGGCTGACCAGGATCTCAAGGATGCCCGGCACATTGCGCGCCACCAGAACCGTGATGGCCACCAGCACCATGGCCCAGATGAGGTTGACCAGGGTGATGGGCAGCGCGGCGGGCTGACCGTCGATGGTGCCCGTGTAAGTCCAGAGCTGGATGTTGGCCACGTGGGCCAGGGCGGGAAACATGCCGGCCCATATCCACCAGAGCGCCAGCGCGACCGCGGTGACGATCGCGGTGCGGACCAGCGCTTGGCTTTGCTCATTGATCCTGGCCGCATCCAGCGCCGGCGCTTCGGTGGTGAGGATGGGGCCTTCACCGTCGGAGGCGGTCTGCGCTGCATCGGCGCGGGCGGCTTCCTCTTCGCGCTTGCGTCGCGTTTCCTCCACCAGCAGTTTCCACTGGGTGATCTGCAGCCAGCGGGTGATCAAGGCCCGGACCAGCAGCAACGCCAGCAGCATCCAGACGGTTTGCAGCATGCGGCCGCCCAGTTGCGATGCGGTGTAGGAATAACCCAGGGCGGAGAAGACAACGACGGCCCAGGGAACGACCAGGCTCGCGGGAAACCAGAACCAGTGGGTCCGGGCGATGACGTTGTTGGGGTTGGCGCGGTTGACGGTGGCCATGATGGGGCCGTCGCCGCGCAGCAGGCGCCAGGCGAAGATGCTCATCGCGCCCATCACGGTCATGATGGCCAGGCGACCCAGGCTGTGGCGATGGGCCTGATCCTCGACACCGACCAGAAACGCGGCGATCCCGATGCCCGGCGCCATGATCCAGATCAGCCAGCGAAGGTTGCGGCTGACCGCTTCGCGCGGTTCGCGAGGCCAGCCGAAATGATGATGACCCAGGCCGCGCTCAGCGCACGCTTCCAGAAAGAACTTGAGCGTAGCCAGCAGCACCCCGAAGATCACCAGCGCATAGCCCAAGGCCGAGCTGATCGTGTCGGGCGTGCCGATGTCGCGCATCCGCAGCCCCAGCAGCAGCGGGAAAGCCGCATACCCCATCGCCACCAGCGCCGTCAGGCCGAGCACGCGCATCGGGAGGAAGTACGACTGGCCACGCTCGGATGCGCTCATCTCGCCGAGGCGTCGAAGCTTCCGCTGTGCCCAGTATCGGGCGACCAGCAGGAGTGCGGCGGCGGCGACGAGCATGATCCAGATGCCCGGGCTTCGACGCCAATCGTCATAAATGTCACGCCCGACCGCGATCCACTGATCCGGCATCACCAGAAACGCGGTCGCCTCGGCGAGCTGGCGGAAGAACCGCCCATCGATCGCCGGCCCACTGCGAATCCACAGCACCCGCTCATCAATGAACTGGCGATACGATTCGGACACTTCATGGGTGGCTTGCCGGGCCAGTTCGATGGACTGGAGCAATTCGGTGGCCAGGTGAAGCAGGGGTCGAAGCGCGGCGATGGTGGCCCGCCGCCGCCTGCGAACCTCATCGACCAGTTGCTCGACCTCTCCGGCATCGAGGTTCAACGCCGCATGGTCCATACGCTCGAGCTGATCGGCCAGGACTTCCCGCTGGCGGGGCAACTCGCGGAATCGGCGGTCGATATCCAGGCGCTGAATGCCCAGCTCGCTGATCTGGCGACGGGTGTCGCGCAATTGCTGACGCATAACCCGGGCATCGGGCAACTGGGCGCGTTGAGCGCGGAGCAGATCGCCGATATCGCGCGTCAGTCCGCCGGCCTCGGCGCGTTGGATCGATTGCTGATACTCGGTGCGGATCAGGTCCAGCGATTGGACCTCCTCGGCCAGTCGAAGGTCCAGGGCGTACATCAACTCGAGCAAGCGCGCCTGCTCCTGGCGCAGGGCCAGGCTATCGGCCGGCAGGTCGGCGATGGCCCGCGGCGCGGTGGATAGCCGGAGCTTGGCGACCCGGTCGGCCCGGTCGAGTTCCTCCCGCGCCGATTCAACCAGCGATCGATACGCGATCAGGTCCGCCCGTCCGCGTGTCATGGCTTCGGGGTCGCCTTCGAGGCGCAGCCGGTCCACTTCCTCCTGATCGCCGGTGATCATGCGACGGAAGAACTCGATCCGCTGGTTCATCCCGACCGCGGCACGATGAAGGCCGCGGCCCAGTTCATCATCCTCGCCGACGATCTGATGTTCATCCAGAAGCCTTTCGAGGCGGGCATCGTCCTCATCAACTTCCGGTGGCGCCGCTTCGTCATCCGGGGTGTCTTCGTTCGAAGCCGGGGCCGATGCCGCGGGCTGAAACGGGTTTGCGTTGCCGGGCGGCTGGAGCGCGAGGGCCGGGGCAGGCTGTGCCGGGGAAGCCTGTGCCTGGGCGCTGGACGGGGCATGGCCGCTGGCCGCGACCCATGCCAGGCCAATGAGCAGGAGGACGACCCGGGTCAGAAGGCGAGGGCGAAAAGGATTCGCCAAGCGGTGGGGTGATGCTGTATTCATGGTCCTGAGTCGATCCCTCTGGAAAAAGACCCGGCGCTGGCCCGGCCAGCATGGTGGATCAGTTTACCGTACGCCTCATCACCGACGGCGGGCGCTGGGCCTTGGACCCGGCCGGTGAACTCCCGACGCGCCGGTCGATCGATCCGCGGGCTCGAGGGCTTGGGTGCCGGGATTGGTTACATTGGTCTTCAACTCCCGGATCGTATCCATGACGTTCACCCATGTTGTCGGTCTTCTGCTGGTGCTTATCGCGGTGGTCGCCGCGGCGATATGGCTGACCGCCCGTCGCGTGCAGCGCCAGGAGGAGCGGCGGCGGAGCGATGAACGCATCGCGGACCTGACGGCGATGACCGGCGGCCTGGCCCACGAGATCAAGAACCCGCTCTCGACCGTCAACCTCAATTTGCAGCTTCTTCAGGAAGACCTTCGCGACCTTCATCGCAATCTTGAACCCGGGGACGAGGATTGGCGGACCACCGACAGGCTGGACCGCATTCAGAGGCGGGTGGCCAGTCTCGGCCGCGAGGCGGGCCGCCTACGATCGATCCTGGAAGACTTTCTCAGCTTCGCCGGCCGCATCAAGCTCTCGATCCAATCGACCGACCTCAACGAACTGATCAGTGAACTGGGCGATTTTTTCGCGCCGCAGGCGGAGTTGTCCGGCCTGCACCTGCGGCTTCAGCTCGCGGCCCGGCCGCCCGATGCCCAGATCGACCCGGACCTCATCAAACAGGCGGTGCTCAACCTCATGATCAACGCGGTGCGGGCCACCGAACAGGCACGCAAAGCCGGCAAGCCGCACGGGGGCGGCGATGAACTGATCATCCGCACCGAACGCAAGGGAATCGCCCCGCAATCCGGACGCAGGAAGCAGAGCGCTGAGGAGCAGTTACTGATTCACGTGATCGATACCGGCCCGGGAATCGCCCCGGATGTTCTTGGAAGCATCTTTCAGCCGTACTACTCGACGCTCAAGGGCGGGACGGGGCTTGGGCTGCCCATCGCCCGGCGAATCGTCGAGGAGCACGGAGGCCGTCTGGAAGTGTTCAGCGAGCTGGGGCGCGGCAGCGATTTCACCATCGTTCTGCCCGCGATCTCCCCACACGGGCTGGATCAGGATACCGGCCGGGAGGGGACCGAGCGCGGCGATTCGGGGCGGTAGGCTCGCGGGCGGGGGACTACAGTTCGAGCATCGTCAGCCGGTCGTTGGTGTAGATGCACAGTTCCGCGGCGATGCCCATGGCGCTCTTGACGATCGCGGCGGGGGAGAGGTCGGAATGGGCAAGCAGGGCCCGCGCGGCGGCGGTGGCGAAGTTGCCGCCCGAGCCGATGCCGGCCACGCCCTCGTGCGGCTCGATCACATCGCCCGTACCCGAGATGATCAGCGTCGTCGATCGATCGGCCACGATGATCAGGCTTTCCAGGCGGCGAAGCATCCGGTCGGTCCGCCACAGCTTGGCCAGCTCGACCGCGGCCTTCTTGATGTTCTCCGGGGAGACCTTGAGCTTCTCCTCGAAGCGCTCAAGAAGTGAAAACGCATCGGCCGCCGCGCCGGCGAAGCCCACCAGCACGCCGGCCTTGCCGGCGCCAAAGCCCTCGAGCTTGCGAACCTTGACCGCATCGTGCTTGGCCACGGTCACCTGCATCGTGACCTGTCCATCGCCGCCGATCGCCACCTGTTCACCCTTGCGCACACATAGAATCGTTGTCGAGCGAATCGTCTTCATGGTCGCAGTCTAACCGAACGGACGTCGTCCGGGATCGTCGGGCCGCGATGAACCGATGCCTGGCGGATTCATCTTCGGCGCGCCGCCAACGCTTGCGGTCCGATCAACCCTTGCCCTTGGCGTGGGACAGACCGAGTTTGATGATCCGTTCCAGCAGCTCGGGGTACTTGAGGCCATCCACCTCGGCCGACTCGGCGAAATCCTCACCGTAGGAAAGATCAGGATTGGGATTGGCCTCCAGCAGGTACAGCTTGCCGGCCTCGGTCAGGCGGAAATCGAGCCGCGCATAGCCGGTGATATCCAGCGTCCGGCAGATGCGTTTGGCTTCCTGGCGAATTTTCCGCTCCTGCTCATCGGTCAGGTCGCTGGCGCGGCGGGTATCCACGCCCAGTCGGCGCCGATAGGACATGTCCCACTTGATCTTTCCCGTGGCGATGAAGTTGGTCTTGCTGGGCTTGCTGTTGAAGACCAGTTCCCAGACCGGGAAGGTCCGCAATCGCCGATTGCCCAGCACCCCGACGTAAAGCTCCCGGCCCTCGATGAACTGTTCGGCGATGGCATCGGTGCCGATCTGCTCGTGGACGAACTCGACCCGTTCCTGGAGCGGTTTTTCATCGTACACGACCGATGACTGGGCGATACCGATCGAGCCTTCGAGCGTCAGGGACTTGACGATCAGCGGAAAATCCAGTGATTTGGGTTTACGCGCCTTGCGGCCGCGCGGAAAGACGGCGAAGGTGGGCACGGTGATGCGGTGATACGCGCAGATCTTCTTGGAAAGCGCCTTGTCATGGGCCAGCGTCAGCCCACGGGGATTGCACCCGGTATAGGGCTGCCTGAGCAACTCCAGATAGCTGACCACGTGCTGATCGAACAGCGATTCGCCGTGGAACTCTTCGAGCAGATTGAAGACGATCTTGGGCTTGAACTCGGTCAGCGTATCGCGGATTACGCCCAGGTCGCTGTAAACGCCCAGGGGCCGGACCTCATGGCCGAGGTTGTTCAAGGTGGCCAGTACATCGTATTCGGTCTTGCAATGCAGGAGGTCCTGATCGCTCAGGTCTTCAAAGTTCTCGGGAGGCACCAGGTCCTGGTGCATCATGACGACGATTCGACTTGGCCTCATACGGGTATCCAGCGGCGGCGACCGCGCGTGAAATTGAGGGTCTGCACGGTAAGCATCATCATAGTCTCGGTTTTCAGTCGATGGGTGGGGCCGACGGCGCGGAGCTTGAGCTGCTGGCAGCGGTCGATCAGGTCACCGAGGAGTTGATCGATGGTGTAGGGGTGAAGGTTGGTCCAATGGGACACGATCTCGCGGATCGAAGCGCGATGGCGGCGGAGGAATTGCACGGCGGTGATGCTCCGGTTGTGCGCCTTGGGCTCGCTGAAGACATGGAGCAGATCGCGATCGTAAAACTCAGGCCGGCCATCGACATAGCGGCTCCGCCGTTCTTCATAATACCTGGCCAGCGTCATGCGGATATCGGCCAGCGGTTCAACACGCTTGCGCGTGAGCACCGGCGGCCGCGTGTGGGCGATCGAGGCCATCAATTCATCGACCACCAGAAGCTTGCGCATCGCACCCCACCCGGCATAGCGGGATTTCCAGCGCGAGCGAGGCGTCAGCCACACGGCGAACGTCTCGGCGAAGTCCTCGGCCGGATGAGCCTGGGCATACCAGCCGGGAAGATGAAGCACATAATCACGGCTGGTGGGACGGGGCTGGTAGAAATCCGGATACTTCACGCGAAATGAACCGAACGTCTGCCGCCAGATCTTGCGGCGATGCAGCCGAAACGCATTGTCCACCGCGTGGCCGGCTTCGTGACGGAGGATGGCCAGGCACTGGTCACGCGTTCCGCCCTCGACCTGAAACATCATTCTCTTCTCGAGGCGCATCAGTCGGGGATGAGCGAGATAGAAGGGGATGGCGATGCCGGGGATGCCGTCGGGCGCGAACCATTCACTGGAAAACCAGACCTGCGGGCGCAGTTGAATGCCTCGCTCGGCGAGTTCTTCGTGAAGACGTTCGACCATCGGCTCGACGGCCGAGCCTTCAACCTTCAGCTTCAGATCGCACAGACGATACCGCAGCAGTTCGGCCGTGGTCGCCTCGGCCCACTCCGGTTCACGCCTGCGAGCGCGTGGTCGCGGGCGGGCTGGAGAAGCGGGATTCGTTCGCCGATTAGGCATCGCTCCGACAGTGTAAGCCATCCTGCCCGTCCTCCCAAGCCTGCCATCGAGGCGCTGGACCAGCGGTCCGGCTGACGCTCGAACGCTCAGCGATCGGGCGGGAACCGCCGATCGCGCTGGCCGCGGTGGCCAAGCAATCAACTTGCGGAGCGATTGCACCCGATACCGCTTATGGACGAAGGTTCGGGTCGAGCGCCCGCCGCGCTTCGCCCGCCGGATTCACCCGTTCACCGGGCCGGCGAGCCCTGGCATTCCGGGAATCAACACGCGATTGGGGGTAGGATGCTCATGAATTCCAGCCTTACCGATGTACCATCAGGGGTTCCCATGCACCACAACACTTCGCCTTCCGCTCAGAGCAATGCCGGGGTGATGAAAGACTCTCAACCTGATGCGTGGATGACCCACCAATTCGACCTCGAGTTCCGGCCCGAGCAGTCGCCGGCCATGTTTGACCGGGAATGGCTGCTGACCAATGGTGAGGGTTCCTTTGCCATGGGGACGGTGCCCGGGATCAACGCCCGGCGATACCACGGGCTGCTGGTCGCGGCGACGCATCCGCCGGTGGGGCGGATCATGGCCGTGAATCAGTTCTTCGAGCGGCTGGTGTTTTGCGATCCCGCCGCGCCCGGGGGGGAGGGTGATCAGGTGCTTGAGTTCAGCGCCTTTCACTTCCGCGATCCTTCCGGCGGCGATCATTATTCGCCCCGAGGCGATATCCGGCTGGTCCAGTTCCAGAAGGGACTCGAGGTTCGCTGGCTGTATCGGTGGGGACCGATCGAGTTCGAGCGAACGCTCAGCCTGGCCTGGAAGCGGCCGGCGGCGACCGTCCGATATCGGGTAGCCGGCCTGGAGGATGACCATCGCAACGCAAGGCTCTTTGTCTCGCCCATGCTGACGCTGCGGGATTTTCACGGCATCCGGCGTCACTGGACCAACCCGGGATTCAGTGTGGCCGATGACGGCGACCTGGTGGCGGTGCGTGGCGATCAGCGGCAGGTGTTTTTCCGGGCGCCCGACAGCCGCTTCGTCCGGTCCGACGAATGGTGGTACGACGTCTTCTATCGCATCGAGGAAGAGCGGGGCGGCGATGCCCGGGAAGACCTCTTTCTGCCCGGATGGTTTGAATGGGATATCGCCGGGGAGGAAGCCGGCGTGGCGATCCACTTTGGTATTCATGCCCAGGATGTGTGCGATGAGCATGACCTCGAGCCTCGCCGGCGGTCGTTGACTCCGATGATCGAAGCGTTGGACCGAGTACCGATCAGCGGTAACCGCATCCTCTCCGATGCCCAGAGACGCCAGCTTGCCATCGCCTCGGATGATTTTGTGGTGGATCGGACGATCCGCGGGCAGAAGCTTTCGACCATTCTGGCGGGCTATCCGTGGTTCGCCGACTGGGGCAGGGATACGTTCATCTCCCTGCCCGGGCTGCTGCTGGAGACCGGGCGGATGGAAGAGGCGCTTAAGACGCTCTTGGCGTTCTCCCATGCGATCCGACGGGGCCTGGTGCCCAATCGTTTTGATGATTACGACGATCAGCGCGCCCACTACAACACGGTGGATGGGAGCCTCTGGTTTGTGATCGCGGCGATGCGATACATGGAAGCGGGCGGCGATGAGAAGGCCTGGCGAAGCGAACTGGCTGAATCGTGCAAGACGGTGCTTCTTGCGTATCTGCGGGGGACCGATGGCCCGATCGGGGCCGATGAGGACGGTCTGATCGTGGCGGGCAACGCCGGCACGCAGTTGACGTGGATGGATGCCAAGTGTAACGGCCGCATCTTCACACCGCGTCACGGCAAGGCGGTTGAGATCAATGCGCTGTGGTATCACGCGCTGGTGGGCATGGCCAGGCATACCGAAGAGCTGGACTGGAAGGGCGCGGCGATGTTCCGCGATCTGGCGGCGAAGGTGGCCGAGTCGTTCGTGCGGGTGTTCTGGAACGAGCGGCGGGGCTGCCTCAACGATACGGTGTACCGGGATGATCAGGGCCGGTGGCGGATCGATGAGAGCTTGCGGCCGAATCAGATTTTCGCCGCGGCGTTCGAGGATTCACCGCTTTCACTGGAAATGCGTAAGGACATTGTGGAAATGGTCGGTGACCATCTGTTGACGCCATTGGGCCTGCGCACGCTGCCGGTTGACGATACCCGTTACCACGCCCACTACGCCGGCGATGGATATCAGCGGGACGAGGCGTATCACCAGGGGACGATCTGGCCCTGGCTGATTGGCCCGTATGCCGAGGCGGTGTTGCGTTGCGGGGGCTTCGATGCCGCTAGCCGCGCCGAGGCGTTCGAGGCGATCAGCGGTCTGCTGAGTTTCATGGAAGGTCGTGGTGTGGGTCAGATGCACGAGATCCACGAGGCCGCGCCGCCTCATCGGCCGGTCGGTTGTCCGGCTCAGGCGTGGTCGGTGGCGGAAGTGATCCGTGTCGCGCGATTGATCGAGCTATCGGCCAGGGCTGGTTCGCGGGGCTGATGCGACCGGAGTCAATTGGACCGGGAGGGGTTTACTGGAACTCGTACGGCGACCAGATGAGGTCCGGGCGGTTCATCAGATCGGGACGGGTGATCCGGGTATTTTCATTCCGCACGCCAGAGGCTGGCGTGGTGACATCGACAAAGTCGCGGCGCTGAACATGGCCATCGGCAAACGAAAGGTGTCCGCCGCCGCGATGCCTTGCGGTGAACCGTTGCCAGTCGCCTTTGACGCGGGCCAGATCACGGGACAGATACCCATTGAATGGGCCCACATAATCGATGATCTCTTCACGCACGGTTCGTTTTTCCAGCATCAGGACCGTGGAACTGGCTCTTTGGATGTCGTCCTGCCGGGCAACTCGAAGTCCCTCGTGATATGCCCCGCGATACTGGTTATCCGGAACGTTTCGTCCCACCAGCGCGGAGTTCATGACGTAGCAGAAAAAGAACTCGACTCTTCTGGTGCCGCCTCCCGGAAGTGGAACATTGGCGAAATACTGATGATCGGCGCCACCGGAGTTTGGGAAATGCGAAGGCACCTGGGCCGCCGGATCGACGTAGATCGAGTTGTTGGGAGGCAGGATCGCCTTTTCCGGGCCATCCATGAACGCGGTTTCACCCACCATCTGGGGCGCGGCGTTGGCGTACCAGAACGGCACCCGCATCGTCACACCATGGTTCGACCGCGCCGGCTGTCCCGAAGGTGCGTTGTCGGGCCGATCCTCGCCATCCCAGGGCAACAGGCCGTTGTTCTCCGTCGCCCAGGTCTGGATGCCCAGGTTCCATTGGCGGATGTTGCTCATGCTGCGCACCGCACGCGCTGAATCGCGGGCGCCCCCAAGTGCCGGGAGCAGAATCCCGATCAGCAGGGCGATGATGCTGATCACCACCAGCAGCTCGATGAGCGTGAAACCGATACGATTGGAACGAATTACGTTGGGATTGCAGTAAACCGTCTTGGTCTTCATTGTGTCGTCTCCGTTCGGATTGCCCACCCGTGGCCATGAATCCGCAGCGACTCCGTGCTTCGGAGATCAGCCCTCCTCCGGGCCGCATTCCGTTGAACCGGGGCTACGCCGGCTCGCATGTCTGGAAGGAAAGTGTCGGCCGCTAAGCCGACACTTCCGAATATCGAGTTGCGGCTCCAGTCTCAGCGGGCCGAGCGCCGTCGAGCCAGCAGGCCCAACGCCCCGAGGCCCAGCAGGGCCACGCTCGCCGGTTCCGGCACCGCCGTGACGGCAACGCCGCTTCCATAGTTCTCAAACAGGATGAAGCCATCACGGAGGCCCACGCGGCCATCACCGTTGAAGTTGCCCGAGGCCCAGCCCGCAGCGCTTCCAAGGTTGGCCTGAAGCGCGGCCAGGTCCAGGTCATCAACCTGACCATCCAGGATCGCATCGCCAAAGAACGTGCCCAGGATGTTGAGCACCAGTTCATCGAGGTCATCCTGGTCCACCAGGTTGTCCCCGGTCAGATCGAAGATCGGATCGGTTGGAGGAACCGTTGTGCCCAGAACGTCAAAGAGCAGGTCGATATCCTGATCATCGACGTTGCCATCCAGGTTGAAGTCGCCTGGCAGGGCCGGCGCGCCGCTGACCAGAAGCACCTGCTGGCTGGTGGTGTCGTTCAGGAACGAATAGCCGGTCGGGATGTTCAGGGCGTTGAAGAACGTGTCATCGGTCAGGCTGTTGGAGGCGGTGAGGAAGCTTCCACCGGCCGAGTAATCGACCAGGACATACTCGGACAGCGAAGCCGAACCGAAGAAGTTGACGGTCAGCGCTGAGACATCCAGGATGCCATCGAGCAGTGTGATCAGGTCGGGCGATGTACCGAGGCCGAAGGCGATCTCACCGCTGCCGCCCTCGAACGTGCCGCCATCGACGGTGATGTTGCTCCGCGCCAGCGAGCCGGAAAGCTCCAGTGTGCCATCAGAGACGACCGTTCCGCCGGTGTGGCTGTTGGTGCCACTGAGCGTCAGCGTGCCGGGGCCGTCCATGATCAGGGTGCCCGCGCCGGTGATCGAGCCGCCGAAGGTGGAAGTTCCGGCCTGCTCGACCGTGAACTGGTGTCCGGTGCCGAGGTTGATGATCGCGCTGCCGCCGAAGCTGACCTGTCCCGAGAGACCCGCCACCGTCTGGGCCGCGTTGAGCAGGTTAATTCCCCGATTGTTGCTCGGTTCGTTGAACACGATCGCGCCGGTACCCAAAGCGGAGCCGGACATGACGGTGGTCACGCCGTTGTCAATGATGGTGCCGCCGGTGTAGGCGGCGTTGTTACCGGTGAGGATCAGTTCGCCGCCGCCCGACCGGACCATCGCGCCCGTTCCGGAGATCGAGCCGGTCAGTGTGAGCGAGCTGGTCGCATTGCTGACATGGATGCCCGAATCGCCGGCCATGACGATGTCGGTGGTGAC
>JAFIFY010000095.1 GCA_020831765.1 Phycisphaeraceae bacterium | reverse complement strand
TCACTTGCCGGTGGCCGGCATCGTGATATTCACCGCCCGGAAGGTCGTGTTGCCCTGTCCATCGGCCGCCCGCAAGGTCACCACATGCGGGCCGGGCGAAAGATCGGGAATGGTA
This sequence comes from Phycisphaeraceae bacterium, assembly GCA_020831765.1. Lineage (GTDB taxonomy): Bacteria > Planctomycetota > Phycisphaerae > Phycisphaerales > Phycisphaeraceae > JAFIFY01. The sequence goes on along the minus strand of JAFIFY010000095.1, from coordinate 65,322 downwards.
ACGATCACCGTCTCGGTTGTCGAATCGAAGATCAGGTCTTCGGGCAACGCGGGGATCCAGGTGTCGCTGTCGTTGAGGCTGTAATGGAACGCCTTGGGTCCGGAGAGTTCATCGCTCACGCGGACCCGCATGGTCACCGACGGTGGCGTGATGCGCACTTCCGGACGCTCGATGGTTGGCGGGGTGTTGTCCACCACGACAACTTCGCTGATCCGGCTGGCGGTCAGTTCCATGCCCGGGGGGTTGTCCGGGCTGTCGCTGGCGGTGATCCGCAACCGGTAGCGGCCGTCGGGAACCCGGCGGGTGTCCCAGTTGAAGTTGGTGTCGGTGATGTTTTCAGCCAGTGTCAGCCAGCGCGTACTGCCAGAGACCTGGTGCTGGAGGGTGTAGACCAGTCGATCGCCGTTCGGGTCCGAGGCCTGCCATTGCACGCGAAGCGTCTGGGTCGGCTCGGTGGGCGATGCCGGTGCCTGGCCCGGTCGCTGCTGGCCGGGACGCTGCGGGGCGGGGTATTCGGCTTTGATCGAGGCGACCTTCGGCCGCATGTTGGGCACGATGTAATTCATCGTCACCGACTGCACCGCGGGGCTGATGCGGTCGTTGCTGGTCAGGTCGAGCCGGTACTGGAAATACCGCGCTGGGGGAAGTTCATCCCCTGGAAAGCGGACCTCTCGCGGGGCCAGCGGATCGGCATCGGGATTCGGCGCCAAGGCGATCGGACGTGTCCAGTCGGCCCAGGTGCCCAGTGCCGGATCAGAGACATTGCCGCTGCGGGCTCGAACTTCAATCACGGTTCCCTCGGGAATGCGCCCGCCAAGCTGAAGCACACCCCAGAGGCTGATCTGCGAGGCATCCAGCACCTGGCTGGTGAACTGGCCGCGCTCGGCCGGGTTCTGATCCAGTTCCACAAGCCTGGCAGGGTTGCTGGCGCCCAGCAGCAGAATCGGCTTGCCATCGCGTGTGCCCTGTGCGACGGACTGAATCTGCTGGGAGGTCAGGCTGATCAGCGTGGTGTATTCCTCTTCATCGCGGTTGATGCGAAACAGCCTGCCATCATTACCGGTGGCGACGATGAGGTGGCCATCATGGGGCATCATGTTCAGGATCATGACCGAGTCGCGGAACATCTCGGTGACGAAGCCTTCGGGGCTGATTCGATAGATGGCGTTGCCCTGGGTCGAGGGGCGCTGGGGCTGCGCGGCGGTTGGGCGTGTGGGCGTGGAAGGCGGTCGTGCCGCGGCGGGCTGGCCCGGTTGTTGGGCGGGAGTGATGACCGCGCCGGTGCCCCGGGCCTGTTCGAGTCGGCGGCGAATCTCCTGGCGCAGGGCATCCCGCTGCTCGGGCGTTGGGGCTGCGCGACCTTCGGCGGCGTTCAGCGCGGTGGTCAACTGCTGGAGCGTCATATCCCGCGGCGATAGGTGCCCCTGGGCACCGAGGCGCCCCCAGGACTGATTCTCAGTTGCCGGTTCATCGGCGCCGTTGGCCGGGGCGTCGTCGGGTTGGCCGTCAGCTTCCGGTTCGGATGGCGCTGCCTGCTCCTGGTCGTTGGTCGGGTGGTCGGGGGCTTCCGGAGCTGCCGAATCCTGGGCGTTTTCGGGCGCGGGTTCGACGGGCCGCTCGGCCTCGGGCTGATCCGGGGCGTCGATGGGTTCCGGTGCGGGAGGGGGGGCATCAGGCGTGGCGGGCAGTGTCTCTGCGCGGCCTTCATCGCCCTCGCGGGGGCGAAGCATGCTGCCCGGTCGGGCTTGCGAGGCATCGGCCGTGCCGACATAGATCGTGCCATCGGGCATGGCGATCAGCGAGCCGATCTCCGGTTCGTTGGCATCCAGCATGACGAATACGCTGGGGTTGTCCACATCTTCAAGGCTGATGCGGTAAACCAGGCCATCGGTGTCGGTGCCGGCATAGAGTCGGCCGTTGGCATCCTTGGCCAGGCGAAGAATGTTGGATTGCGGGGCATCAAGAACAACCTTGATGCGATCGGCATCTCGCCGCGCGGCCGGGTTGAGCCGGAGCACGCGGCCTTCGGTGCCGGTGGCCACGTAGATGATCCGCCCGACGGTGATCACGTCCCAGATATAGCGGACATCCTCGGGCAGTGGCATCAGCGTGTCCAGTTCTTCGCCATCAAGCACCGCGAGCCGGCTGGTCTCTTCGCCGCTCACCGCCACCAGCGGTCGTCCTTCCCACTCACCCAGCCAGAAAATCTGCTCGCCTTCGAGGCTGAGAATCTTTTCGATTTCGTCGCCGTCGCGTTTGAGCAGCGTCGTTCTCGGCCCGGCGGCGATGTAAAGGTCATCTTCAAGAGCGTAAATGGCATGGATGACCGTCAGATCATCCTCCAGCTTGCCGATATCCCGGGACTGCGTTGCCGGCTTGAGGTCACCGAAACTGGTGACCACGGCATTGTCCAGCTTTCCCTGGTTGAAGTCGGCCGGCGTCTGATGCTGCCATGTCTGGGGCTGAACCGCCAGGGAAGACGCGGCGATCGCCAGCGTTGAAATGCCGACGGCCAGGGCGCTGGCGAGTGAATTCAGGGGCCGGAATGACTGCGAAGACGAATTCATGAGACGGTTCCAGTACTACGGGGAATGGGGTTTGCGGGGTCGAACTCCTGATTCAGGCCGATGCGCGATCAGGAGATTGGTTCATGGTCGAAGGTGCTCAGGCTTGTGGCCCAGGGCCTCTAGTACGGCGGCGCGTCGCGGGAAACCGTAAAGCTGACCTCGACCGAGCCGGACACCATGAACGGCATGGGAAATACGGTTTCACTGCTCCGCCGGAAAGCCCGGACGGTGCGTTCGGGTGAGGGCGGGGCCAGCATCGCCGCGCGGCTGCCGGGCAGATTGGGCAGTTCCGTGCGGTCCACCGCAACGCCCATCGGGCCGTGGGGCAGAAGGGCGATCAGCTCATCATCCCGGACACGGGTGATATTGCGGATCACATCCAGCAGGTCCGCGCTGTCGCGGATGAGCGACCGGTGCGGATTCAACTGTTGCCAGCGCCGCAGGTAGCTTTCGCCGGAGGCCAGAACGAGCGTGTGGCTGCCTTCAGAAAGGTCCTGGGGAATGGGAATCTCGAGGTTGCGGTAGATGGTTTCGGCTCTGAATGGACGCAGGCCGACACGAACCACCAGATTCTCGCCGGGCGCAACCACTCGCCGATCGACCCGCGCGCCGATGATCGCCGCGTATCGGATCTCCGGCTCGACATCGACCCGGAGCTTGGCGCCGGTCAGTAGACGCTGATCGAACGGATTGTTGGCCAGCGAATTGACAAAAGGCGCAATGGCCATCATCAATGCCATGGGCGAGGCATCCGCCGTGGTGGTATCGATCTCGACTTTCTCGTCCCCCTCGAATTCAAGCGTTCCGCGAAGTCGGACGGTGTTCTCTTCCGGGAAGCCTTGCTCACTGATGGCCGAGCGAACGACCAGAAGGCCGAGCATCTGCCCGATGAAATTGGGATTGCGGAGCATCTGATAGTTGAACGTCCGAACCGGCTGGCCGGGGATATGGACTTCGACCTCCAGCGGGGAAGTCTTGAGATTCAGGCCGGGCTTGCCGATCACCGCGGTGCTCTCATCCCGAAGAATGGCCCCTTGCATCTGAGCGGAGCCGGAAAGCTTGAAGCTTCCCTGGTACCGGGGCACGATGAAATGGACAAAGCCGGTGCTCATCGGCATTTCGGTATCGCCGATCCCATCCATGCCATGGCCGAACGCCAGCACCCGGCCATCAGGCATGATGTGAGTGACGGTTCCGGAAGCCGCCAGGCTCAGATCGCCGAACGCGAAGGGAATCGTGACCATGCTTCCCGGCTCGAGCTTGATCGAATCCGGATCGATATCCAGCGGCGGCAAACCGGTGGTGGCTCCGGCCCCCGAGACAGCCATCAGCCCATGTGGTTCCAGCAGCGGCGCGAACATCCGGGCGATTTCGGCGTTTTCGAACGCCACGGGCATCATCAGGCGCTGAACATGGCCGTCCTGCCCGGCCAGTCCCGCCGGAGGAGCGGGAAGCGGATCACGTCGAGTCGGCGAATCGATCGATCCCATCGCCTGATCCAGAGCTTCGATCAACGAATTGGCGCGCCACGGTTGGACATTGCCGGTCTGACGTTGGGCGGTATCGATCATCAGTTGGATCGCCGGCCGCGGGTCGGGGCGTCCGGTCAGGACGGGCCGTCGATTTTCAAGGTCGGCCAGACGAGGCGTGCGATCGGCCGCCCGAAGCATCTCTGCGATGGGTGTGATCCCGGCGTAGCACCGGCGAACCCCCATGTAGCCGAAGGCAAAGGCACCGGCCAGCCGTCCGCCCTCACCAAGCTCCTTCTCCTCGCCCTTCTCCCATAGGTATATCGGCGAGCCGCTCATGCCCATCACCGGACCGCTGAGCTCCAGCCGTGGATCGTCCGAGACGATCCAGAACGATGCGCGTCCGGGAGCCTGCTGGCGGTTCACCGAGATGACCTCCAGTTCAAACGGCTCGATCTTCGCGCCGTTGAAGACCGTCAGGCCATAGCCGCGCATGCCGATCCGGACCTCATCGATGTCCATGATGTTCAGGCGGCGGGCCTCATCATCGGCCGAAACGCGTGCCGCAACGGGCTTCTTGACATCCTTGGCGGTCTGGGCGGCAAACGCCGGGGCCGCGCCGCAGGCCAGCAGGACAGCGATCAGCAGCAGGGGAAAAAACGGTCTTGAATGCTTGACAGGTTTGTTCATCATCCAGATACTCATGTCCGCGTGGGGTCCGCCCGAAGCCTCGCCATGGTCGGCCATGCGGGTCCGGACCCCGGGGTGGGGTGTTGAATCGGCGAATCCTATACTCCTGAGGTGCTGCAAGGCCATCGCTCGGTGAGGCTTTCTTTTCAGTGGCGGGTTCGCCCAGTGAGTGCTCATGCGGGATAAAGTCGCCCAAATTACAGGATACCACTTCAAAGACGAGTCAATTCTGACCGAGGCGCTCACTCATGCATCCAGTGCCGATACCCGGCTTGAGTCCAACGAACGGATGGAGTTCCTGGGCGATGCGATTCTTGGCATGATCGTTTCGGAATATCTGTTCCGCAACTATCCGACCTTTCTTGAAGGCGAACTGACCAAAATCAAGAGCAATGTCGTCAGCAGGAAAACCTGCGCCCGGATTACCGAAGACCTGGAGATGGTCAGCCTCCTTAATTTGGGCAAGGGCATGATCAATCGTCCGAATCTGCCGCCGAGTATCGCTGCGGCGGTTTTCGAGGCCACGATCGCCGCGATCTACCTCGATGGCGGCATGGACGCCGCGCGGGAGTTCATCCTGACCCACGTCCAGCCGTACATCCTCGAATCGGTCGATTCGGTTCACCAGCAAAATTTTAAGAGCGTCCTGCAGCAGTTCGCCCAGAAGCACCTGCCGGCCAACCCGGTCTACGTGCTCCTTGACGAAAAAGGACCGGACCATGCCAAATGTTTCGAGGTCTGCGTCGAGATACGCGGCCGACGCTTCGATTCGGCCTGGGCGCCGACGAAGAAAGAAGCCGAACAGAAGGCAGCGCTCCTGGCGCTGGAATCGATCGGCCTGGCGGACGTGTTAGAAGATGGCAGGGTCCGGTTACGCGACACCTCCCTGGCGGTCGAGGCCATCATCGCGATGCTCGATGGCACCGCCCAGGCCGCGGCAACGCCCGTCTCCAGCGACGAGGGTCAATCGGTCGGCGGGTCCGATGATGGCTCGAAGGGACCCGATGGCGACTGATCCCCGACGGCATGCCGTTGCCTGCGATCTACACCCCCGCGATTTCGCGTGAAAGTTGCCGGGCATAGTTGTCGGTCAGGCCTGATACGTAATCCATCACCTGTCGCAGCCACCAGTCGTAGCTTTGCGTGGCATGCCGGATCGTGTATTCCCTGCCCCAGGCCAACTCCAGCCGCCTGCGATTGAGAAAATCAACCGATTCATGGTCGCCCTTCAGACTCAGCGCCTGGATCGCCTGGATCAGCACTTCCAGAATCCTGCCCAGTGTCTGGTAGGCGCCCAGTTCCGTTGCGACCTTGTTTCGCGTGGCGAAGATCGTCGCGTAGAGCTCGCTGACGCGCGTAAGAAACGTGCGTGTGGCTTCCGGCAGGCATTGTTTGAGATCGTGACTGCGCGTGCCGGCCATGATCGATGCATAGTCCTTCTCGAACACGGCCCAGCATTCATCGACCAGGAGTTTGATCACCTGGCCGCGCAGATAGCCCAGGGGTCGGTCTCGATCTGGTTGGGATTTCTCACCCGGCAGCAGATCGAGCAGAAGATCGCGAACCTGCGCTTCATTCAGGATGTTCAGTTGCACCGCATCTTCGAGGTCCAGAATCCGATAGCAGATATCGTCGGCAGCTTCGGAAAGGAACGAAAGCGGATGACGCGCCGCCTCGCCCGACGGCCCGACCATGCCCAGGCCTTCAACCATTTGTCTGAACAGGCCAACCTCGGATGAGAACACGTTGAATTTAGAAGTCGCCTCGGCCCGCGGATCCATTGAAGTCCACGGATACTTGATCATGGCTCCCAATGTCGCCCAGGTCAGGCGCATGAAATCGCCCTTGAGGTCCGTGCGGGCCGCGAGTCGAAATCCCTGGGCGTTGCCCTCGAAGGCCAGCAGGTCTGCTTGCATCGCTTCGGGTACCGCGCATCCGGGTGCCTGAAACACCAGTGTCTTGTGGGTTCGGACCCATTCTCGGATGGCGAACTCTCCCGCGTGACCGAATGGCGGGTTGCCTATGTCATGCACCAGGCATGCGGCCTGAAGTATCTGGCACAGGTCTTCGATGTTCCGGGCTTGGAGCTTCCCTTGCCGCATGAGGAAATCGCCGAGTCTTCGGGCAAAGGAGCGACCGACACTGGCCACCTCGATCGAATGGGTCAGGCGGTTATGGACGTGGTCATTGGTCGCCATCGGGTGAACCTGCGTCTTGCGCGCCAGTCGTCGGAACGCGGCGGAGTAAACCACGCGGTCGTAATCGGCCTCGAACGCCGAGCGATAGCGTTCAGGCTCCGATGCGCGGGCCGGACGGTCGTCATAGGGCATGCGGTGATCGGAGAGAAGCTGTTGCCAGTCCATAAAGTTTGATTCCGCGGGGACGGCTCGGATGATACGAGAAAGCAGGAACTTCGATCGGGCGGATAGACCAGCGATTGCCCGGGTTTTATGGGTCGCGTTTCGGATGCGGTGGTCCTGTGAATGACGGGTTGAACTGTTCGAGCATCGGGGCCTAGCATGCCAAAGCGTTGATATGTGGAGATCAGCGGGGCGCATCGGTATGACCAAGGTCATGCCCGGTGCGTTTCTGCGCAGTGTTTCTGGCAAAGGGTGATGCAATGATCTGGAGAGATTGGAACGGGGGCTTGGCGGGCAGGGCTTGTTCCGTGGCGTTGGCTTTGGGGATGGTTTTGGGCGAACCTCTTGACGGCACCGCACGGGCCGATGACATGCCGGTGCATAACTGGGATGTGCCGTTCGTGCATTCAGGACTGGCCGAGTATGAGACCCAGTCGCGCGGCCAGTTCTTCGATTCCGATTCATGGGAACAGGCAGATGTGAATGGCCAGTCGGTTTCCGGTCCGCCCAATCATCAGCGCGGCGCGTATTTCGGTATGGGCAGGCGAGACAGCCTGGTGCTGGTTGATTTCAACGACCCTTTCCCCGGCTTTCATCTTCCCGGCGGCCAGTACACGGTGGGCCGCATCGAAGTGGCCGGCCGGGAAGTTCGTCTCCGACTCCAGATGAGGGAAACACCGCCCGAGCAGCCGATGCGGTTGAACATCGGTGAACTCATCGTGGGCCGGGTGCCGCATGGTGGGACACCCGACCAGGATCCACTGCTGCGGATCACGACCGGGCTGGCCCATTCGGTTCGTGTGAATTCGGATATCGAACTGGGCGTCGGCCTGAGAAGAAACGGCCATATCCGGCTGGAGGGCCAACTTGAACATCACCCGTTCCGGCAGCTCATCATCGGATTGGATGAGCAGGGTTACGGCACATTCACCGTGGCCGGAGAGAACGCCTACGCCAACATTCGCATGAATCCCAGCGCGAGCAACACGGGCACGCGGGTGGGACTGCATGGCGACGGAACGATGTCGGTCATCGGCGGGGCGCGGGTTGACCACGAGCGGCCGTTGCATGTCGCCGCGGCGGGGACCGATACCGGTATGGGTCTGCTCGAGGTCAGTGGCACCGGCTTTGTCGGCGGTGAGCCGACAGTATGGAACATGGTGGGCGGTCAAGATGTCTTCATCCATTCCAGGGGGACGCTGCGGGTTTCGAACAATGCCCGGTTCTATGCCGGAGAGGCCTACGAAATTGATGGGATCACCCACCGGACCCGGCTGGAAGTCCGATCCGGCGGCCAGGCGCGCGTGGAGAGCGGCGCCCTGATGGAAGTCGCGGCGACCACGGTTTTCGGTGGCGGCACCCTGGCCGTTGGTGGGGGGCATCTGCGCATCACCGAGTCGCCGCTGGGCGTGGGGCCGGATGGAGCCGATGGGTCCTTTGTCTCACAGGTGCCCGACGGCTACCAACTGGGTACCAACGGAACGGTCGAGGTGCTTGATCGGATTCAGGTACGCGAGAACCGGCTCCTGCGGATCGGGCCCAATGGACAGGTGATCGCCGATGGCTGGGAGAACGCCGGTACGATCCAGGCCCGTGGCATGATCCACGCCAGGGATGGCGGCTTTCTCAATGAGGGCACTCTGGTCAGCCGCGATGAGCCGCAGACCCACAATGTCCTCGCGGTGGAGCATCAATTTGATGCGCCCCTGGTCAACAAGGGGCGCATCGATCTGTATCGCACCACCATCCACGGGCCGATCCACAACATGGCTGACGGCGAAATCGTGAAGCACACGCTGCACCCCAGTGTCTTTGATGGGCCGGTCAAGGGGCCGGGGCGAATCGCCAGTGCATCGTGGGTCCGTTTCCGGGATGTCTACGAGCCCGGGTACGGCGCGGCGGCCGGGGTTGAAGTGGAACTGGAGGGCCTGGTGGCCTTTGGGTCCGCTTCAACCGTGCGATTGGCGATCGGTGGTACTGACGCGGGGCAGGATCATGACCTGATCCGCAATATTGGCGGCTCGGGCGTTCAGCTTCACTTGACAGGCGAGCTGGAAGTTTTGCTGGAAGGGGGCTTCGAGCCTGAACTGGGCGACCGATTCACGCTTGCCCAGACCAGCGGCAGCCTCCTGGACGTTTTCACTCGCTACGACCTGCCGGAACTGGGCGGGGACCTGCAATGGCTTGCCGACTACGACGACCAGAGTTTCAGTCTGGTCGTGATCCCGGAACCGGGCTCAATCGGGGCGCTGCTGGCCGGCGCAGCGCTGCTGATCGGCCGCCGAACACGCGCCTCGTAGCGACATCGATTCGGAACTGAAAGGAGCTTGGGGAGCTGAGCGCGAAGAACAGCCCTAAGTTTCACCCAGTCAACACTTAAAAGAAAACGGAGAGGGAGGGATTCGAACCCTCGGTAGGAGTTAACCCCCTACGCCGCATTAGCAATGCGGTACCTTCAGCCACTCGGTCACCTCTCCGGCGAGGTCACGAGGTATCGTCGCATGCACCGTTGCCTGAGTCAACCAAGGGCCACGATCGCCGCATGGAACGGGTGGATTGGTTTCTGGGGTTGGTGGCGTCTGGATGCGGGGCTTATGCTGATGCGGCGGATTGGCGATCCGGCCGGGTGGCGATCGAGTTTCAGGACCGCCGATGCGCCTTGATGGAGATGTCTCTTGGCCACACAACTGAAGATCAGTGGGAAGCTGGGCGGTATCGAGTCAGTCGACGGGCCGGAGCACTTTGCCGGTTCGGCCTGGTGGCGGCTGGGTGAGGTCGGGGACGGTCTTGTGCTTGCCTGGCCGGATCGAATCGACGGGTCGATCGAGGCGATCGTCAGTGACATGCTTCTGGCCGGTGATGAACTGGCGGTGTTCGAGCTGGCGTTATTCGGCGATGCCCAGGCGGCGACCGAGCCGTTCAAGTTCATCTTCTCGCTTCTGGGCCGGTGTCAGGCGCAGGTGGCGATTCCGACGGCGGCGCTGGATCAGCATCGGTGGTCATGGCCGCGCCAGGGCGCGATGCTCAAGCCCATGTGTTTCGGCGCGGCGATGGAGCTTGGTGCGGTTCGTGTGGCGAGATTCACACTGATTCGCAAAGGTCCCAAGCCGGTGGAAGTCTGCATCGGGCCCTGGCGGCTGGAGCGTCACGCCCCTGAGCCGCTGACCGATCCTCTGCTTCCGGATGGCCCCCTCGTGGACAGGCTGGGTCAGTCGCGTCATCGCCAGTGGGCCGGAAAGGTGGCGAGTGTCAATGAACTGGTCGCCCATGCGCTTGAGACCGAGGTTCAGGCCAACGAGGGTTCCTGGCCCGAGGGCTGGAGCCGGTGGGGCGGCTGGATGGAAAAACGGTTCGAAGCCACCGGCTTCTTCCGTGTGGAACGGGACGCGGAATCCCATCGCTGGTGGCTCGTCGATCCGGATGGCTGCGCGTTCTTCTCCTGCGGGATCAACTGTGTCCGTCCCGATGCCAACGGTCCGGTGGACGGTTTGGAATCCGTATTCGAGTGGTTGCCGCCTCGCCCGTCATTGTCAACTGGAGAGGGCGGTGCGATCGAGGGAGGCGGCGATGAATTGGCTTGGGACCACCCCGGCCATGAACCGAGTCCATTTGATGATGCCTGGCGGGAAAGTCGGGATGGATCGAGCATTCTCTCGTTCACGGCGGTCAACGCGATCCGGGCGTTCGGCTCGGTCGATGATCCGGGGCGGGGTACGGAATCGAAGTGGTATCGCCGTTGGATGGCGATGACTTTGGGAACGATCCGCCGCGTCGGCTTCAATACGATCGCCAACTGGAGTGATGTTGAAGCCGCATCCAAGGCTCGGTTTCCTTATGTCATGCCGTTGCGCGGCGAGCTGGACGGTGTGCCGAAGGTGTTTCGGGATTTTGCGGATGTATTCGACCCGGGTTTTGAACAAGCCGCGGCGGACTATGCTCGACAGCTTGAGTCGTGCCGGAATGATCCGGCCATGATCGGGTACTTCCTGATGAACGAACCCAAGTGGGGGTTCGCCTCGCAGTGTCCGGCCCTGGGCATGCTACTGACCACCGAGGCGAGCCCCGCGCGTGATCGTCTGGCGGAGTTTCTGCTGGAGCGATACGGCTCGGAGGCTGGGCTCGCCGAAGCATGGGGCAAGGGTATGACGTTGGATCGTGTTCGGCGGGGCATCCGGCATGAGCCACTTGGCCCGACGGCCCATCGCGATCTTGAGGCGTTCAGCACCATCATGATCGATCGCTTTTTCCGCGTGCTCAGCGATGCCTGCCGCCAGGCGGACCCCAATCACCTGAACCTGGGCATCCGCTACTACACCGTGCCTCCGGATTGGGCGCTCGCGGGGATGAAGTGCTTTGATGTTTTCAGTATGAATGCCTACACGGACAAGATTCCGGCGGAGGGGATGGAGCGGATTCACCGCCAGACGGGCTGGCCGTTGATGGTCGGGGAATGGCACTTCGGCGCGTTGGATGTCGGGCTGCCGGGATCGGGCATCGGGCACGTTCGCGATCAGCACCAGCGCGGCCTGGCGTACCGGGTTTACCTCGAAGATGCCGCGGCCAAGCCATGGTGCGTCGGGGTTCACTATTTCACCTGGAGCGATCAGGCGTGTTGGGGCCGGTTCGATGGGGAGAACTACAATATCGGATTCAGTGATGTGTGCTTTCAGCTTTACCGGCCTCTTGCTGAACAGGCCCGCACCAGTCACGAACGCCTTTACACTGTGGCGTCGGGCCGTGATCAGGCCTTTGAGGCCCAAGTCGAGTACCTCCCGAGGTTGTTCTGATGTGTAAACCACACGCCTTTCAAGATGCGGATCGGTGCATCGCCGCTTTCCTGGCCATGGGTGTTTTGCTGATGGCCATGGTGAGTTCTGGCTGCGGCCCGGATGACCAGACGGTGCTGGTCGATGCCGAGGGCGACCAAACCCTGACCGAAGTCTGGCGGCAGATCGAGGATTCGCTGGATAAGGGCGATCGCGATGGATTCGAGCGGCTGCTGCATGGTGGAGAAGCGGAAAAGCAGGTGCTGCTGGCCCTGTTTGATGTCGCGCTTGAGGTCCGTGAGCTTGCGCGAACGATCGAACGCCGACACGGACCGATGAGCATGATCCACGAGGAGGGCGAGTCTTCGACCCGTTCACTTCCGGGCATGCCGCTGGAAGAAGAGCCCGATCTTGAAGCCGTGGTCGGTGTCAATCATCGATACCCGGTCAGGACAAGTCTGTGGGAGCAGGAACTGATGCTGATGGAAACGGATGGGCGATGGATGATCGATGCGCGGGCGAGTCTGAGCAACTCGCCGATCTTTGATGCCCAGATCGGTGGACAGGCTCTGACAAACTGGGCGAACCGAATCGGCGAGGCCGTCAAGACGGCAAGATACCGTTTCGTGACCGAGCGTCAGCCCCGTGAGCAGGTTCTCTCCGACCTTCTGGCCGCGGTCGAAATCGCCGCGATGCGGGCGTTGCGGGACTACCGGAACCTTCGCCTGGACCGCTGAGAGTGCCTACGGTTCCGGACTTGAGCCGGCTTGCCGCCTCGGATGCCATCGCCCTGACGCAATTGATGGTTTGCATTATCGGATTTCACACGCAGCGCCGGACTGCTATCATCAAGCCCTTGGTGCGAACGGGCTTTACAGCCCTGTTCGATGACCAGGATCACCAGCATTGCCCCGTCCCCGCAAGAAATCCCCGATAAGTCGACGATCACGGCATCAAGCGACTGGTTTACCCGCCGATGCCGGACGGCTGTTGCGTCGCCTGACCGGGCTGGCTTGGGAATACCGCGCCCGCTCGCTGATGGTGATTTTTCAGCAACTGGTTCTCGTGGCATTTCAACTTCTGGGACTGGGGCTGGCGGGCAAGGCGATCGACTACATCCGATATCGCGCCCAGGGGGTTGACCCGGAAATCCGCTGGATGAACCTGACGTTGCCGACGTCGGGTTCCACGATGATGGTGCTTGGCGGGCTTGGAGCGGGTGTGCTGTTGATCGCCCTGCTGCGGGCTGCTTTACGATTCAGTGCCACGATGACCGCGGCGAGACTCAGCCAGCGCATCATCGTCAACATGCGCTCGCGCGTGTATGAAAAGCTCCAGCGCCTGAGCTTCCGGTTTTACGACTCGCACGAATCCGGATCGATCATCAACCGTGTAACCGGCGATGTTCAGGCGGTCCGCACGTTCGTGGACGGCGTGATGATTCAGATCATTACCCTGGTCGCGACGCTGGCGGCGTATCTGGCGTTCATGTTCAGCATTCACGTCTGGCTGACGCTGGCCTGCCTGGCCACCACGCCGCTGTTGTATATCGCCTCGGTGATCTTCGCGCGGGTTGTCCGGCCGATCTACCTGCTGGGCCGGGAGAAGGTCGATCACGCGGTCCGCGTCCTGGCCGAGAATATTCAGGGCATTCATGTCGTCAAGTGCTTTGCCCGTGAAGGGGAAGAGATCGCCAAGTTCAACGCGGCCAGCCTCGATGTCAAGCAGACGCGGCAGCGCGTCTTCTGGAAGACCAGCATCTTTGTCCCTTCGGTTGGATTCCTGACACAGATCAACATGCTGATCCTCATGCTGTACGGGGGATGGCTGGTGATCGAGGGGCGAATGGAACTTGGCCTGGGTCTGGTGGTGTTCGCTGAACTGCTCAGGCAGTTCGCCAATCAGATTTCCTCGATCGCCAACATCACCAACTCCGTTCAGATGAGCCTGACCGGCGCGCAGCGGGTCTTTGAGATTCTCGATGCCCCGGTGGATATCAAAAGCAAGCCCGATGCCCTTCGGCCCGAGCGGGTCGAGGGGCGGGTCACGTTTGAGAACGTGGCCTTCAGTTATCAGCCCGGCCATCGGATTCTGGACGGGGTCAGCTTCGAGGTCAAGCCGCGGGGCTGCATCGCCATCGTCGGCGCGACCGGTGCGGGCAAAACCACGCTGCTCTCCATGATCCCGCGCTTCTATGACCCGGAAGAAGGCCGCATCCTGCTCGACGGCATCGACCTGCGCGATCTGGACCTGGACACCCTCAGGCGGTCCATCGGCGTGGTTTTCCAGGAGAATTTTCTGTTCAGCGCCACGGTCGCTGAAAACATCGCGTTCGGACACCCGGATGTGGATATGGACCAGATTCGCAAGGCCGCCAAGATCGCCGCCGCGCATGACTTCATCGAGAATCTCAGTTACGGGTACGAAACCGTGATCGGCGAAAACGGGGTGGATCTTTCCGGGGGCCAGCGGCAGCGGCTGGCCATCGCCCGGGCGGTGCTGCTGGAGCCATCCATCCTGCTCCTGGATGATGCCACCAGCGCGATCGATCCGGAGACCGAGCATGAGATTCTCACGGCCATGGATCAGGCCATGGAGGGGCGAACCACCTTCGTGGTGGCCCACCGGCTTTCGACGCTGCGACGCGCCGATCATGTCATCGTGCTCGAGCGCGGCCGGGTGATTCAGACGGGTACCCACGAGGAATTGATGAGTGCCGGGGGTCACTATCGGCGCGCGGCCAAGTTGCAGTCGGCCGATCGACAGACGCTGGACATCCTGCAGCAGGTTCAAGGTCCGGACACTGATAAGGCGCTCAGTTCCATGGAAGGCGGGCTTGAGGCTCCGGGAGGTCGGTCATGAGCATGAGCGTTGGACTCGGCCTGGGTATGGGAGGCGGTGGCGGCGGACGCCGGATGGGTGGTTCACGCCTGACCGCGGAGAAAGGGTCGCTCGATCTGAAGCTGATCGTCCGCCTGCTCCGGCACACGCGCCCCTATCGGCTCAAGCGCAATCTGCTTCTGGTCACGGTGACGCTGCGCTCGATCCAGTTGCCCTGCCTGGCGGCGATTCTCTCATGGGTCATCGGAACGGCGGTCGCCGAGGGTGATTTCCGTAAGGTGATCTGGGGCTCGGCGGCGTTTCTGATGCTGGCCATCTTCACGCAGGTGATGTTCCATTTCCGCCGGCGTTGGGGCGATGAGTTGGGCGAGGCGGTGGTCTACGACCTGAGAAACCAGATTTTCGAGCATCTCCAGAAGATGCCCATGAGCTTCTACAACAAGATGAAGCTGGGGCGGATCATCAGTCGCATGACCTCGGATGTGGAGAACGTCCGGATCGGCGTACAGGAGGTTCTGTTCGTCGGCATCGTCCAGGGTGGGCAGGGGTTGGTGGCCGCCGCTTTCCTGATCTACTACGACTGGGTCCTGTTCCTGCTGATGCTGACCCTGGCGCCGGTGATGTTCTTCATCAACCGCTTTTTCCATCGTCGCTTGAGCGAAGCCTATCGGGCGGTTCAGGAATCGTTCAGTCGCGTGACCGGCTACCTGGCCGAGAGCGTCAACGGCATCCGTGTCACCCAGAGTTTCGTTCGGCAGGATCGCAACCGGGAGAAGTTCGACGATCTGGTGGAGGATCACTCCGATTATCACCTGGATGCGGCCAGGAATCGCGGGCTGTACATGCCGGCGCTGGAGCTCAACACACAGATATTCATCGCGGCCGGGATCATCCTCGTCGGTGGCTATCGCGTGATCGAGGCCGAGTCGGCCAATATCGGAGACCTGGTCGGGTTCTTCATCATGGCCCAGTTGTTCTTCCAGCCCATCATCACCCTGGCCCAGATGTACGATGCCGCGCTGACGGCCATGGCCGGGGCTGAACGCGTCTTCGGCCTGCTCGACACCGAGCCGGAATGGACCGATCCGCCCGATGCCATCGAGGTTGAGGACATCCACGGATTGGTCGAGTTCAAGAATGTGCAGTTCGAATACGATCCCGGCAGACCGGTGCTGCGGGACATCAACTTCACCGCGCAGCCGGGCCAGTCGATCGCCCTGGTCGGCGCCACGGGCAGCGGCAAGACCACGATGATCAGCCTGGTGGGCAAGTTCTATCTGCCCACCGGCGGCACGCTGTTGATTGATGGCAATGACATTGTCCAGATAAACTCGCAAAGCCTGCATCGGCGGATGGGCATTGTGCTCCAGGCCAATTTCCTCTTTACCGGCACGATCATGGACAACATCCGCCTGGGCCGGCCCGGGGCGACCGATGAACAGGTGATTGAGGTGGCCCGACGCCTGGATTGTCTGGATGTGTTCGGCGCGCTTCCGCAAGGACTTAGTACATCGGTCGGCGAGGGAGGCAGCAGTCTTTCACTGGGCCAGCGGCAACTGGTCTGCTTCTGTCGGGCCTTGCTGGCCGATCCGAGAATTCTGATCCTGGACGAGGCCACGAGCAGTGTGGACACCATGACCGAGGCCCGCGTTCAGAAAGCGCTTGCGATTCTGATCCAGGGTCGAACAAGTTTCGTGGTGGCCCATCGGCTTTCAACGATCCGGCATGCCGACAAGGTGCTGGTCATGGAGCATGGACGGATCGTCGAGGAGGGCACGCACCTGGAATTGCTCGGCCGGCGCGGGCTTTACCTGAAGCTCTACGAGAAGTTCATTCGGGGCGGTATGGCCAGCGAGGGCAACGGCGTTCCCCGGCTTGATCCAGAACCGAGTTAGCGCGACCAAGGCATCCGCAACGGGGTATCGGCCATGGCTATCGGCTGATCACGCAGATGGCAAGATCGGCCAGAAGATTGGGATCATCCTCAATGAACCGGCCCGCTTCGGTATCGAGGAAGAGTTCTCGATGGATGCGGATGCCGCGTCGCCGGCAGAACTCGCGCCAATCCAGTACGGAAAAGAAACGTCGATTGGGCGTGTTGAACCAGTCGAATGACAGAAG
This sequence comes from Phycisphaeraceae bacterium, assembly GCA_020831765.1. GTDB lineage: Bacteria > Planctomycetota > Phycisphaerae > Phycisphaerales > Phycisphaeraceae > JAFIFY01. The sequence goes on along the minus strand of JAFIFY010000095.1, from coordinate 48,508 downwards.
TCCGCTGGTCGAGGGGCTCCGGCCTTCGTGGTAGAGCATGTCGCGGATTCTGTGGTATGCGAAGTTGGGGAAGCTGACGATACCCTTCCGGCCCACCCGAAGAAGTTCATCGGTGATCGATTCGGTGTTCACGATCGATTGGAGCGTCTGGGAGAGGATGGCGTAATCGAACTGCTTATCCTTGAACAGGCTCAACCCCTCATTAAGATCGGTCTGGATGACATCGATGCCCCGGGCGGCGCAGCCGAGAATCAAGTCTTCGCCCAGTTCCACGCCCAGCAGCCGCCGATGGCCGCGCTGGGCCAGCGCCTGAAGCAACTCGCCGGGTCCGCATCCCAGGTCCAGCACGGATGAGCCGGGCTCGACCAGGGAGGCGGTCAGTTCGATATCCAGACGCTGATCATCACTGACCGGTGGCCTCAAGACGGGCCGGAGCTTCGGTTCGCCGACATCCGATCCGCCGGCTTCCGGTGCGATGGAGGAGCGATCGGCTTCCGCCCGGACCGGTGACCGCTCGAGCGAGCATCGCACCAGTTCACCATATGAGCACAGGCTGTCTTCCAGCAGGAAGGCATCGTGCCCGCTTGGCGATTGCACGTTGCAGTAGGTCACCTGTCGATCGAGCTTGATCAGCGCATCGACCATTTCACGGGACTGGCTTGCCGGGAACAGCCAGTCGCTGGTGAAGCTGATCAGCAACCATCTGCATACCGCCGGCGCCAGGCTCCGGGCAAGCTGCTCAGGTGCGCGGCCGAGATCGAACAGGTCCATGGCCATGGACAGGGTGATGTAGCTGTTGGCATCGAATCGCTCGACGAAGCGATCGCCCTGGTAGGCGAGGTAGGAGCCGACGCTGAACTTTTTCTCGAACTCGGTTGGGATATCGCGCGGCTGGTGACGGTCGGGATCGAACTTGACGGCCATCGACTGCGGCGAGAGGTAGGTGATGTGGGCGAGCATCCGTGCCAGGGCGAGTCCCACGTCGGGTTTGTCCGGCGTCTGGTAGTACTGGCCACCGTGGAACGATGGATCTCGCATGATCGCGTTGCGTCCCACCACATCAAACGCCATGGCCTGACTGCTCAGGTAGGCTCCGGTGGCGATACCCATGCACTGCTCGATCCGCTGGGGGTAATGCAAAGCCCAGGCGATCGCCTGGTGACCGCCCAGAGATCCACCGATCACGGCCTTGAGGCGGTCGATGCCCAGATGGTCCATGAGGCGGGCCTGGGCATCGACCATGTCCTCGATGGTGATGAGCGGGAAATCCGGGCCGTATGGCTGACCGGTTCGCGGATTGGTCGAACCCGGTCCGGTCGTTCCCCGGCAACCGCCCAGGACGTTCGAACAGATCACGAACCATCGGTCGGTGTCCACCGGTTTGCCCGGTCCGATCAGTATGTCCCACCAACCCGGCTGGTCATCGGCATCGTGACGAGCGGCGTGGGAGTCGCCTGAAAGCGCATGGCAGATGAGCACGGCGTTATCGCGTTGATTGTTCAGCGTTCCCCATGTTTCGTACGCGAGTTGGACATCGGGAAGGGCGCCGCCTCGCCTGAGGCGGATCGGACCCTGCCACTGGGCGGTTCTGACGTGTCGCAGTGGCGTTGCGCTGCGTACCGTGTCGCTGCTTGAAAAGGAATCGGACGAGGTCATGCCTGCTCTGGTGTTGGAATCATGAAATCGTGGGGCGCACGGCCCGATCGGGGATGTCGGCGGTTGGCCGCGTTGCGGTCCAGTCTACGGCGAGAGCGGAAATCCTGCGAGCCGAGAGGACGCGGAACTCTTGCGGACTGATGCGATCTCAGGTCGCGATGATTCGGCCCATGCCATCGGGCCTTCAATCTTCAAGCATCTTCTCTATCCGCGGCGCCACCTCCGCCGGCTTGCGGGCGATCAGGGTTGCGCCGTGGTCTTTGAGCACCTGCTCGTCCCGGAATCCCCACAGCACTCCCAGACCGATCATGCCCGCATTGCGCGCCAGCATCATGTCGGCATCCGAATCCCCAACCATCACCCAGCGCGATGCGGGAATCCCACTTTGATCAAGCAGCTCCGCGACGGCACCGGCATCGGGCTTGACGGGAACGCCCTCGCGCTGGCCGTAGACATACTCAAAGCGCCTGCCCGGAAAGAATCGTCGGATATTGGCCCGCGTCGGCTCGTGCGGCTTGTTGCTCAGGACGCCAAGCGCGACCGGCATGCCTTCCAAGGCATCGAGCATCTCCTGGATTCCGGGATAGATCGTGATGTGCCCATCGCCGCGCTGGTCGTAATATCGGCGGAAGTGACCGATCGCCTGGTCCAATCTCACCGGATCATCATCGCCCAGCGAGCGAGTCAACAGGTGATGGACGCCATAGCCGATGGCCGGAAGGAACCATGTATCGGGTTTCCGCGTGTGGCCAAGCTGCTCAAGCGCGTGGTTGGCTGACGAGGCGATCGCCTCGAGCGTATCCAGGAGCGTGCCGTCGAGATCGAAGAGGATGCCGAGCTTGGATGATTCAGCCATGACGATTCGCGAAGGGGGTTGCGCCGGTGGGCGTTGGTGTTGTGGCGTCAGGGAGCTTTGGGATCGTTGATGTCAAGCTTAGTGGGGCGGACCGGCCATGAGGCCCGCAAGTCATCGGCGTAGGGTCCGACGGCATCCAGTCTCCATCGCAAGAGCCCGAGTTGGGTCAGCGCCGCCGCATCGTCCTTGAAGCGAAAATCCCCGGCATCAAGATCGACAAAACCCGCATCCTCGGCGACCAGATTCTTGAAGCTGTCCATGTGCCGAGCCCGGTTGAACATGTTGCGGACATCGACAAAGAGGTTTCGGCGCACGAAGTTGATTCCGGGTGAATCCAACATCGTGGCGATTTCAGGGTATCGCTCACGGTAGAGATCGTTGGTGTGGAACGCTTCGGGCGGGTTGTCTCTTCGGGCCGCCCGCCAGAAGTGGTTGCCTGGGCCCCAGCCGCCGCTGATGCCGTGGGTACATTCCACGAAGACATTGCCTTCGATCAGGTTGTCGCGACCGGCATGGATCTGAATGGCCCCGAAATTGTGGTTTGAGCTTCGGACGAACAGGTTGCCGTGGACGATCATGCCGCTGATGGTGTCATCGAAGCGAATGCCGGCCTGGCCGTGGACCGAGGGCTCGCCATCGGTCTTGCCGATGTCACTGAAGCGATTATGGCGGAAGATCACCCGCCGGTAGGTCGGATTGCCGAACATGTCGATCGCGCCCTGGTCGTCGGATTCAAGCACCAGGTCGTGGAAATCGTTGAACTCGACGATGTGATCATTGCCTTCAATCCGCATGGCGCTGCTCGGTCCGTGATGCATGCGGTTGTGTGCGACCCGATTGCCCACGCCCTCGAGTTGAACAGCCGGCGTGTAGGTCCGATCGATGCGTCCGAAGTCGTAGATCCAGCAATTGGCCACGGTGTGCCGCCCCGGGGTCAGCGTTCGCCGGTCGCCCCCGATCATCTCGATGCCACGCCGACCCAGCGTGTGAACATCGCATCCCAGGACCGTGTTATCCCGGCCGCCGCGCATCGAGATTCCGGTGGAGGCCATCCGACGCACCGTCAGGCCCGCGATGATGATCCGGCTGCAATCGCGTGCGACCAGGCCATCAGACCGGCCAAGGTCCAGCACCAGTCCTTCCAGCCGTACATCGCTGACCCCTTGCATGGTGACCATCGGCCCGTTGAGCAAGCCGATCTCGACGGTTGCATCTTCCAGGTCGCCGGGCGGAAGCATGTACAGGGTGCCGTCGCGGCGGTCCAGATACCATTCACCGGGCTGGTCGAGTTCTTCGAGCAGATTGAACGCGTAGTAGCGGATGGGCTGCCGATCGGTTTCCATGCCGCGCCCGCCATAGTGGTAGGGCTCGGCGGTGGTCAGTGTGCGGGCTTCGGGATCGATCGAGCCGATCGGCCAGGCGGCATCGGCCCAGAGAAAATGGAAATATCCGAAAATCCACCCATCGGGCGCATCCACCCATCGAGCGTGACGGTCGGATTCGAAGACGAAGACCGAGGGCTGATTGTCCTGGCGTGAACCCGGTTCGATGACGCGGCGGACGCCGACCATACCCTGGTTCGGCCAGCGTGCCAGGGTCATCGGTCTTCCGTTGAAGAAAAGTTCGACCGTGGCCGGTGGCGTGGGCTGGCCGAAGCCCCGGATATGCAGCCGGCCGAGGTCTTCGATCCCCATCGCCCGCAGGTTGAGTTGTACGACGCGATCCGCGGCTTGCCCAGGAATGCGCTTGAGCGCATCTTCATCGGTCACTGGCGCAAAGCCGGTCAGTCGTCGGCCGCCATAAAGCTTCACGGTCCCCGGCTCACGGGCCCGCCAGACCGTCGGCGCACCGGGCCGCCCGGAATCCTCGGCGGTCAGCGAAAGGGCGGTTTCGGTCAGCGAATAGGTTCCCGCGCCGATGCTCACCAGAATCGGACCCTCAACGCCTTGCCCGCGCAGTTGCCTGACATGGTCCCGGGCTTGGGTTAACGTTGCCCATGGCCTCCGGGCCGATCCATCGCCGGCATCGTCGCCGTCCGGCGCCACAAACACCTCAGCCGCGAACGCCTCGATCGGATCAAGTCGGACGCGGGACGTTTCAGGGTCATGGGGCGATGCCCCCCGCAGGCGTCTTAGCATCTGCGCGGCCAGTTCCTCCGCTTCTGCTCTGTGGAATTCTGAGAACCCCTCATCCGCGGCGATCCGCTCATACTCCAGCCTCGCGGCTTCAAAATCTCCCTGGGCGAAGTACGTCTGGGCGATGCGCAGCCGGGCGAAAGCGCGGGCGTGAAGCGGCTGGTCTTCATCCGCGGCGATCCGCGCTGCGAGCATCCGAGCCTGGCGGTGTCGGCCCTCCTGGAGGGCCTCGGTGACCGCTTGGAAGGTCACCGGCGAAGGCGACGACTCGGCCGCGCCATCGCCTCCCGAGGCCGGGGCCGAGTTCAGGAAAATGAAAGCGACCATGAGGTTACGGAGCAGGGCCATTGCGGACAGCGCTGGGGATCGTCCGGACTGAAATCCTCGTTGCGGGGGATGAATCATGACCTTGGCTCCTCGCATCACTTGGGGAATCCGCTGGGGCCGGAGGCTCACCCGGCCCCGCGGCAGTGTACCCGTTGGATCGCCCCAAGGTGACCGGTTTGCCCAACATCGAGGCTTGATTTCGTTGCCGAAGGGGATGCTGGGACTTAGACTGAAGGCATGGCAAAGCACTCAAATGTAACCGGCCTTTTTTCCCTCCTGCTCATTCCGGTCTTTGTTGTGGCGGGATGTGGTGGGACGCCTGAATCCGCCGAGGGGATTCGCCTTACCCTGTCGCCGGACGATTTCGTGGCGTCTCAGGATGATCGGGCCGAGCGGGACGGGGCTCGGACGGAGCGTCCGGACCTGGAACATCGCACGACGCGAGACGCCGCTGCCCGGGCGGGTGGTGTGACGAGGATCGGCGAGGATGATTCGTTCGAGCTGCCCGATCTGACGGAGCCGATCCCGACCGCGACCGACCGGTTGGTTGAACTGGATGAGGAGGAACTGGCGGCCCTGCTGCGGGTTCAGCGGGCTGAGGATGGTGAGCAGGAATTGCTCGTTCAGGCGATGATCGGCCAGGTGAACGCACGGGCGATCTATGCCAGTGATGTGCTGGAGCCCGAGGCTGACCGTCTCAAAGCCCTGTCGCGACAGGTATCGAGTGAACAATTCATGCGTGACGCGAGCGCGATTCTTGAGCAGCGGCTTCGTCTGATCGTTCGCGATCGACTTGTTCTGGCCGAAGCCATGCGGGAACTGACGGATCAGGAGCAACAGCACTTGAGGGCTCTGGTCGAGCGGCAACGTCAGGAGCTTTTGCGTCGCCATGGTCAGGGTTCGCCGACGCTGGCCGACAATCGTCTGCGCGAAGCGACGGGAAGGGGGCTGGAGGCGACCCTTGAACAGTATCGGCAGGCCGTGATACTCAGCCGCTACCGCCATCGCAAAATGCTTCCCCATGTGCAGGTCAGTCGTCGGGATATCGAGCGGTATTACCATGAGAACTACGAACAATTCAATCCGCCCCGCAAGGTCACGGTTCACATGATCCGGGTGACCAACGCCAATGCCGCCCGGGTGGTCGAAGAGCAGCTTGAGGAAGAGCCCTTCAAGGAGGTGGCCGCCAATCCGATCAATCGGAACAATCCCGATCGCGAGGGCCTGTTCGCCGCCGGCGTTTCCGGACAGGTTTTCGCCGACGAGCGGTTGAACAATGCGTTGGAGGCATTGGAGCCGGGCCAGCGCACATCAAGAATCGAAGTCGATGGCGAGTTTTTCTGGATTTACAGTGATCACGTCGAACAGCCGGCGGCCCGGCCCTTCGACGGTCCGGTGCAGTTGGAGATCGCCCGGCTGCTTGAGCAGCGGGCGATGCAGTACCATTGGGCTCGATATGAAGCCAGGCTGATGAGTGAGGGCAATTACGCAAGCATCGAATCCATGACCCGCGAGGTCATGCGCATCGTGGCGGCCATCTATGGTCGAGACCCGTGAACCCAGCGACCGGGGCCGTCCGACGTGACTAAGGGTTCACGAACCGAAGCGCCTGGTCGGAAGCCAACTGATCGCAACGTTCATTTTCCGGGTGGCCCGCATGGCCCTTGACCCAGTGCGTTTCCACCTCGTGTGTCCGCAGCAGTTCCCACAGCCGTTGCCAGAGATCGACGTTCTTCACCTGTTCCTTGGACTTAGGCTTCTTTCGCCAGCCGTTCTTCTCCCACTTGACCATCCATTCCCTGATGGCATTGAGCACATAGGCGCTGTCACTGTAAAGCACGACATGGCTGGGCTTTTTCAGGGCGCTGAGTCCTTCGATCAGCGCGGTGATCTCCATGCGATTGTTCGTGGTTTCCGCTTCGCCGCCGCAGCGCTCGATTGCCCTGCCCGTCGCCGGATGCTTGAGAATGTATGCCCATCCGCCCGGGCCTGGATTGAACTTGCAGGCACCGTCGGTGAACAGTTCAACCCTGGGCCGTTTGGTCTGGCTTGTGCTCATGGATGCGACGCCCCTGCGGGAACTGGAAAAGTCGAAGTGTCAGCTTGCCAACAGCGTAAGCCGATCGAACCCGATGGACAAGCACCGCCAAGCGGCCGCTCGGAGGGTCCTTCATTCAGACGCTGGATGTGCCGGGCATGGGCCGGTCCGGCAGATAGACCCCGCGCAAAGCCAGGAACAGCGGAATCTCCCGGCGCGCAAGATTCTCCGCCGGGGCACGCGGGCCGCTGGTCGAGACTCGATGGCCCGGCCATTCTTCCAGCGCATCGATGACGTAGCCTCCAGCGCTTAAGCATCGCACATATTCGCCAAGAGGCCGATGGTACGTCCAGGTCACCACTCCCGGTCTGGCGCCCGGATGCATCTGGATCGGATGTCGGCGGTTGGAGAGGTAACGCTCGACACGGCGATACTGCGTGTGGTGGCGATCATCCCAACCCCATGATGCGAATCGCGGCCCGCGGAACCCCGGGTGCATCATCACCAGCAGCACGCACGCCCCCGGCCGAAGCAATCGACCCAGCCCGGTGAAGATCGGCTCGATCGGGTCGACGTTCTGGATGGCCAGCAGGCAGGTGGCGATATCAAATAGCGCCTGGGGTTCGCCCAGTTCATCAAGACTTCGGATATCACCTTTGATGTAATGGATCGCCGGGTCGCTGCGCTGCTTTGCCCTGTGAAGCAGGGCGGGGGCGGCATCGATGCCCGTGACCGAATAGCCTCGCTCGTGCAGTATCCGACACCAGGCGCCCTGGCCGCAGGCGAGATCGAGCACACGTTGATTCCCCGCCGCCGGCAGCATGGCCAGACTGTTCGGGAAGACGACGTTTTTCTGGTAATCGCTGCCTTCATCGGCGACCAGTTCATCGTACCAGTCGGCGACGGGGTTCCAGTCGGTTCGTTCCGGCCGCCGTGTGTTGCCGGGTTCTTGTGTCTTCCCGGGCGCATGATGTCGCGGTGGCGGCTTTCGCGCGGCTGGGCGAACGCCGCCGGTGCGGCTTGACGGCTGGCCCGCTGTGGGTGGACCTTGACCCGGCTTGGATGCGCCGGGTCGGCGGCGCGGCTGGTCTTCCTGGTTCGGTGTCATCGCGACCTTCGCTTGATGGTTTTTCCGGTGCCGGTCTTCCGTCGAGGCCGTGGACCGCCGCGCTTCGCGGGCTTTTTCGTGTTGCCGGATCGCCCGCCCGACTCCGGCTCGGCCCGCGCTCCGCCGGCACGATCCTTTGAATGACCAACTGGTCGATTTTTTTCGTGATCAGCGGGGGTGACCTCAGTGGCTGACTCAGTCGCCCTGGCTTCCTGAAATCGCGCGATCTTCGCCGCGAGTCGGCCGCCGAAAAAGGTTGCGAACATGCCCGGTAGGGGAGATCGGAAGCTCATCGGCACATGCGTGCGCGGGTGAATAAATTCGAGTTCCGCGGCGTGAAGGGCGAGCCTGCGGGCCGTCCAGCGGGGGTGGCTTGCCATGCGACGTTGATAGCGCCTCTCGCCCAGAACCGGGTGCCCCTTCTCGGCAAGATGAACGCGAATCTGATTGCGTCGGCCGGTTTCCAGTTCGACTTCCAGCAGTGTCGCATCGGCACCATGGAGCAGTGTGCGGTAATGCGTGATCGCCAACTGGCCGCGCTGATGATCCGCGGTGGAATAGCGGCTAAGGTCATCGCCGGTGGCCAGGTGGGAGCGAATCGTCCCGTCCGGCGGATCCACCCGGCCGCGCGCGATGGCGATGTAGAGTCGTCGGGGCTTTCGTGCTTCGAATTGATCCCGTAGCGATGCGGCGATCTGGGGTGACTTGGCGACCACCAGCAGGCCCGATACGCCTCGGTCCAGCCGGTGGGCGGGATGGGCCGATACCGGCTTGCCCCCTCGGCTCAGATAGGCACTGATCCGCCCCATAAGCGATGTGTCGCCGGGCTGCGATGTTCCCTCGGTCGGCACCGAAAGTATCCACGCCGCTTTCTCCACCACCAGGAGATGGTCATCTTCGTGAACGATGTTGAAGCCCGAATCCTTCCACGCTCGCGGCCGGGGGCGGTAGCGCTGTTCCGGATCGAAGCGGACCTGAACCGTATCACCGGGCGCTAGTTCGCGCAGGCAGTTGGTTTCCGGCTGGTCGTTGACGCATACGCACTCGTGGTCAAACAGGCCCAGTGTGCCGCTCCTGGATAAACCGCCAAGCGCGGCGACGATTCGGTCCACGCGAGTTGGATCGTCCTGGGTGACAACTTGAACAAGGGTCTTCAGCGGCACGATGGAATTGTAACCGGTGGACCCGGCCGCCGATCGGGTACGATGGACGGTCAATGGCACGTTGGAGCTTTGAATCCAGTTCATTGGGATCGATCCTTGTCCTGGTGCTGTTCCTCGGCGCGTGTTATGGCGTGGCGGCCCTGGGCGGCATCGCCACGGCAAGCTCGGTCGGCACCTGGTACCAGACCATCCGCAAGCCGGAATGGACGCCTTCGGGGCAGGTGATCGGCACGGTATGGACTTTCCTATACGGAATGATGGCGATCAGCGCATGGCTGGCCTGGCGCCAGACGGGCTGGTGCGGGTCCATGGGGCAGGCGTGGGTTCAGCCCTGGCTGATCGCTTTTGGTATTCAGCTTGCGCTCAATCTTGCCTGGAGCTGGCTCTTTTTCGGTCTGCGGTCACCGGGCCTGGCAATGATCGATATCGTGCTTCTGTGGGCCGCCATCCTTGTCACCCTCTGGTTGATCTGGCCATTGTCACGCGTGGGCGGCATTCTGCTGTTGCCTTATCTGGCATGGGTGAGTTTTGCGGGTGTGCTCAATTTCGTGATCTGGTGGATGAACCGGGGTTGATATTCGGATCAAAACCCGAGGGGATCCTGAAAAACGTCGCGGTGCGTTGGCGCTGCCGGGCGAAATCAATGCGCGGGATGGAAAGAGCGGGACAATCTGGCGGCGAAGCGGTAGACTACCGTGCTTTCCGGTCAGGTTCGGATTGACGGCGACGGCCCTGTGTCGTGTGCCCCGCTTCCCGTCCGGATTCTGGGTCTGATTCCGGTTTATCGTCACTGCCCGTGTCACGCCCCCCGCCGGTGTTCGCCGGTGCTGAGCCTGAACGATGAAGATCAAGCGTACGTTGGAGAAAATCCCCGGGGGACTTATGGTGGTGCCGCTGTTCGCCGGCACGGTGCTCAACACGATCGACCAGATGCATCTTCCGGTCGTGCAGGATGTGCTCAGGAGCATGGGTACCGCGGCGACGGCCGACGGGAACTATGAGTTCCTGCGGATTGGTGGTTTCAGCGAGGCGCTTTTCAAGGGCGGTGCGCTGGCGCTGATCGGCTTGTTTCTGGTCTGTGTGGGTGCTCAGATGAGCTTTGCCGTCGGGGGCCGGGCTCTGAAGAAGGGCCTGATCATCACGGGCGCGAAGTTCGGCGTGGCCGTGGCCTGTGGCTTCGGTCTGGCCGCGCTGACCGGGGATCCGTTCAATACCATTCTCGGCCTGTCGATGGTGGCGATCATCGCGGCCATGGCCAACGGCAACGGCGGCTTGTTCGCCGCGCTGACCGGGCAATACGGCAATCGATCGGATGTCGGCTCGCTGAGTGTGATCTCGATCAACGATGGGCCGTTCCTGACCCTTCTGGCCCTGGGCCTGTTCGGCGAGCAGTTGCCGATCATGGTGTTTGTCGCGGTGCTGCTGCCGCTGCTCCTGGGCTTCGCTCTGGGCAATCTGGATGGAGACATACGCCGGTTTCTCAAGCCGGGTACGGAGTTGACGATACCCTTTTTCGCCTTCGCCCTTGGCGCGAACATGAATCTGATGGATTTTGGCAATCAGGATGCTCTGGTTGGCGGAGTGGTGCTGGGCATCGCGACGTTTGTGTTGACCGGTGCGGCGGCGACGCTCCTGCTTCGCCTAAGTGGCGAGCGGAGCCAGATCGCCGCGTGGGCCGAGGCCTCAACGGCCGGCAACGCGGTGCAGACGCCCATCGCGGTCACCTTGGCGGCGCTGGCCGCCGTCGAGGCCGGGTTCATGTCCGCCGAGCGTGCCGCGCTGTTCGCCGAAAATCAGGCTCTGGCCACAGCCCAGATTTCCATCTCCGTCATGACCACGGCCATTCTCTGCCCGATCGGTGTAATCTTCTGGTCCCGGTGGCAGAATCGGCGCGGGATCGATGGTCGGGTCGAGCATCCCGGCCGTGAACCATCGCCGAGCCGCGACATGACCGGCCCCGATGGAGGGCGTCGCTGATGCATTTTGATCAATGCCTATTGCGGCTCCATGCGGATGACCACGTCGCCGTGGCCCGGCGTCCGATTCAGCCGGGCACCGAATTGAGCGATGGCCGATGGCGCATCGTGACCAACGATGCGATCCCCGGCGGCCACAAGCTGGCGATCCGTGAGGTGGCCGAAGGAGAGCCGGTGCTCAAGTACGGCCAGGTTATCGGGTTCGCCTCGCAGCACATCGTGCCGGGTGACCACGTCCACTCGCACAATCTTGAAGTTCGCGATTTCGGCCGCGATCACCAGATCGCCGCCGCCTCGATTCCCCTGGAACCGTATCCGCCCGGCGAGGTGCCGACCTTCGAAGGTTACCTGCGTCCCGATGGCCGGGTGGGCACGAGGAATTATGTCGCCGTGGTCTCGAGCGTGAACTGCTCGGCATCCACGTCGCGCTACATCATCGAGCGGTTCGTCTCGCGCGGACTGCTGGATGAATACCAGCACGTGGACGGCATCATCGCGGTCACGCATAAGACCGGCTGCTGTGTTCAGCCGGGCGAGCCGGCTAGCCAACTCGAGCGCGTGCTGGCCGGGTTTGCGCGGCACCCAAATGTCGCGGCTTACATCATGATCGGCCTGGGCTGCGAAACCAATCAGATGCCGGTCCTGATCGAGAATCAGAAGCTTGACATCATCCGCGAGGGTGAACAGGCGCCCACGTTCATGACCATCCAGGAGCGGGGCGGAATCAGCAAGACCATCGAGGCGGGGGTCGAGGCCGTTGCGCGCTTGCTCCCGGTCGCCGATGCCATGCGGCGAACCCGGCAACCGGCGGGCAAACTGGTTCTGGCCGAGCAGTGTGGCGGTTCGGATGCGCACAGCGGCATCACCGCCAACCCTGCTCTGGGCTACGCGGCCGATGAACTGGTTCGTTGTGGCGGCTCCGCGGTGTTGGCCGAGACGCCGGAAATCTACGGCGCTGAACACCTGCTCACCCGCCGCGCGATCTCCCGGGCCGTGGGCGAAGCGCTGCTCGAGCGCATCGGCTGGTGGGAGGATCATGTCCGCATGCACGGGGCGTCGATCGACAACAATCCCACGTTCGGCAACAAGCAGGGCGGCTTGACCACGATCTACGAAAAAAGCCTTGGTGCCGTGGCCAAGGCCGGACAAGCACCGCTGGCCGCGGTTTATCGATATGCCCAGCGAATCGATGTCCCGGGCATGGGCTTCATGGATTCACCCGGTTACGATCCGGTCAGCATGACCGGTCTGGTGGCCGGCGGCGCGACGGTGGGTGTCTTTACCACCGGGCGAGGCAGCGTGTATGGATGCAAGCCCATGCCATGCCTGAAGATCGCCACCACGACCGACCTCTACGAGCGGATGACCGACGATATGGACATCAACGCCGGCACGATCCTCGATGGTACCGAGACCGTGGACCAGGTTGGACAGAGAATCTTCGAGGCGATTCTGGAAGTCGCCGGGGGACGAAAGACCAAGAGCGAGCTGGCGGGGGTGGGGGATGAGGAGTTCGCGCCGTGGATGCTCGGGCCGACGCTTTGAGCCTGGAGTTCGATTCACGACGGACAGCCCCGGGCCGCCACCCAATCACCGCGATCCCGGGACATTGCTCAACGAACGGAACGTGGGAGGAAAAACTGGGGTGTGGGCGACCATCTGGTCGACCGCGCGGCGGATGGCGTGCAGATGCGGGTTAATGGCCAGGGCGTGGCGGTAGCACGACAGGGCACGCTTGAGGTCATCAAGATGGGCGTAGCTGTGACCCATGCCGGCCCATGCGCCGAAATGGTGGGGTACGCGGTCGATGGCCTTGCGGCAGTCATCGATGCTCGGCTGCCACTGTTCGAGCAAGTAATGGGCGATGGCGCACTGGTTGTAGGCTTCGGCGAATGATGGATCGATCCGGCTGGCTTCATGGAGCTGCTCGGCGGCACCGGCGTAATCTTCGGCCGCCATGCATGCCATGCCCCGCCCGAACGCTTCACTGGCTCGAGGCGTACACGACCGGAACCAGATCGACCATAAGCCGTGCTCCGCCATCCGGTTGACGACCGGGTCATCATCCCGAAGCGCCTGGGCCAGACACGAGGAGACCTCCAGATCACCGACGTACCCGATCACAATGGCCGTGACCTTGCGGACATCGACATTCGGATGCTTGAGCAGGCGGCACAGGGAGCAGAGCCGCCATCGCTCATTGACCGTCCGGATCAGAAGCTCAACATCGTTGGCTTCGAGAATCGGCCGAACAGTGGACAGAAACGGCCCGGGATCGATGGCTTGAGTCATGGGCTTACTTCCTGTCTCTTCAGGTTTCCAGACAACTTCAGCGTCTCCCAGTCATGCTGATCGACGAAACCGGCCCATCCGCCGCAATGGAATCGTCGCGGAACAGATTGCCGTCTGCAGCCAGCGACCGACCCTGAGGTTCGCCGGCCTGCGTAAACCCGGTACAGGGGATGGTAGGTTGCACCGTGGCTGAAGTCACCCGCCGACCCGACGGATGGCCGACCGAATTTTCTTAAGTCCAGACTCAGGCTTGGAGATTCCCGGCCGGCTCAGCATGCATCGATTCGGACATCGGACTCCAAGGATTGGACGGTCTGCATGGTGAAGTCGGCCATGCGTTCGGCAAGCAGATTGGCCACGGCACACGCCACGCCACGGCGGAGCGCCGATTCAGGACTATCTTGTCCTGATAGAACACTGAGCACGCCGGCCAGCAGGCAGTCGCCGCAGCCCACCGTCTGGCGAATGCGGTCCGGGGAAACCTCGAGGCAAGCGCGCCAGATTCGTCCATCATGGCCGAGCCAAGCTCCCTGTTCGGCCGCCGAGACGATCACCCAGGGTATGCGTCGGCCAAGCTCCAGCATGGCATCAAGCCGTGCATTTTCGCTTTCGCCCTCTTCGACGCCGCGCATTCGCTCGAATTCCGAACGATTGGGTGAGATAAGCCAGGGCACCATTACCGGACCATCCTTCTTTTTGCTTTCCGGACTGACAGCAAGCAATCCGCGGAGGTCCGGGCCGGATAGGTCCAGTGCAATTCTTATCCCGGCCGCAGGCAGCCAGGCAAGCAGGTCGGCGAGATCAAGGACGCTCATGCCCTTTGGACGGGATCCGCAGACGGTGACGATGGATTCGGGACCGGCCAGCGCCCGTAATTTGCCATCGAGGCGGGCAAGATCGCGTGCGGTGACCGAAAACCCTTCCGTGCGCACGTGGATTTCAGTGTGCTCGCGCGGATCGATCAGCGTCAGGTTCTCGCGGGTCAAGCCCTGGGTCGGGAGGAACTGGCCTGATGAGACGCCGTTTCCCGCCGCCTCCAGGAAGGACTCGAACGTGGCCAACTCCTCTGACCCGACCCAGCCGGTGGCCAGGTTCGAGCAGGCAAGATTGGCAAGCGCCCGCGAGACATTAAAGCCCTTGCCCGCAGGGTATCGGGCGATGACCCGGCCATCGAGATGGCGCCCGGTGGCCAGGCCGGGCACCTCGATCAGCCGGTCCATGGCGGTGTTCGGGGTGACGGTCAGTATCGGGGCGTGCTCATTCATCATGCACGCAGATTATCGCCCCCTCGAGCGGCGGACCAATCCGGCCGGGGTTGCAGTCGGTCTCCTGATTGATCCGATGAACTCTGGGATGGGAATTCGGGCATGGACAGCCATCCCAGACGGTATCGCGGGTCACACTTCCAGGGTCGAGGTGAAAGGGTAGCCGATGAGCCAGCGAGAACGACGACGCTTCCCACGACATGAAATTTCCGGTGGAGTCAAGATTCAATGCCAGATGACCGGCCGTTATTTCGCCGGTCAAAGCCGCAATCTTTCAGAGGGAGGCATGCTGATCGAGGTCGATCATCCATCCCTGATGATCAGCGGTCAGCGGCTTCGAGTCAGTCGGGTGGCTGAGGCGGACCGTGGGCTGCTCTCGTCCGATAACCTGCTCTGGGCGACGGTCGTCCGCAGTGCCCCGAATGGGCGCGGCCAGATGGTCGCCCTCTGTTTTGATGTGGTCGGATCCGAGTCCGGTCGGGTCGATCTCATGGCGGCCTGATCGAACCGGCGACGTGGACACTTTTCGATCAAGTCCGGCCCAAGACGATCGGTTCTCCGTTCAGCGATCTTGCCGACCCGAGGTTCATCCGAGTTTCTTGGCGATTCGTTCCATGGCTTGCTCGACCTTGGCGCGGCTGTTGAACGCGCTGAGCCGGAAGTAACCTTCGCCGCTTCGGCCGAAGCCGCTCCCCGGTGTGCCGACCACGTGGGCTTCGTTAAGCAGCTTGTCGAAGAAGCCCCAGCTATCCATACCGCCGGGAACGCGGACCCAGACGTAAGGCGCGTGGATGCCGCCGAAGACCTTCCAGCCCATTGAGCCCAACGCTTTGCGGATGATCGCCGCGTTCTCCATGTAGAAACCGATGCGCTGCCGCACCTCTTTGCGTCCCTGCTCGGTGTAAGTCGCCGCCGCGCCGCGCTGCGTGATGTAGGAAACGCCATTGAACTTGGTGCTCTGGCGGCGATTCCAGAGCTTATGCACCTGAACCGGATCGCCGCCGGAATCCCTGCCCACCAGGTCGCGCGGTACGATGGTCAAAGCGCAACGGGTGCCGGTGAAGCCGGCGGTCTTGCTGAACGACCGGAACTCGATCGCCACGTCGCGGGCACCGGGGATTTCATAGATCGAGCGGGGCAGTTTGGGATCGGTGATGAACGCCTCATAGGCGGCATCGAAGAGGATCAGCGCCTTGTTGTCCCGGGCATACTGAACCCATCGCTCCAGGACCGTGCGGTCGGCCGCCGTGCCTGTGGGGTTGTTCGGGTAGCAGAGGTAGATGACATCCACTGGTTCATCCGGCAAGGCGGGCTGGAACTGGTTGGTCTCATCGGCGCGGAGGTAGATCAGCCCCTGGTATTCGCCGGAATCGTCGGCCTTCCCCGTGTTGCCGGCCATGACATTGGTATCGATGTAGACCGGATAGACCGGATCCTGGACGGCGATTCGATTGCCGGCCCCGAGGATGTCGAGAATGTTGCCGGTGTCGCACTTGCTGCCGTCGGAGATGAATATCTCTTCAGCGTCAATCTGGCAGCCGCGCTCCTGATAGTCATGCCGGGCGACCACCTCGCGAAGCCAAGAATAGCCCTGCTCGGGACCATAGCCGTGGAAGCCGTCATGGGTGGCCATCCCATCCACCGCATCGTGCATCGCCTTGATGACCGATGGGGTCAGCGGCTCGGTGACATCGCCAATGCCCAGACGAATCAGTGAAGCATCGGGGTTGGCCTCGGCGAACTGCTTGACCCTGCGGGAAATCTCGGGGAACAGGTAGCCGGCCTTGAGCTTGAGGTAGTGATCGTTGATCCGAAACATAATCCTGGGGTGTCCTGGGTAGGGGATTAGGGAATCGATGACTGGTCAGCCGGTCAGGTCAGCCGGCTTCGGGCGAAATCATTGGCGGCACTCAGGGCCTCGGGCAGTTTCTCCGGGTCCCTGCCACCGGCCTGAGCCATATCCGGTCGGCCTCCGCCACCGCCGCCGGCGGCCTGGGCTACCTGGCGAACCCAATCACCCGCCTTCCAGCCCTGCTTGATGTACTCCGGGGGCACCGAAGCCAGAAACGCCAGCTTATCGGGCATTACACCCACCAGGAGCAGGGGCAGCCCGGGCTTCTTGCTTCGGATCACATCCATCGCGGTGCGGAGAAGATTGGGGTCCGCCCCTTCGATGCATTCGATGAGGAATCCATCATTGGCCGAATCCGCCAGCGCGCGTGCCTGCTCGACGATGTCCCCAGCGGCTTGGCGGCTCTTCTGTTTATCCAGTTCCTTGATCTTCTGCTGGAGCGCTGCCAGCGAATCGCGGAGTTTCCACCGCGCGATCAGGGGCAGTTCACGCTCGGCGATGAGTTTTTGAATCTCCATGACCTGGGTCGGAAGGTCGGCACCCCCGCTCGTGCCCAAGGCATCGATTCGCGCCTGGAGCCCGGACGCCTCGACCGTTGCGCGGTGAGCCGCCGATCCGGCCAACGCCGTCAGCCGGCGGATGCCCTTGGCCACGCCTTCCTCGTTGATGATGACAAACCCCTCGGCGTCGCCGGTCTTGTCGAGATGGGTGCCACCGCAGAACTCGATGGAATAGCCCGACCACTGTTCACGGTCCGGCTCGGCCAGAAGGTTCTCAACGGGCACGCCAATGCTGACCACCCGCACACTGGGCGGATACTTCTCGCCAAACACGGCGCGTAAGCCATTGATCCTGAGCGCTTCTTCCTGCGGGGCCTGGGCCCAGTAAACCTTTAAATCGGCGGCGATGTCATCGTTGACCTGCTTCTCGACGGCCTGAACCTGTTCCGGGCTTACCGGGGCGGGACAGGAAAAATCGAAACGCGTCTTGAACTCATCGACCAGCGATCCCTTCTGATCGGCCCCGGCATGAACGTGAAGCCGCAAGGCACGGTTCATCAGGTGCGTGGTGGTGTGATGGCTCATGATCGCCGCGCGTCGGGGAGCATCGACGCTCAAGTGCCAGGTCCGCTCACCGGCATCCACCGGCCCGGCCTGGACATCGGCGATATGGAACCACACATCGCCCAGCTTCCGTGTATCGATCACTCGAAGACGCGCCTTGCCGTGACCTGCTTCAATCACACCGGTGTCGCCGACCTGACCGCCGGATTCAGCGTAGAAGACGGTCTGGGGTGCTACGGCGATCACACGTTCATCGACCTGGGCTTTGGACACCTCGCGGCAGTGGTCACCTTCGATGACAAAGAGTCTGACCGACATTTTTTTGTTCAGTTCGGTGGTCGAGTAGCCTTCGAAGCCGGTGGCCAGCAGTGATTCTTTTTGCATCAGTTCGACAAGAATCGGCGTCAGGTCCTCACGTCCTGAAGCACTTCGACTCAGTGCCCGGGCCTGTTCCATTCGAGCCTGGAATCCCGCCACATCGACGGTCATACCTCGGTCCTGGGCCATCACCTGGGTCAGATCGAGCGGAAACCCGTGCGTGTCAAAGAGCGTGAATGCATCGTCGCCGCTGATGGTCTTGTCGCCGCGCCCGGCGATCTGGAGAAAGAGCTGCGTACCCCGATCCAGTGTTCGACGAAATGCCGTCTCCTCCTCGCGAAGCTCATCGGCCACGGCCTGGGGGTTCTTCTTCAATTCCGGGAATGCATCGCCCAGTGAGCGCACCACGGCCGGCACCAGTTCATGAAAGAACGGCTGATCGACTCCGAGGGTGTTGGCCCCGAAGTGGACCGCGCGACGTAGGATGCGGCGGAGCACGTAGTCCCGGCCCTCATTGCCGCAGTGGCCGCCGTCGGTCAACGCCATGGTGAGCGTTCGGATGTGGTCGGCAATGACCCTGTAGGCCGTGTCGCGTTTACCGGCCTCGGATTGATCCATGGCGCCGGAGTAGGGCGGAGCGCCTGTGATCCGTTGGATTTCAGCGAAGATCGGGGTGAACACGTCGGTGTCGTAGTTGCTCGACTTGCCCTGGAGCACCGCGGTGATTCGTTCAAAGCCCATGCCCGTATCGACGTGCCGGGCCGGGAGCGGCCTGAGCTTGCCGGTCGCATCCCGGTTGAACTGGATGAAGACCAGGTTCCAGATTTCGATCACACGAGGATCGTCGGCGTTGACCAGCCCGTGGCCGGATCGGTTGGGCGTGTTGTCATAGTGAATCTCGCTGCACGGCCCGCAAGGACCGGTATCGCCCATCTCCCAGAAGTTATCCTTGCGGCCGAAAAAATGAATGTGTTCCGGGGGAATGTCGGTCAGCTTGCGCCAGAGTTCGGCCGCTTCGTGATCGGGCTCGAGACCGTCCTGGGGATCGCCGCCGAAAACGGTGGCATGGAGACGAGAGGGGTCCAGCTTCCATTGTCCGGTGAGCAGTTCCCACGCCCATTCGATGGCCTCGGCCTTGAAATAATCGCCGAACGACCAGTTGCCCAGCATCTCGAAGAAGGTGTGGTGATAGGTATCGCGCCCGACGTCTTCCAGATCGTTGTGCTTCCCGCCGGCACGGATGCACTTCTGCGTGTTGGCCGCGCGGCGATAATCGCGTGTGCCCGTGCCCAGAAAGACATCCTTGAACTGGTTCATGCCCGCGTTGGCAAAAAGCAGCGTCGGATCGCCGACGGGAACCACCAGCGAGGACGGGACGTGGGTATGGTCCTTGCCCTTGAAAAAGTCGAGGAACTGGGTCCGTATCTCCGCACTGGTTGGCATAAGGCATTCTCGCTGCGGAACCTGCCGCGTATGTCGGGCACGGGTACTGGGGGATCCGCCGTTGGGTTGGCGGGTGCTGACCGGTTTACGGATCGGCCGGAGGTGGCTCATCGGCATCACCGGGCCGCTCGTCGCGACAAGTCGGAGAGTATAGCCTGCCCGGCAGGGCCCTCCCCGCCTTGGGCCGCCAGTCACTGCCCTGGGGTGCCGGGTGGTGACGTCGTGCCGACCGGACGCTAAGCTCAGGGAACGCTTGGTTTGCCTGCGATTCAGAAGGGCCGTGTTGGTCCGGGAGTCGATCATGGAGCGGATTAATGTCACGATCGGATTGGCCGCGATCCTGCTGCTTGGCGTTGTCGCCGATGCCGCGGCGACTCGGCGGACCGATTCGCCACCCCCGGAGCCCGATCCCGCGGCGTTCCATCGGTCGGTGATGGCGAATCCGAACCTGCGGACCTCCGGAACGGGCGAAGGGTTCGCCTGGCACGCGGCCCATTCGGCCGAACTGTTCCTCGACGCCTTCGAGGCATGGGGCAATCCTCAATGGCTCGAGCAGGCGGCTCGATACTACGATTTCTACCTCGAAAAGCTTCAGCGCGATCCTGACGGCTATGAGGGCTGGATTGGTGATCCGATCGGACAGCGCGATGCGACGTTGAAGGCTGATGCCCTGGTGGGTGATGCGTTGCTGTGCAAGCCACTGGCGCGCTTCGCGTGGTTGGTGCTCAAGCAGCATCCGGAACTGGAGCCGCGCTTCGGCGAGACGGCCCGCCGGTATCTTCAACTGAGCAAGCGGATCGTCTGGGAGAAATGGAACCACCGCGGCTGTTATTATGAAGATCGATCGGGCTGGGGAAGCTATCGCACCCATGGCAAGCTGGTCGATCCCCGCACCGGCCGCTGGGTTGATCGACCTAACCGCATCATCAGCGACAACCTCAACAAGCATTATCACGCCACCGATGTTCTGCTCTATCTCTGGATGATCACCGGCCGCGAGGCGTATCGGGATCGCATCCTCTCCGTCGCCGGGCGGGCGAAGACGATGTGGCGGTACTTTCCATCAGAGAACCGCATCGCCTGGAACTTCTGGATGCCCCACGGGCCGCACGACATCGAAGGCCGATCGCCGCGCGGTTGGGTCGGCGTGCATCCCGATCGGGCGGGGTATCAGGCGTCGGAAGTGGCGATGTGGGTGCGTCTCTACGATGCGGGTCTGGTATTCAGCGAAGAAGACATCAGGCTGCTGGTCAACACCAACCGCTGGATGATGCCCACGGATGGCCGCACCGCGTGGCGGAGCAGTGATGGCAGCTCGAACGCGGGCACCCTCTGGACATCGCTGGCAAGGTTCGATCCTGAAATTCGAAGGCGATACGAGCAGGGACTACGCAATAGCGATTCGGCGGCGAATCGGATTCGGTTGGCGTATCTGCGGCGTCTTGGTGAACCGCAACGAAGCTTCGACCGACGATGGGCGACAGACCCGGAGACGTGGAAGCTGGTCGATGTGCCGCTCCAGCCTGGCCGGAACCTGTCCATGACGGTGGTGATACCCGACACGGTGGAGTTGAAGGCCGATCGCCGTGTGCGATTGGCTTGCCTGGCTCGAGTGCCCGGCACGCTGGTCATCGAGTTGCTCACCGGCGATGGTGAGCAAGTGCTCGGCGAATTGGCTCGCATTCCGGTCGAGGGCCGGAACGAGTACCACGCCCCGTTCTTTGATGGAACCCATCCCGCCACCGCGAAGCGCCAGCCGGGGCAATATCAGATTCGCTGGACGTTGGATGGTGAGCAGCGGACGCAGCAGGTTTACATCATCGAGGGTGAGGTGCCCGACGAAGCCCGGCCGGAGGAGCTTGCGCGAGGCCGGACCATCCGCCAGGATTTTGAGGGTGATCTTGATGATCGCTGGGTGCTGCGCAATGCCCGGGTCTCGGATGAGCGTGCCCGGTCGGGCAGGCGGAGCCTTCGCGTCGATGGTGGTGCTGAGCTTCGCTTCGGCGGTCGGGATGACCTGCCGGTTCGCGTATCGATGTGGATATGGGATGCGGATCGTAAGCTCGGCGAGGCATCGCACAATGGTGTGGCGTGGGGGGTGACCACCGCGCTGGGGGATCGCTTTGCGATACGCCAGGTCTGGCGACCGTATCTGGCGGGCGATCGGGATTACGCGTGGATCAACACCGGTGAGAACCAGTGGTTCAGCCCGCGTTCGACGGGTATTGCCCGGAGAGCCGGCTGGAGCCACTGGGTGATGGATTTTTCTGATCCGGCCAACCCGGAGATCACGGGCAATGGCCGCGCTGCCGCGCGATTGGTCGAGCGGTTCACGCCCACGGGCGCGGTGGGCATCTTCCTGATCGGCGACCCGCGGACCGGGCCGCTCTACATCGATGACCTGGTGATTGAATATCGCCGGTAGCCGATGGCCGGATCAGGCCAGGCGACCCGTCGTTTTGAGCAGTTTTTCAGCGAGCTTGAGGAGGATGGTCTGCCACTTCTCCGTGATCTCCGGCCATTCGTAAGCCAGGGAATCGGCCAGGCCGCTGTGGTCACCCGCGGTGATCATGCCCTTGAGCCCCTTGAGGCTCTGGAACAGTTCATCGATGTGAACCGCCAGTGATTGGCCCTCGATCTGGAACTCGCCCGGCCCCAGTCCCAGAAGTTCGGTGGAATCGGAGATCGCCTGGCGGGTCTGCATCCAGATTTCCAGGGCCTCGGCCAGCTTCTTGAGCGCCGCCGAAGGTTCATCCTTCTGGAGCATCTCAGCGGCCTGCTCCTGGTGTCCCGCCGCTTCAGGCAGGCGCTGGCGGGCCTGCTCGAGCGCGGCGGCACCCAGTTGACGCGGGTCGGCGCTGAAGAGCTTCAACTCACCGGCAACTCGCTTGCCCGAGGCCGCCTCGATCTCCTCGGCGGTCAGCGTCAAGCCATCGAGCTTGACCTCAACGACCACGCGATGGGCCGCGCTCAGTCGTTTTTTGGCCGATCGCAGGAGCTCGGCGAGCGTGGTGCCGGAAAGCTCGACGCGGACTTCATCAAGGTGGACTTGCATGGCCGCTATCTTACGGAACATTGAAACCTATGACCAGACATCAAGTCCGATCCGGATTCGAAGCCTGGATCGGGTGGGTCGGTGGCCCATGGGGCGGGGTTTGGATCATGTGGTCCAATCGGGTGGCCAATGCCCGCAGATCATCATCCGGGTAGTGAAAAAAGGGCCAATCGCGCTTGCCGGCGATGGACTGATTCCGCACGCCCTGTCGAGCCTGGTGCAACCGTCGGTCGGCTTCAGCCAAGGCCCCGGGAAAAGCGTTCGCCAAGGTGCGGTTCAGCTCCTTGAGTTGCTCGAACCATGCGGCCTTGACCTCACGTGTCAGCGGCTGGGCCAGAAGCTGAATGGTCCGCCGCTTGCGTTGGCGAAGCTCATCATCGACCGGTTGGAAACGATCGACATTGTGCGGCAGGTGGTGGCGCCACCAGATCGCATCCCGGAGCTCCTTTTGGCCGTTGACCGGAACGGACCAGTCGAGGAATGCATCGGCTGAAGCCAGCATCGCCGGGCATAGCGATGATCGTTCCCAGCCGGCCAGTTCCAGCCAACGCTCCATGGCACGGTCATAAACCATTCCGCCTCGCCCGTGAATGAAGATTCCTTGATGGGCTGAGCGTAGATGCGCGGTCAGAAGCAGCGCACGGGGCGCAATCACGCCGGGTCGACGCTTATTGTTGCCAGGTGTTGAGGGCTCGAGCAACGCGTCGAGGTCCAGCGATCGGCCGTGTTCATCGATCAATTGTGGTTCATGGTCCGCGAGATCGATATAGATGGGTTGCCGCGGCCGTTGATGACGAAGAAGCCACAGCGGCAATTCCACGCGTTCGCGACCGGCTTCCAGGGGACGAAGCCCCGCCTCCGGGTTTTCGACCACCGCCTGATTGTAATGTCGAACCAGCCTCGGGGCATCGTACACCAGGTCACGCACGCGGGCGGTGAACCGGGGATCGGTGACCAGGTCCGTGGTGTATGCGAACTCGGGCAACCGTTGTCCGGGAAAGACCGTGTTGAATAGTTTCCCGATGACCGCCATCACCTGTCCGGCCAACGATGGATAATCACTGCCGACGTTGGTGAAGGTATCGGCAAGGCGGATCAGACCCCGCTCGATCGACGGTTCCAGTTCATGTTGCCCGGAGAAGATTTCGATTCGCTCCACAATGCCCGGGGCTTCAACGGCCGGCTGCATTCCGCTGGGGACGACCGGGTTCTCAAGTCCGAGGAACAGCGGAACGATCTTCAGGCCTTCTTCCTGGCGTACAGGGATGGGAATGGTCAGGATGGAATGGATATCGTGATCGACCACCCAGTGCCGATCCGGCACCCCCCATTGTTGCGCGAGGCGGGAAGTCAGCAGCAGCTTGACAAGAATGCCCGGATGCCAGAACCAGGCCTGATGCCCGGTCTGGACGGCGAAGGATGGGTGGCCATGGTCGTTCGAATCCGATGACGATCGAGGTTCGAACTGTCCGGGATGGGGTTCGATATGCAGGCGCATGCGGATGGAAGGAGTCTAAACCGCGTCGCGCCATCAGGCCAGTGGTGGTTCGCCGGCTGAGTGTTGAGCATTCGATCGATTCCGTCCGTTCCCTCCACACCCGGCACACTCGACGTTTTCTCCAGCGGTTTCGAGCATCGCCAACTCCCGCTCGAAAACCGAAAGGTAATGGCTTCGCCGATGGTCCGAATCATCCAGGGGGCCGCCAAAGCTTCGGTTCGGATCGTTATAGATCAGCCGGACGGGGATCTCCTTGATCGTGAGCCCCTCTGCATAGGCCTGGACCCAGAACTGCAGGGGAAAGGCATACCCCTTCTCGGTCAGATTTAGCCTGTTGATGGCCGAGACCCGGTAGGCCTTGAAGCCACAGAACGAATCGGTGATCCCAAATTTCAGTTTTTCGTTGATGAGCCGGGTGATCGTGCGATTGATCGCCTGGCGATCGGGCGGCGGTCGGTCGTCGCCGACGGATTGGGGCAGATATCGGCTTCCGCTGATGACATCCACCCCGGGCGATGCCCGATCCGCATCATAGATAGCGCGGAAGAAATCGGGCAGTCCCTCCGGCTCATGCTGCTCATCACAGTCCATGGTGATCAGCCATTGGAACCCGTAACAGTTGGCCCATCGGAAGGCATCGATCAGCGACTGGCCGTATCCTCGATTCCGGGCATGGCGGATCACCTCGACCGGTTGCCGGGCAAGCAGGAGCGGCGTCTCATCGGTCGAGCCATCATCGATCGCCAGCACATCAGGCGCGAATCGAAGTATCTTCCGCAGAACGTGTGATACGTATTTCTGCTCGTTATAAACGGGCACGGCCACCAAAGTGCTCATGACAGTCTCCAGAACGCGATCCCCGACTGACACGATTCTAACACTTAAGCGGTTCGGAAGCCTCTGAATACGCCGAATTAATTCCGGCCCATGGCCAAGCCGTCGATCTGTTCGAGCGTAAGTTCTTCTGGCCGCAAAGTGGGGTCCAGTTCCACCGTTTTGAGTCCGTGCCTACGCAGGATGCCGCCGATCTGCTTCCGGCGGCTCTGAAAGAGCAGCCTGACCATCGATTCAAATTGGGCCGCATCGGAGCAGCGAGGCCGGTCGAGCCGCATCAACTTCACCACCGCCGAGCGCACTTCAGGGCGAGGCCAGAAGCAATCCGGCGAAAGCTCGGCGACGCGTTCCACCCTGAACCAGGCCTGAACCATCAGGCTCAGGGGCCCATACTCATCCTCGCCGGCCTGGGCGGTCAAGCGCCGGGCAACCTCATCCTGCACCATGGCCACCCCGAGGATGCACGTGGGAAAATCCCGAGCGAGTGAGACCAGCAGCGGCGAAGCCACCTGGTAGGGGAGATTGGCGACCAGGCGGAACGGAGCTTCGTTGAGCATTGCGGCGATGGAGGGCTCCAACTGGTTCTTGTTGCGCAGGATGTCGGCTTGAATCAGGCGCAGGCGATCGGCCCAGGGCGCCAGTCGCTCTTCAAGAATGGGGATCAGGTCACCATCGACTTCAACGGCGATCAACTCGGCTCCCGCTTCGAGCAGTCGCTCCGAGAGCACACCCGTCCCCGGTCCGATCTCGAGGACCCGCGGATGGGTGTCCCGAGGTGCGGCGGAGTTTGCCGGGTCGGCTTGGCCCGACGACGGAGGGAGAGCCGGCCCGGTCAATTCAGCGGCCTGGACGATCCGGTCCAGGTGGTGGGCATCGTGCAGAAAGTTCTGGCCCAAACGGTGTTTTGGGCGCAGGCCACGCGCGGCGAGCAGTTGACGAATCGTGGAGAGGGTCTGGACCATGGCAAGGTTTGTCCATCTCCGGCCGCGACCGCACGGCGGATGTTCGGCAGCTCCGCGTAAGTTGGAAAATGGCCTTGGACGGGCCGCATCGAACCGGCATAGCGCGGGGCGACGGTTGCTCACGGTGGACAATTGACCAATAGTGTAGTCGAGAGTCACGCGCTCGATGGCGCTAAGGTTGGCGACGCGGAATCAGGAGCATAGACGTATGAAGGCAATCGCCGTCAATCCGACGCAGCGCACGGTCCGGCTGGTCGGACATGCCGATCCAGGTGATCCGGGCTCGGGGCAGGTCAGGTTGAAGATGCGCCGGGTTGGCATCTGCGGGACGGATCGCGAGATTGCGCACTTCGAATACGGGACGCCACCGGAGCGAGGGGGGTACCTGATCCTCGGACATGAGGGACTTGCCGAGATTGAGGCTGTCGGAGAGGCGGTCAGCAAGATGAAGCCCGGCGATCTGGTGGTGCCGATGGTCCGTCGCCCCTGTTCGCACGAGAAATGCCGATCCTGCCGCGCCGGCCGTCAGGACTTCTGCTTCACCGGCGATTTTGTGGAATGCGGCATCAAGGGTGCCCACGGTTTCATGGCCGAAGCCGGGTTGGACGAACCGGCTTACCTGGTTCCTGTCCCCGCATCGCTGGCTGAGTTCGGCGTACTGGTCGAGCCGCTTTCCATTGCGGAGAAGGCATTGGAGCAGGTCTGGCAGGTGCAGCAGCGGCTTCCGTGGTCGTGCGATCCTCGCGAGGATCGCCAGCGGGCGTGGTGTCACCGGGCGGTGGTGCTGGGCGCCGGGCCGATCGGCCTGCTGGGCGCCATGGCCATGGTCGCGGCGGGATTCGAAACGTTTGTTTACTCTCGCGAGCCGGCGGACAGTTCACGGGCGGAACTGGTGCGGCGGTTCGATGCCCGGTACATCAGTTCGACCGATGTTCCGATCGAAGCGCTGGCAGAGCAACTGGGGGAAATCGACGTGGTTTACGAGGCGACGGGGGCATCGAGCCTGGCGTTTGCCGCCGTCGAGCGTCTGGGCATCAATGGCGTCTTTGTGTTGACCGGCGTGCCGGCGGAGAAGGCACCGGAGGCGGTCGAGTCGGCAAGAATCATGCGGCGGCTGGTGCTGCAGAACCAGGTGATTTTCGGCACCGTCAACGCCGGCCGGGGAGCGCATGAGCGCGCGGTGGAAGATCTTCGCCGGTTTGCCGATCGCTGGCCGGATGCCCTGCGGGGGCTGATCACCACGCGGATCGGCCTTGAACAGGTGCCCGATGCCCTGGCCGCGCCGGGGCAGGGCATCAAAACGGTCATCGAGATCGCCGCCTGAGCATCGATCTGTACCGCGCCGTAACGTCGGCTGAACCCTGAACTGGAACCGGTATACATCATGAGCAAACGCCAGAGTCGAATCGATCCGGAGCGAAAGCGACTGGAGGAGGATGCGTCGCGCAAGCGCAACTGGAAACGATGGGGACCGTACCTGAGTGAACGGCAGTGGGGCACGGTGCGCGAGGACTATTCCGCTGACGGCTCAAGCTGGGATTCCTTTCCGCACGATCATGCAAGAAGCCGCGCTTACCGATGGGGCGAGGACGGGCTGCTGGGCATCACCGACCGTCAATGCCGCATCTGTTTCGCCCTTGCGCTTTGGAATGGCCATGATCCGATCCTCAAGGAACGACTGTTCGGGCTGACCGGGCCGGAAGGCAATCACGCTGAAGATGTCAAGGAGTGCTACTACTACCTGGATGCCACGCCGACCCACAGCTACCTCAAGGCCCTGTACAAATATCCCGCGATCGCCTTCCCGTACCAGCGACTGGTGGAGGAAAATCGAAGGCGAAGCAAGGTCGAACGCGAATTCGAGCTGCTCGATACCGGCGTCTTTGAGGAAGGGGGATTTGATGTTCTGGCTGAGTATGCCAAAGCCGGACCCGACGACATTCTGATTCGCATCACGATCACCAACCACGGCCGGGAGGAGGCGTCCCTGCGGGTTCTGCCAACCCTCTGGTGTCGCAACACATGGATGTGGGGCTGCTCGCACGAAGGCTGCGAGCCCAAGCCGTACATGCGGCGAGGCGATCGCCAACGCGTGGTGGTGGACCACAAGACACTGGGACGCTTCAGCCTGGTTGCCGGCGTTGGGCCGACGGGTGAGGCACCGGATCTGATTTTCTGTGAAAACGAGACGAATCTGAAGAAGGTTTTCGGTGTTGAGGGTGGAACCAGGTATCCCAAGGATGCGCTTCACCGCTACGTCGTCCACGGCCAGGCGGATGCGGTCAACCCCAGACACCAGGGCACCAAGGCAGCGGCGGATTATCAGCTCACGGTCGGTGCCGGCCAAAGCATCTCGCTGAAGCTTCGGCTCCATGCCGAGAGCGAAGCAACTTCGGAGCCGCTGGGTGAAGATTTTGATGAAATCGTCTCGCGCCGCATCCAGGAAGCTGACCGCTTTTATGAGACGGTGATTCCCGACGATCATTGTCCGGAGCGTAAACGCGTTGCGCGGCAGGCTTACGCCGGGCTGATCTGGACCAAGCAGTTCTATCACTACTCGGTGCTCGACTGGCTCGAGGGCGACCAGGGGCAGCCACCGCCGCCCGAGCAGCGGCTGGAGGGGCGCAATCGGGAATGGCGTCACCTGTTCAATCGCGATGTGCTTTCGATGCCCGACAAGTGGGAGTATCCGTGGTTCGCCGCGTGGGATTCGGCGTTTCACATGATCCCTTTCTCCGAGATCGATCCGGATTTCGCCCGGGACCAGTTGCTGCTGTTTCTGCGCGAGTGGTACATGCATCCCAATGGGCAGATTCCGGCGTACGAGTTTGATTTTTCCGACGTTAATCCGCCGGTGCATGCCTGGGCCTGCTGGGATGTCTACCGACTGACGGGAACGGAAGGTCAGCGCGACCGCCGGTTTCTCCAGCGCGCTTTCCACAAGCTTCTGATCAACTTCACATGGTGGGTCAACCGCAAGGATCCTCGCGGGCAGCATCTTTTCGCCGGTGGATTTCTGGGGCTGGACAACATCGGACTTTTCGATCGTTCTCAGCCGATCGCGGCCGACGCCTTTCTCGAACAGGCCGACGGCACGGCGTGGATGGCGTTTTACTGTTCCATGATGCTCAATATGGCGATGGAACTGGCTGCCGGAGACCCGGCTTACGAGGATGTGGCCAGCAAGTTCTTTGAGCATTTTGTCGCCATCGCCGATGCGATGAACCACATGGGTGGATCGGGCCTCTGGAACGAAGAAGACGGTTTCTATTACGACCAGCTCATTGTCGGTCAGGCCCCGCCCCGGCAGCTCCGCGTCCGCTCGTTGGTCGGGATTCTGCCGCTGTTGGCCGTCGGCCTGCTGGATCATGACCTGGTGGATCGGCTGCCGCGCTTCAAGAAGCGCATGGAGTGGTTTTTGGATAACCGTCGTGATTTGTCCGGACAGATCGCCTGCATGTTGGCCAACAAAAACCACAACGCGCTGCTGCTGGCGATCCCCAACCGGGAGCGGCTGGAAAAGGCTTTGCGGTATGTTCTGGATGAGGGCGAATTTCTCTCGCCCTACGGCATTCGGTCGCTGTCGGCGGCGTATCGGGACGAACCCTACCGACTGCATCTGCATGGGCAGGAGTATGCGATCCGTTATGTGCCCGGTGAATCCGAGACGTACATGTTCGGCGGCAACAGCAACTGGCGCGGGCCGGTCTGGTTTCCCATAAACTACCTGCTGGTCGAGGCGTTGGAACGGTATCACGCGTTTTACGGCGACGATTTGAAGGTCGAGCTGCCCACTGGATCGGGCCACTGGGTGACCCTGGATCAGGCGGCCGCCGAAATCTCGGCGCGGCTGTCAAGATTGTTCCTGCCTGACGAATCCGGGGTACGGCCGTGCCATGGTATGGAGCCCCGTTATGCTCGCGACCCGGCATGGAAGGACCTTGTCCTGTTCTATGAACACTTCGACGGCGACTGCGGCCGGGGACTGGGTGCCAGTCACCAGACCGGATGGACGGCGATGGTCACCTCGCTGTTGCGGCGATGTTCGGGCTCCGGCGGCGAAGGCGGACACTGATTGTGGATCATGATTTAGTATAAGAGCAGTATTAATAATGAGTTGTAAATACAATCCCGGTCTCGGCGCTGGCGATGGAACGCTTTCTTCGGCATAAGAAGCCGAGACGATATCCATGCGGGTATTTTATTAGTTTTTCTGATGATACGCGATCTTGAAATTAGCCGGTGCGATGATAAGATACTGCCGTGCTGACGCGAAGTTTCTACCTTCGAGACAGGGCCAGATACGGTCCTGACAGACATCGTCTTCGAAGCCCGGAATTGTTCCGTGGTGGCGGTCCACTTGTCGGTCGCCCGGTCGGTTCCGGGATGGAGGCTTTTGCTCATTTTTTGATGATGCTGAGTCCATCAGGCGGCCCCGCCCGTCTGATCTGACCCCAAGAATCGACCTTCCGGTTGCGGCCGCGCCTGGATCGCGCGGTAGCTGAGTGGATCGACTGCGTTCGGATCGGAACCTGTCCGGTCCACAGTCCGCCGCGCTTGACCTGACCTGATGAAGCGCGGCCACCGTGTGATGGATTTCGACCCGGCCCATGGCGGTAATGCCCGCCGGGGTCTGGAGAGTGACAATGAGCCAGACCGTTCGCCTGACCGAAACAAAGCTTCCTGAACGCCTCTTCGATCTCCCGCGCGCCGTTGCCCCCACCGACGAGCGGTGGTCGGGTTTTCCAGCCAAGCGGGGGTTGTATGACCCGGCCAATGAGAAAGACGCCTGTGGTGTTGGCTTCATCGCCCACATCAAGGGCAAGAAATCGCACGCCATCGTCAGCGATGCGCTTACGATGCTCCAGCACATGGATCATCGCGGTGCTTGCGGCTGCGAGCCGAATACCGGCGACGGCGCGGGCATCCTGTCAGCCATGCCCCATGAATTTTTCGAGCGGGTCGCCCGTGAGGAGATGGGGGTGACGCTTCCGGACCCGGGCCTCTACGGCGTCGGACATGTCTTCCTGCCTCGCGATGAAAAAGCCCGCGAAGCCTGCAAGGCTCTGGTTGAGCGATACATCGAGGTGCAGGACCAGCGGTTCCTGGGTTGGCGCAGAGTGCCGACCTGTCCGGACGAAGCCGATATCGGCCCCTCGGCCCGGGCCAGCGAGCCTTGCATCGAACAGATCTTCATCGGGGCCAGGAAGTCCACCAACCGCACCGCTTTCTGCCGCGAGCTTTATCTGATCCGCAAGCAGGCGTTTCACGCCATTCGGGCGTTGAACCGGCTTCTGCTTGAGGATTATCACATGTGCTCGCTGTCCAGCCGCGTGATCGTCTACAAGGGCCAGCTCACCAGCGGCCAGGTGCCGTTGTATTACCCCGACCTTCGGGCTGAGGACTTTGTCAGCCACATCGGCATGGTCCATTCCCGGTTTTCGACCAACACCTTTCCTAACTGGTCCCGTGCCCAGCCGATGCGGTTCATGTCGCACAACGGTGAGATCAACACGTTGCGCGGCAATGTGAACTGGATGCGGGCACGACAGGGGCTGATGGATTGCAAGCTTTACGAAGGCCAGTTCCGCCGGTTGATGCCGATCATCGATCCGGAGACTTCCGATTCGGGCATGTTCGACAACGTGCTTGAGCTGTTGCTGCTCTCGGGGCGTTCACTGGCCGAGGCGGCGATGATGATGATTCCCGAGCCCTGGGAGAATCATGATTCGATGAGCGTGCAGAAGCGCGCTTTCTATGAGTTCAGCGCCTGCAAGCAGGAGCCTTGGGACGGCCCGGCCTCGGTGGCTTTCACCGACGGCAAGACGATCGGAGCGTGTCTTGATCGCAATGGTCTGCGGCCCAGCCGCTACTACGTGACCCATGACGACCGGGTCATCATGGCCAGCGAGGTGGGCGTGCTGCCGGAGTTGCCGCCCGAGTCGGTCAAGATCAAGGGCTGCCTCCAGCCTGGCCGAATGTTCCTGGTCGATTTCGAGCAGGGCCGCATCGTGCCGGATGATGAGCTCAAGCAGCAGGTGGCCTCGGCCCATCCGTATGGCCAATGGCTAAGCGAACAGCGGATCGAACTGGCCGAACTGGAGGACCGCTCCGAACACGCTCACGGCTTCCACCCCCGGACGCTGTTGCCGCGCATGCAGGCGTTCGGCTACACCACCGAGACGATGCAGTTCATGCTGATCCCCATGATCCATGAAAAGCGCGATCCGGTCGGCTCGATGGGCAATGATGCGGCGCTGGCGTGTCTGAGCGACAAGCCGCGAATGATCTACGATTACTTCAAGCAGCTCTTCGCACAGGTGACCAACCCGCCGATCGATTCGATCCGCGAGGAAGTCATCATGAGCCTGGAGTGCTACATCGGGCCTGAGGGCAACCTTCTGACCACTGAGCCGACCGATGCCCATCGGCTTCTCGTCCCGCATCCGATTCTGACCAACGAGGAACTGGCCGCGATCCGGCACATGGACCACCGCGGCTGGAAGGCCAGGACGATCGATATCACCTACCCGATCGAAGAAGCGCGAAAGGGCCGCGGCGAAGCATTGAAAAATGCGATTCGGCGGATATGCGAGCAGGCATCGCAGGCCATCGCCGAGGGCTACAGCCTGGTGGTGCTTTCCGATCGCGACATCAGTGCCGACCGGTTGCCCGTCAGTGTTCTGCTGGCGACCGGCGCGGTGCATCACCATCTGGTGCGGAGCGCCGAGCGGACCAAGATCGGCATCGTCGTGGAAACCGGCGAGGCACGTGAAGTGCATCATTTCTGTCTGCTGGTTGGTTACGGGGCCGATGCGATCAATCCCTACCTTGCCTTCGAATCTCTCTGGCAGGCGCGCCGTGATGGCTCCCTGAGCGAGGAACTGAACACGGATGAGCAGATCGTGGCCGGGTATCGTAAAGCCGTGGCCAAGGGGATGCTCAAGGTGATGGCCAAGATGGGCATCTCGACGCTGGCCAGCTACAAGGGCGCCCAGATTTTCGAGGCCGTCGGTCTGGGTGATGAGGTCATCGACACATGCTTTGTCGGCACGGTCAGCCGCATCAAGGGTGTGGATTTTGAAGTGCTGGCCGAAGAAGCGCTTCGCCGGCATGAATTGGGTTATCCGCCGCGCGGCCAGGTCAATCCGCCCGAACTGCAAAACGATGGGCAGATTCACTGGCGGGCGGACGGTGAGGCTCACAAAGTCAACCCCGCATCCGTCTCGGCGCTGCAGGTCGCATCACGAACCAACAGCACCGAGGCATACGAACAATATGCCGCGATGATCAATGATGAGTCGCGCCAACGTCTGACCATCCGCGGATTGCTCAAGTTCAGGCAGGATGACGCCCGGGCGATTCCCCTGGAGGATGTCGAGCCCGCTTCAGAGATCGTCAAGCGATTCGTGACCGGCGCGATGAGCTTCGGCTCGATCAGCCGGGAGGCGCATGAGTCGCTTGCCGTGGCCATGAATCGTCTGGGCGGGAAGAGCAATACCGGTGAGGGCGGTGAGGATCCGGAACGCTTCAAGCCTCTGCCCAACGGCGATTCAAAGCGCTCGGCGATCAAACAGGTGGCTTCGGGTCGCTTCGGCGTCACGATCTGGTATCTGACCAATGCCGATGAGTTGCAGATCAAGATCGTACAGGGCGCCAAGCCCGGAGAGGGCGGTGAGTTGCCCGGCCACAAGGTCAGCGAGGAGATCGCCGGGACGCGACACACCACGCCGGGCGTGGGCCTGATCTCACCACCGCCGCATCACGATATTTATTCGATCGAAGACCTCAAGCAGCTCATCCATGACCTGAAAAACGCCAATCCGTCGGCGCGGATCAGCGTCAAGCTGGTCAGCGCCGTGGGTGTGGGCACGGTGGCGGCCGGCGTGGCCAAGGGCTATGCCGATCACATCCTGGTTTCCGGCGACACCGGCGGCACCGGCGCTTCGCCGATTACCTCGATCAAGCATGCCGGTCTGCCGTGGGAACTGGGTATCGCCGAAACGCACCAGACGCTTGTGCTCAACGATCTTCGGTCGCGCGTGATCCTCCAGACCGATGGAGGCATCCGCACGGGCAAGGATGTGGCCATCGCCGCCATGCTTGGCGCCGAAGAGATAGGTTTTGCCACGGCACCGTTGATCACCCTGGGCTGCATCATGATGCGAAAGTGTCACCTGAACACCTGCCCGGTGGGTGTGGCGACCCAGGATCCGGTGCTGCGGGCGAAGTTTTCCGGCAAGCCCGAGTACGTGGTGAATTACCTCTTCATGGTGGCCGAGGAGTGTCGCCGCATCATGGCTTCCCTTGGCCTTCGCCGGTTCGTGGACCTGGTCGGCCGCGTGGACCTGCTCGAGACCGATGAAGCGATTCGTGTCTGGCGAAAGACCTCGGGGCTGGATCTGACTTCGCTGCTGACGCCCGCCCGCAAACCGCGGCCGGATGTCGAGGTTTACAACACCCGCAAGCAGGACCATGGTCTGGATAAGGCTTTGGACAACGAGTTGATCCGCCGCGCCCAGCCGGCCATCCAGCGGCGCGAGAAAGTCAGGATCGAAACGCCCATCATCAACATCAACCGGACGGTCGGCGCGATGCTCAGCCATGAGCTGGCCAAGGCCCAGGGCGATCCGTTCACCCATGGGTTGGAGGACGACACCATCCACATCCGCTTCACCGGTTCGGCGGGCCAATCGTTTGGCGCGTTTCTGGCCCAGGGAATCACGCTTGAACTGGAGGGCGATGCCAATGACTATGTGGGCAAGGGGCTTTCCGGTGGTAAGATCATCATCTACCCATCGCCCAACGCGACGTTCAAGCCCGAGGAGAACATCCTGATCGGCAACGTTGTGCTCTATGGGGCGGTGCGAGGCGAGACCTATTTCCGCGGCCGCGCCGCCGAACGATTCTGCGTGCGTAACAGCGGCGCGACGGCGGTGGTTGAGGGGGTGGGCGACCACGGGTGTGAATACATGACCGGCGGGCGCGTCGTGGTGCTTGGTCCGGTGGGCCGCAACTTCGCCGCGGGCATGAGTGGCGGCATCGCCTATATCTGGGACCCCAATGATGAGTTTCTGGCCCGATGCAATCTCGGCATGGTTGAACTGGAGAAGCTCGAGCAGAGCGAGGATATTCTTGAACTGCGCAATCTGATCGAGCGCCATGCCAACTACACCGGATCGACGGTGGCCGAGCAGGTGCTCCGGAACTTTGAACGTGAGCTTCCGCGATTCGTCAAAGTGATGCCCACCGATTACAAGCGGGTGCTTGAACACCGCAAGGCCCGTGATGCGGAAATCGAGGAACTGCGCGCCCATGGAACGGCCGCGGCCGATCTCTAGGCGACATCCAAAATCGAGGAGTCCAGAACAGATGGGTAAGCCCACCGGGTTCATTGAATACAAGCGTCGTACCGTGCCCTATACCGAGCCGAAGCTCCGGCTCAACGATTTCTACGAGTTTCTCGCGCCCGTGGATGAGGAACATTTGAAGGTTCAGGGCGCGCGATGCATGGATTGTGGTCTTCCGTTCTGCCAGGCGGACCCGGGCTGTCCCATTGACAACCTGATCCCCGAGTGGAACGACCTGGTCTATCGAGGCCGATGGCGCGAAGCGCTGGATCGCCTGCACAAGACCAATAATTTCCCCGAGTTCACCGGCCGGGTTTGCCCAGCGCCCTGCGAGGGCGCTTGTTGCGCCGGGCTCTATGAATCACCGGTTTCGATCAAGAACATCGAGAATGCGATCGTTGACCGGGGTTGGGCCGAAGGTTGGATCAAGCCTCAGCCGCCTTCGAGCCGCACCGGAAAGACCGTGGCCGTGGTCGGCTCCGGACCGGCCGGACTCGCCGCCGCCGCGCAACTGAACAAAGCCGGGCACAAGGTGACCGTCTACGAACGGCATGACCGGATCGGGGGGCTGCTGTATTACGGCATCCCGAACATGAAGCTGGATAAGCGTACCGTTCAGCGCCGGATCGACCTGCTGGCGGCTGAGGGTGTCGAATTCGTGACCAACGCCTTTGTCGGTGGTGGGCCGGATACTCCAGCCGGCGCGGGCCCGAAGGACGCGGGTATCCGTTACATCGATCCTCGAAAACTGATGGAAGAGTTCGATGCGGTCCTGCTGGCCACGGGCTCGACCCGTCCCCGTGACCTGCCGATACCCGAACGCCAACTCAAGGGCATCCACTTCGCCATGGAGTTCCTCCACGGCAACACGCAGGCGTTGGTACAGGAGAGCTTCGCCTCCGATTTCAAGCCCCCGATCAGCGCCAAGGATAAGCGCGTGATCGTTATCGGTGGCGGTGATACGGGCAACGACTGCCTGGGAACGTCGATGCGGCACGGGTGTCGAAGCCTGGTGAACTTTGAGCTTCTGGGCAAGCCGCCACTGGATCGGGCTCCGGATAATCCCTGGCCTCAATGGCCGCGCATCCTGCGCACCGATTATGGTCACGAGGAGGCCGCCGCGGTCTTCGGCCAGGACCCGCGCCAGTTCGCCATTCTCTCCAAGGCGTTCATCGATGATGGCGCTGGAAACGTGGCCGGCATCCGAACGGTTCGAATCGACTGGTCGAAGCCGGGCGAGAAGGCGCCATTTACCGAGGTGGCCGGTTCCGAGGAAACGTGGGATGCCGACCTTGTGCTGCTGGCCATGGGTTTTGTCGGGCCGGAGCAGTATCTGGCCGAGCAACTGGGCATCGAGACCGATCCGAGATCGAACTTCAAGGCCGCTTACGCCGACTACCGGACCAACATCGATAAGGTCTTCACCGCCGGGGACTGCCGGCGGGGCCAGAGTCTGGTCGTCTGGGCGATCGCCGAAGGGCGCGGCGCTGCCCGAACGATCGATGCCCATCTCATGGGCGACAGCGATCTGCCCGCCCCGGATATGAGCAAGCCGCTGCTTGCCGCCGTCTGAAACCCAGCCCCTCATCGCCGGGCAGTGGCGTCGCGGCGATTTCGCCCCTGTCGGTGACGATCGATTCAGGCTTGAGATCGGAGTCGAGGGTTCGTCGCCGGTTATTCCGATCCTGGTTGCCCTCGACGGCCCGAGGGCCGATAATGCCCGCTCGAGCCCGCCTGGCTCGTTGGTTGGACGCTCCAGCCGGCTTCGGCCTGTGCTCGCCGAGCGTTCGTGGTGACTCTCCCCGATGCCATCAAAGTGAGGTATGGATGTCCCCGAGACGTCGTTTGCTGGGTGAAATTCTGATTCGATGGGGGGTACTCACCACTGAGCAGGTCGAGGAAGCTCTCGGGATCGCCAAGGGCTCGCACCGCCGGATCGGTGAGGTTCTGGTGGATCTTGGTTATGCCGGCGAAGTGGATGTGGCCAAAGCTCTGGCCAGCCAGCACAATCTGGAATACATCGACCTTACCCAGCCCGACTCGATCAAAAGCGAGGCCAAGGAACTCATTCCGATGGACCTGGTCAAGAAGTACCTGGTCCTTCCGATCTCCCGTGAGGGCAACAGGCTCAAGGTCGTGGTCCATGATCCGAACGATCTGTCCACCCTGGATACGCTGCGATTCCGGCTCAATTGCGAGATTGAAACCGCCTTGGGCGCCCGCAGCCAGATTCGCGAGCGGATCGACAGTTGGACCGGCGAGACCGACGATGCCCTTCGCCAGTTGACCCAGACATTGAGCATCGATGAAGACGAATTGCAGGTTGTGGATCACGAAGCGGCCGCGGGGGACGAATCCGCCAAGGGCGCGGTGGAGGATTCCGGCCAGGCGCCGATCATCCGATTGGTCAACAAGCTGATCATGGATGCCGTGCGCGGCCGCGCCAGCGACATTCACATCGAGCCGTTCGAACGGAAGGTCCGGCTTCGCTATCGCATTGATGGGGTGTGTCATGAGTTGGAGCCGATCCCCAAGGTGACGCAGAGTTCGGTGCTGGCCCGACTGAAGATTATGGCGGGCATGAAGATTCAGGAAAAGCGCATCCCGCAGGATGGTCGCATCAAAATGAAGATCGACAAAGAGACGATCGATTTCCGTGTCGCGGCATGCCCTTCCTATCACGGTGAAAGCGTCGTCATGCGTATCCTTCGGCCCGAGGCGGCACGCATCGGCCTGGAACGTCTGGGCATGCGCCAGGACACGCTGGAAACCTTCGAGCGGATCATCAAGCGGCCCAACGGCATTTTTCTGGTCACCGGGCCCACTGGAAGTGGAAAGACCACGACACTCTATTCGGCCCTGGATGTGCTCAACCGGCCGGACCGCAAGATCATCACCGCCGAAGACCCGGTGGAATACAACTTCAAGGGCATCAATCAATGCCAAGTCAATGATCAGATCGGCCTGAGTTTCGCCCGTATTCTTCGAGCAATGCTCCGCCAGGCTCCCAATATAATTCTTGTGGGTGAGATTCGTGACAAGGAAGTGGGCGAGGTGGCGATCCAGGCGGCGCTGACCGGGCACCTGGTGTTCTCGACGCTGCACACCAATGATGCCCCATCGGCGATCACCCGCCTGGTTGATATGGGGATCAAGCCGTTCCTGGTCGCAAGCTCGATCCAGGCGGTCCTGGCTCAGCGGCTGGTTCGATTGCTCTGTCCCAAGTGCAAGGAACCGGACAACGAACCCAACCCGAGGTTGATGCGGCTGTGCGGCATCAACAGCAGCGATCTGGAAAACCGGAAGGTTTACCGCGCCGTGGGGTGCAAGAACTGTGGCAAC
This sequence comes from Phycisphaeraceae bacterium, assembly GCA_020831765.1. Taxonomy (GTDB): domain Bacteria; phylum Planctomycetota; class Phycisphaerae; order Phycisphaerales; family Phycisphaeraceae; genus JAFIFY01. Next base: position 9,974 of record JAFIFY010000095.1, on the reverse strand, counting down.
ACCGGATATCGCGGGCGAAATGGAATTTATGAGCTGATGTTGCTCAATTCCGAGATTCGTGAGCTGGCGTTCAAACGCGCGCCGCTCGGTCAGTTGCGTGCCGCGGCCCTGGCATCGGGCATGCGCCCCTTGATCGGTGACGGCCGGCTGAAGGTTCTCGATGGCCATACGACGCTCAGCGAGATCGCGCGCATCACCCAGGTTGAAGGTGTTGTGGATGTGGATGACGAAGCGGCATGAGGTGACGCTTGAGGCGGTCGATCGACGGCGAGCCGGACCGGCGGGCCGCGGATACGGCGTTTGCCTTCCGGAGTTCGGCTTGCCTTGGATTCAATGGCGCGGCTCGGATCGCCTCCTTCGACCGCGTTGACCGCTAAAGTCCGGTAAGGTGGTGCCGGCCGTTGGTCGCCGGGGCGACCCGGGCGGGAACCGAGCCCATCGGTTCGGCCGCGGACTCGCCGAACACCAGTTCGTTTGTTACTACCCCAAAAGGATGACCTGATGTCCACCCTCCATATTGACCGCCTACTGGATACCGTGGTTAAGCAGAAAGCCAGCGACCTTCACCTGACGGTCGGCCGGCCCCCGACGGTGCGCATTCGCGGCCATCTGATCGAACTGAAAACCAAGGTGTTGGAGCCGGATGACACGATGGCGCTGATGAAGGCCATCTCCCCGGAACGAGCCCAGAATGAACTTCAGGAAGAGGGTGGCTCGGACTTCGGCTTTGCCTACGGCGATCAGGCGCGATTCCGTGTTTCCATTTTCAGGGTCAAGGGGAACGTGAGCCTGGTGCTCCGCCAGATTCCCAACGAACTGCTGAGTCTTGAAAAGATCGGCCTGCCCAAGAAGGTCAAAGAACTGATTCAGCGACCGCGTGGTCTTTTTCTGGTCACGGGGCCCACCGGCTCGGGCAAGACCACGAGCCTGGCTTCGATGGTCAACTGGCTGAACGAGACCTGTGATCGGCACATCATCACCATTGAAGACCCGATCGAGTATTACCACCAGCACAAAAAATCGGTGGTCAACCAGCGCGAGGTGGGTAATGATGTGCCCAGTTTCGCCGAGGCGCTCCGCCGCGCGCTCCGTCAGGACCCGGATGTGATCATGGTCGGTGAAATGCGAGACCTGGAGACCATCGAGTCGGCGATCCGGGCCGCCGAAACCGGCCACCTGGTGTTCGCGACCCTCCACACGACGGGCGCGGCGGGCACCATCAACCGAATCGTCGATGCGTTTCCAACCAATCAGCAGGCCCAGATCCGGGTGCAGCTTTCCACCGGTTTGATCGCGGTCCTCAGCCAGGCACTGATGTCCAGGGTGGATGTCAAGGGCATGGTCGCGGCCTACGAGTTTCTGATGGTGACCCCCGCCGTCCAGAACTACATCCGCGAAAACAAGATCTACCATATCGATTCGGCCATCCAGACCGGCCGTCAGTACGGCATGCAGTTGTTGGATGAGCACCTGTGGCAGCTCTACTCCGAGGGCAAGATTTCGGCGGATGATGCGGTGGATCGGGCGACCCGGGCTTCGGAGCTGCGCGAGAAGATCATGCGAGCAGGCGGAAAAGTTGGACGCGATGAGCTTGAACAGAAGAATGTCAAGCCCAGTCTGCTCAACTCGTGAGGGTTCGAATTGGGCCCGATGTAACTAAAGCCTGGTGTCACTTTTCTAAATATCCTGTTTTCCTGATGTTCAAGTGGACCATCATGCGATATACTCAGGTTAGGAACGGCTCTGACATGCGTGCGTTCTCCGTACTTTTGATCGCCGCCGAGTTTGAGAGCCTAGCCGGAACATGAAATTGCGACAATGAATTTCGAATACTTGCTTGGCAGAGTAGTGGACACCAAGCTTAGGTTACGGATGGCGCTGGCCCTTATGGTGCCGCTTTGGGGGTGATGGGGGGCGAGGGGGGCAAGGGCTGCCGGGCGCGAGTGGGCGTTCCGCGGCGACGCACGATGGCCGATGCCGGCCTGATGAGGATTCACCATGCCCCCAGAAACTTCCCGATCCCAGGCCGATTCCGGCAGTGAGTATCGAGGCCGTCGCATTGGCCGGATTCTCACCAAAATGGGCAAGGTCGATCGTGAACAGCTTTCCGAGGCGCTCCAGCTTCAGAGTCAGAGGCGTCTGCCATTGGGGCAGATTCTGGTCGAACTGGGCTACGTTCAGCAGGCGGATGTCAATGCCGCGCTTGCGGCTCAGGCCGGGATGGAATCGCTCAACCTCGAGGAGATTGAGATTGAACCGGCGGTCATCGAACTTCTTCCTCCCGAGACGGCCCGCGCCTATGAGGTCTTACCTCTGGCGTATGACGCGGCGACCAATCACCTGACCATCGCATTGAAGGACGCTTCGAATTTCCGCGCGGTCGATGATCTTCGCCTGCTGATGGGCTTCCAGGTCCGGCCGGTCGTGGCCGACGCCGAACAGGTCGACAAGCTCATCGGCAAGTACTACGGCGGCGAGGATGAGTCGCTGGCGTCGCTGATCGAAGAGATTTCGGAAGATTCGGTCCTTGAAGAGCTCAAGGATCGCGGTGAATCGATCGATCTCGACTCGCTGCTGGAGGCTGCCGAGGACAACAAGGTCAAGCGGCTGCTGAATCTGGTGCTCATGCAGGCAATCAAGGACAAGGCTTCGGACGTTCACTTTGAGCCGTTCGAGGATGAGTTCAAGATGCGGTATCGCATTGACGGCGTGCTCTATGAGATGATGCCGCCGCCGCGTCACCTGGCTATGCCCATCGTCAGTCGCGTCAAGGTCATGAGCAAGCTGGACATCGCCGAGCGGCGGGTTCCGCAGGATGGACGAATCGAGTTGCTGGTCGCGGGCAACCCGGTGGACCTGCGCGTCGCGGTCCTGCCGACGATGAACGGCGAATCGGTGGTGTTGCGAATTCTCGATCGCAGCAATGTCCAATTGGACCTCGAACGACTGGGCCTGCGCAGTGACGATCTGGATGTCTTCCGCCAGCTCACCCACAAGCCCAACGGGATCGTGATCGTGACCGGACCGACCGGCTCGGGCAAGACCACCACCCTTTACGCCGCCCTCAATGAACTCAATAACCCCGATGTAAAGATTCTCACCGTCGAAGACCCGGTTGAGTATGACATCGAAGGGCTGGTGCAGGTGCAGGTCAATCCCGATGTGGGGATGACTTTCGCCCGTTCGCTGCGAAGTTTCCTCCGCCAGGATCCGGACATCATCCTCGTCGGCGAGACGCGCGACCTCGAGACGGCCAAGATCGCCGTTGAAGCCTCGTTGACCGGCCACCTGGTGTTCACCACGCTGCACACCAACGATGCTCCTTCCTCGATCGCCCGATTGCTGGACCTTGGCCTCGAGCCGTTTCTGGTCACGGCGACACTCGAGGGCATCGTGGCCCAGCGACTTGTCCGTAAGATTTGCGGCCGCTGCCGCGAGGCGTTCACGCCGACCGAGGAACAGCTTCTCGAAATCGACCTGACGCCCGAGGATATTCGCGATCGCGAGTTCTACCGGGGTCGCGGTTGTGAGATGTGCAACAACAGTGGATACAAGGGACGTCAGGGGCTTTACGAGATCATGGTGCTCGACGATGAGTTGCGCGAGCTGATCATGCATAACGCCTCGACGCAGGTCATTCGGGCCGAAGCGCTCAAGCGCGGCATGAGAACGCTGCGGCACAGCGGCCTGCTGGCGCTATACGACGGTATTACCACCATCGATGAAGTCGTCCGTGAAACGATCGTCGATGATTGATCCCCAACCCTCGCAAGGAGGGGTCCGGTGGACCCGGGCCGAACAAGGCCCAGCCGGCCGGTGCCGGGCAGGCGAAAACGGCTCTGGAGCGAACGCGGCATCGCGCTGCTGACCCCATGCGGCAATGAGAACATCCAACCCAAGGTTTTGAGGCCCTTACCATGCCCACCTACACCTATGAAGCCCTGACGGCCGCCGGCAAAGCCCAGAAGGGATCGATCCAGGCGGCCAATTCCGAGGAAGCCACCGCGCGGATCAAGAGCCAGGGCCTTTTCCTAAGCTCGCCGCTCCGCGAGATGAAGGTCAAGAAGAAATCCGGGGCGCCGGGCGCCCAGGCGGCACCGGCCAGGGGCGGTGGCGCGCGGACGGCCAAGAAGAAGGGCTTTGGCGACATTCAGATCAATATCGGCGGCGTCAGCACCAAGGACCTGACGACCCTGACACGCCAGTTCTCCACGCTCCAGGATGCGGGTCTGCCGATCCTGCGCAGTCTCCAGGTGCTCGAAGCGCAGCAGAAACCGGGCCTTCTCAAGGACATCCTCACCGAGGTGGCCGAGGATGTGTCGGCCGGGTCGACGCTCTCCGACGCCATGAGCCGCCACCCCAAAGCCTTTGACAAGCTCTACTGCAAGATGATCGCCGCCGGCGAGGTCGCCGGTGTGCTGGAAATGATCCTCAAGCGACTGGCCGACTTCCTGGAAAAGGCCGCGCGGCTGAAGCGGAAGATCGTCGGTGCCATGATCTACCCGGCGGTGGTGATTTCGGTCGCCGCGATCATCGTGTTCGGCATCATGATCTTCATCGTGCCCAAGTTCATCGAGATTTTCGACCAGTTCGACACCGAGTTGCCGTGGCTGACCCTTTTCCTGATCAACACCAGCAAGTGGATCGGAGGGCCGATCCTTGTCTGGGTGGGCGCTGAGGGCAACGAAGGTCAGATCGTCCCCGGCCTGGTCTGGCTTCTGCTCTTGCCCATTGTCGCATGGATGCTGATCAAGCTGATCCGCAAGTCCGAGGGCGGCAAGTTCTTCATCGATGCGGTGGTCCTCAAGGCCCCGATCTTCGGCAAGTTGGTGGAGAAAGCCACCATCGCCAAGTTCACACGCACCCTGGGCACCCTGATCCATGCCGGCGTGCCGATCCTTGATTCACTGAACATCACCCGTGAGACCACCGGCAACGCGGTCTATCAGCGGGCGCTGTTGCGAGTCCATGATTCGGTACGACAGGGTGACAGCTTCGCCGAGCCGCTTCGACAGACCAAGGTCTGCGATTCGATCGTGACCAACATGATCGACGTTGGCGAGGAGACCGGCGAGCTGGACAAGATGCTGGAGAAGATCGCGGAAAACTACGACGACGAAGTGGACACGATGGTCGCGAGCCTCGTTTCACTGCTTGAGCCGATCATGGTGGTCATCCTCGGCGTCATCGTCGGTGGTATCGTCGTGGCCCTGTTCCTGCCCATGGTGGCCCTGATCCAGACGGTGGGCCAGTAAGCCCGCCGCGCTTCCACGGGCGATTGACCGCATCGGCAAAGGAATTGTCATGACCCAGAGAACCCCTCGAACAAAACGCGCTTCCGGCTTCACGATCGTGGAACTGCTGGTGATCATCTCGGTCATCCTTATTCTGATCGGCATCGGCGTCGCGCTGATGAGATCGGCCATGGAAAGGGGCACCCACAGCGAGACCCGTGCGACACTGGCCAAGCTCGAGACCGCCGAGCGGGTCTATCGCGATTCGGTCCTGGAAGGTCGCCCGCTGCCGACGAACACGAATATCCGGCAACTTATCGAGCGACTCAAGCAGCACCCCGAAGCGCGTCAGGTCCTCGAGAGCATCGGAGATGGACTGCACCCTTCACGTACGGATTTCACGACCGTGCGCGATGCATGGGATCGGGAATTCCGCTACTTCCCCCAAGGAAGCGCGGACCTGAATCGAACGGAGAGCTTCTTTGTTTCCGATGGGCCGGATCGTCGTTCGAACACCAACGATGACATTTACAGTTTCGAGCGGTAGGGGGATCGAACCATGAGCAAACGACCCGATGGAACAACGTGTGCCGCCCGGCCGGTTCGCCGCGCCCCGGGGTTTTCGCTGATCGAGTTGCTCGTGGTCATCTCGGTGCTGATCATTCTGGCCGCCGTGGCGCTTCCGGTTCTGGGGGCCTTGCGGCGGGCGAGCCTGGTCGACAACACGGCCAATACCGTTCGGGTGGCGGTGACCACGATCAGGAGCCATGCCGGGGATCCGATCGGCGCCCGCGACCCTGAGATTCAGGGCGCTCACTATGGCGGTGTGGGGCTGAGTTTCCGCTTGGATGGCGATCGTCTGGTGATTCGTCCGATGCGTCATGACCAGAACGGGACGGTCGGCGGCTCCCTGGGCATCTCCCAGTCGCCGCCGCGCTACCGGTTCGAGGACCTCCTCAACGCCCCAACCTACGACATTCCCACCGGTGCCGGCGTCGTGGGCATCACGATCGATGGCGGCAGCATCAGCATGATCAACCCGCCTTTCGCAATCCGCTTCGATGCCGACGGCCGACTGATCGCCGGTGATGGGCTGTCGCAGCGGCTGTTTCGTGAGGGTGCGGACGATCGGACGGTGATCGGCGCGGCGATATTCGCACGTGAGGCGATCTCGCCCCAGATTCCCACGACCGGCACGCTCAGCGCCGAGCAGCGAAACCAGGTCATCGACCAGGGACGGGTGCTGATGTTCGGCCGTTACAGCGGCGTGGACCTTCGACGGGGAGCGAGGTGAATCATGAGCATGAACATCTCCCAAATCATTGACGATCAGGTTTCGCCCGCCGCCCGCCCTCTGCGCGGTATTCGGGCCGGCGGCTTCACGCTGATGGAAACGCTGGTGGCGCTGGGTGTGTTCGTCATCGGTTTCACCGCTGTGGCCAGCCTGCTGCCCGTCGGCACGGTGCTGCAACGCAACGCCATCACCGATGTGCAGACGCACACGACCGCCCAGGCGGCGATCAATCTGCTCCAGGGACGGGGTGTGGCCGAGGCGGACCTGGCCACCGCGGCGCCCCATACTCGGGTTCAGGCACTTCCCGGCCCGGCGATGAACCGCTGGCCCACGAACTTGAGACGAGGTGAGTCTCGAATGTTCTGGTATCCGTTGATCCGGCGCAATCAAGCGGGAGCCGATACCGATCCATCGCAGTGGACGGGATACGTGTTCATCCTGGAACGGCACATGCGTGATGGCACGGAGGTGATGAGCACACCCGTACCGGTGGTGCAACTCAATGCATCGGCCGCGGCGGATGGTGGTGAGGTCATCTTCAACTACACGCCCAACGCCGCGGTGACGATCCGTGTGGGCGACCCGTTCCTGGATTCAACCGGGCGAATTCACAGGGTTGCTCGGATCATCGAGCCCAATCGCCTGGCCGTTGTATCCCCGGGCATGGTTCCCGGCGAGGTCTCGGCGATCTGGGTCGGACGGGCCGCAGTCGGCTCGTCGCTTCGGCCGGAGGATCGGGTCACCATGACACGGCGGATCGTGACTGTCAGCAACTTCGTGCGGTGAGATGGTTTTCCGGACGAACCGCCAGAGGAGTATCGATTCGATGTCAAGGTTACGGCATCAACAACCCGATCCGGTTTCCAACCCGCATCGTCGCCGTGGTTTCACGGTGATGGAACTTCTGGTGTCGATCTCGATCGCGGTGCTGGTCATGAGCCTGGCCGGGCGGATCATGGTCGAAACGAGCAACGCGGTGACCGAGGGCATGGCGCTGAGTGAAGTGATCAGCGGTGGCCGCGTCATCAGCGACCAGCTTCAGCGGGATGCAGCGCAGATGGTCGGTCCCGGCGGCCTGACGGCCCAGGCCGATCCGCGAACCTTTGCCTTGAACCCTGGCCGGGGTGGGGTGCTGATCATCACCAACCAGCAAGTGAATGCCACGCGCATGTTGCGCGGCGGCGAGGAACAGCCGGGCCAACCTATTCGCAGCGACGGCTTATACTTCATCCGAGCCAACCGGCTTGAGACCTCGATGACCCCGGCCAGTGATACCAGCCTGGGTAGCAGCCTCGCGGCACCCTACCTTCTGGTCTCGTACATCCACGCCCAGCGGGCGAACAATGCCGGCAATCTTGGAGATGTGGGCTCGCCGGATGAGTTGTCCTCGCGTTGGATTCTGGCCCGGCAGGCGACCCATCTCTGGGAGCGGAGCCTTCCTTCGGGGCAGACGCGATCCGTCGCCGAACTCGATGCAAGCCAGCGTTGGGACGGACTGACCGATGTGGCGCGGTTCTCACTCCATAATCCAGACAGTCCGCAGGGAAGTGCGAACCGGTTGCTGGTCGGACGATCGGATTCATCCGCTCGACTGCGGGCCGGGGCAGGGTATGCCGGAACGGCCGCCGATCTTTTGACCTTCGCCAGCAATCGGCTTCGCGTAAATCCCGCACCATCGATGGATACGGTTTCCATCGATGACATCGCCCAGCAGCACCCGATTCTCATGGCCGGGGTTTCCGGTTTCGAGGTGGCGTTTTCCTTCTCGAGCGGCAGCGATCCCGTCGAGTGGCACGACATGAATAACGCGCCGCCGGAAAGCGTGCGTTCGTTCTCCGGTCGCACCAATGCCCAGGTTGGTTGGGTTTTTCAGCATGATGATTTTGAAGGCAGACAATGGCCGACGCTGATTCGGGTGCGTTATCGCCTGCATGATCACCGCGCCAGGCTGTCCGATGGCGACGATGCCGGGCGGATGTTCGAGCAGATCATCCGCGTGGTCCGGCCGCGCTAGCCATCGACCAACGATCAGCCCCCGCCCTATGCAAGACTGGAGGCAGTTATGCCCCGCCTGATCGACCCACGATTGAATCGTCATAAAGGCTCATTGCTCATCCTGGTGGTGGTCATCATCGTCCTGGTGACCGTTGCCGGTGTGATATACGTCCAGGTGGCGCGGTCGGACCGCGCGGCGACCAGCCGGATGCATCAGAACAACATCGACCAGGTGATCCAGTCCACCGTGGCGTACATGCAACGGGTTCTGCTGGAGAACCTGGTGGATGAAGATGGCAACTTCCTGAATACCGCCAACGGCAAGTCGGGCTATGACTACCCATGGACGAACACGGACAATCCCGGCCAGGGCGACAACATGTTTCTGGCCACAACGTTGCCGGACTTTTCGGCGGGCACACCTCGCTGGCGGCATCTATCCAATCTCATGGGCGAGCGGATCAATCCGGCGGATGGTAACCGTGCCCCGTTCATCGCCGAGAACAGCAACGTCGCCTTGACCAACGCGATTCTCAATGCCGATGCCGATGGCAACGGTGTCAGGGACAGTACCTTCCAGCCGGCCCCGGTATTCCAGATCGGCGATGTGCAGTACATCATCGCCCCTCGGATCGTCGATCTGAGTTCACTGGTGAACCTGAACGTGGCCACGCGGCTGCCGACCGCCGCTGCCGATGCGAGGTGGATTCGAGGCTACCACCCGACGGATGTGAACCTTGCTTTCCTCTTTGGGCTGGCTCAATCGGGCGGTATGGCCGAGCTGGATGCTCTGCTCTCAAGCCGTGGTGTGACCAACTGGCAGAGCCATGGTCTGGAGTCCACGCAGCCGCCGGCCCCGGGCTCGCTCAGCCCGGCGACGCGGGCCGGCCATTGGGTGAACGAAGCACGCATCTGGGACCATCGCCGGCAGCGATTCGATATCTACGAGGAAGCCGCGCTGCGATATCGCGGCGGCCTGAACGATTCGCGGACCACCGGCATCCTTGAGACGATTCTACCCGGAGTGATCCGAAGCGACAGCGGTGCGACCCGGGTCAGCCAATTGGTGGGTGGAGATGCCCCCGCCCAATTGGCCAGCTATTACCGCGGCGGGACTTCGGCCAGCTTCAGTGATCGAACGTTCCCCACGCTCCGGCACTTGCTCACCACGCTCAGCGGCCACAGTGCGATCGCCACCAAGTGGGGCGGTGCGGACTTTCCCGAGCCGCCCGCGCCCGGCCGCCTGCCCAGGTATGACCTGACCAGGCAGCACACATCGCCGGGTGAGGCCGTTCAGCGTATCGAGGAGCTTTATAAGCGCTTCTTCGCGGCGATGACCGCCGGCGCAGCGCCGTTTTATCTCAATTTCAGTGCCGCGGAAGTTGAGACGGCCTCGCTGGAGGCAGCGCTGGCGGTGCATGCCTACAGCAGCACATCATCGGCCGTCCCTC
>JAFIFY010000087.1 GCA_020831765.1 Phycisphaeraceae bacterium | reverse complement strand
TTGAGGTCGTCAGCAGCACGGGACTCGATGGCTCGGGCATCTACAACGATCCACAGGCCTTGCTCGGGCCGCCATCGTTGTACTTCAATCACTCGCTCAATCCCCATGTCCCGGACATTCGCCGCACCAAACTGATCGAACCGGCGTGGAACGTCGGCCCGGATGGGGAGAAGCTCCTGACAACGCTTGCCGAAGGCACACAGGTGACCGTCCGGATGGGGCAGCCGGTTTACAGCGATCCGCTCAATCCATTCGGCATCGATTTTGTCGTATTCGGCAACAGCCTTTTCAGCGGCACCGGTGGTTTCATCAGCGATGCGACCAACCTGAACACGTTCATGCTGGCCGATCCGGCGTCGGGGGTTTTTGAGAAAGTGAAGGTTTCGGTCAGCCCGGACAACATCAACTGGTACCGGTATGACGATGGCCCATACGGCGATGGGCCGTTTCCCACCAACGCGTTCGCCTGGGATCGGATTGCGGCGGCATGGACCGATGAGCCGCTCGATCCCACGCGGCCGATCGACCCGGCGTTGTCCCTGGCTGATTTTGGAGGCTTGAGCGCTGCCGATGCGCTTGATCTCTACGCCGGATCGATGGGCGGTACGGGCTTTGACCTGGCCGAGTCCGGCTTTGAATGGATTCAGTACATCCGTTTCGAGGGCCTGAGCGGTTTCGCCAACGGTGAGATCGATGCGGTCGCCCGCGTTCGGCCGCGGATTCCCGGCGATGCGAACTGGGATCACGTGGTGGACGATGCGGACCTGGCGATCGTGGGGATGAACCTGGGCATGAGCGGGGCGGTGTGGCGTGATGGCGACTTCACGGGCGATGGCCGTGTGGGTCTGCGCGATGCCTTCATGCTGTTGGAGCACTACGGCCACGGAGTAGCGACACAAAGCGTGTCCGCGATCGTGCCCGAGCCCGCCGGCGGTGTGGTGATGATGCTTTTGGGCGCATACGGGCTGCATCGCCGGACGCCGCGGACGGGACCGCGTTCACGTGGAGCACGATGAAGGAGCCCGGCGCGCGATGATGGTCTTGGCTCAAGATTCCGTTCGGCGGCATCCGCCGCGCTGGTCGGGACGCTCGAACGGCGAACCGCTCCACCCGGTGATGGGCTTTTCGCTGATCGAACTGCTGGTCGTGGTTTCGATCGTGGCGTTGTTGATCGGTGTGCTGTTGCCGGCGCTGGGCGTTGGCAGGGAGGCGGCGCGGCGGGCGGTTTGCCTGAGCCAACAGCGCCAGATGGCGATCGCGGCCAGCACCTACACGACGGAAGAGCGGGGATATTTTCCACCGGCCCATGGCATGGACTGGTCCGGCACGACGACATTTCATCGTGCCTGGGATCTGACGACCATCCAAGCGCCGGGCCGGCCCGATGAGGTGATACCGGGCACACTATGGCGCGGCGAGGGCATCGAGCGGATTCAGCAGTGTCCATCCTACGGGGGCCCGGCCAACTGGCTGGTCGATCCGTATACCGGCTACAACTACAACACCAGCTATGTCGGCCGGGGTACATGGGAGTCGATCCCGCATCCAGCGCGCATCGATGAGATCGGCACGCCCGCGGGCACAGCGCTGTTCGGCGATGGGCAATGGGCCGGTGGGGCCAACAAGTTCATGCGGGCGCCGTATCCCAACCCCGCGGACCGGACATTCACCGGTCGATGGGCGGGCACGCAGGGATTCCGCCACGGCGGGCAGACCAACGCGGCGTTCGCCGATGGACACGGCCGCTCATTGCATGAGCGATTCGAGGATAACGCCGATGGCGCCGGGCAGGTGGCGGTGGGAACGGGGTTCCTCTCGGCGGACAATCGGCTTTACGATCTGGAGTGATCCGGCAAAAAATGCCCGGATGCTAAGTTCCCATCGCCGGAATCCATCCGTGCATTTCGTATAATCACGGTCCGTTGTGGGGCATCATTCATTCGCCGGGTCGTCGAGGCCGGGCCAGTTCGTGGAGTTCATGTTCAATGAGCAAGGTATTGATTATCGGCGCGGGGGGTGTTGGCAGTGTCGTGGCCCACAAGTGCGCCCAGGTTCCGGAAGTCTTCTCGCATATCAGCCTTTATTCCCGCACGGTGTCCAAGTGCGAGGCGATCGCCGCCGATGTGAAGAAGCGATCCGGCCGCGCCATCCAGACGGGCACGGTCGATGCCGACTCGGTCGAAGAAGTCGTGAGTCTGATCCAGTCGCAAAAGCCGGATCTGCTGCTGAACGTCGCCCTGCCATACCAGGACCTCGCCCTGATGGAAGCGTGCTTGACGGCGGGGGTCGATTATCTGGACACGGCCAATTACGAATCGCCGGACGAGGCGAAATTCGAGTATCGGCAGCAATGGGCGTTTCATGATCAATACACCGCGGCCGGACGGATGGCTTTGCTGGGTTCGGGCTTCGATCCGGGAACGACCAACGTCTTTTGCGCTTACGCCCAGAAGCATCTGTTCGATGAGATTCACCACATCGACATCGTGGACTGCAACGCCGGCGACCACGGTCATCCCTTCGCCACCAACTTCAACCCCGAGATCAACATCCGCGAGATCACCCAGGAGGGCAAGTACTGGGAGGCCGGTCAGTGGAAGAAGATTCCGGCGTTATCGATGAAGAAGACTTTCGATTTTCCGGGTGTGGGACCGCGCGACATGTACCTGCTCTACCACGAGGAGGAGGAATCGCTGGTCAAGAACATTCCGAATCTCAAGCGCATCCGGTTCTGGATGACTTTTGGTGAAAGCTATCTGACCCATCTGCGCGTGCTGCAGAATGTGGGCATGACCCGGATCGATGAAGTGGAATACGATGGCCACAAGATCGTGCCGCTCAAGTTCCTCAAGGCGCTCTTGCCCGATCCCGGATCGCTGGGCACCAATTACACCGGCAAAACATGCATCGGCTGCGTGATCGAAGGGATCAAGAACGGTAAGCCCGCCCGCAAGTTCATCTACAACATCTGCGACCACGCCGAGTGCTACCGGGAGACCGGGGCGCAGGCGGTGAGCTATACCACCGGTGTTCCGGCGATGATCGGGGCGAAGATGATGCTTGAGGGCAAGTGGAAGAAGCCCGGCGTTTACAACACCGAGCAATTCGATCCGGACCCCTTCATGGAAGACTTGAACCAGTACGGTCTGCCCTGGAAGGTGGAAGATCGTGGAGAGCCGGTGTGAAGTCGCCCGCCTCCGAAGCAAAGCCGATCGAGATCGCTATCTCCGAGAGCGAACTGCCCGAGGTTCCCAGTCCGTGCTTTGTCGTCGATATCGAATCGCTGGAGCGGAACCTGGCGATCCTGGAGGATGTCCAGCGGCGGTCCGGAGCGATGATTCTTCTTGCGCTCAAGGGCTTTGCGATGTGGCCGGTCTTCGATCGCATCCGTCGGGTGCTTGTCGGGGTGACAAGCAGCTCGGTGGATGAAGCTCGGCTCGGCCGGGAGGAATTCGGCAGGCAGGTTCATGGTTACGCACCGGCTTACAGCGATTCGAACATCGACCAGTGGTTGAGCCTGGTGGATCATCTGAGCTATAACAGCTTTAACCAGTGGCGACGGTATCGCGATCGCATCAAGGCGACAAAGGGAGCCGTCGAGGCGGGCATCCGCATCAATCCCAGGCACTCGGAGGTCACGACCGCGCTTTACGATCCGTGCGCTCCAGGCTCACGGCTCGGGGTTCCGCCCGAGGCGTTCGAGCCGGGTGAGCTGGAAGGCATCTCGGGCCTGCATTTTCATACGCTGTGCGAGCTGAACAGCGATTCGCTGGAGCGGACGCTGGATGCCTTCGAGGGGCATTTCGGTCGATGGTTCGATCGGATGAAGTGGTTCAATTTCGGGGGCGGCCATCACATCACGCGCCCGGACTACGACATCGAGCGGTTGATCCGCCTGATCACGCGATTCCGAGCCCGCCATGGCAATCCCGAGGTTTATCTGGAGCCCGGCGAGGCGATCGCGCTCAATACCGGCATTCTCGTGGCGACCGTGCTCGATGTCATGCACAACGATGTGGATATCGCCATCCTCGACACCTCCGCCTCAGCGCACATGCCCGATGTGCTGGAAATGCCTTATCGGCCGGTGATCGAAGGCGCTGCTGAGCCCGGCCGGAAGCCGCATACCTATCGCCTTGGCGGGATGACCTGCCTGGCGGGGGATGTGATCGGCGATTACAGCTTCGATCGGCCGCTGAAGGTCGGCGATCGGCTGATCTTCGGCGACATGGCCCATTACAGCATGGTCAAGACCACGACGTTCAACGGTGTCCGGCTACCCTCGATCGCGACCTTCGACCGCGCTTCGGGAACGATCGAGGTCGTTCGCACGTTCGGATATGAAGACTACAAGGGCCGGCTGGGTTGATGCCGGGTATCCGTTCGCCGGATGCGCAACTCAGATGATGCGGCGACGAATGGCCGAGGAAATCTGCTCCACCAGAATGACGGCGGCGAGGATGACCAGGATGATGGTCAGGGCATGGTCGTATCGCGGAGCGCCCATGGCCGCGCTCAATTCCACGCCGATGCCGCCGGCACCGACAATGCCCAGAATCACCGCCGACCGCATCGCCTTTTCCACGGCGTAGAGACTCGTTCCGACGAAGGAAGGAAACGCTTCGGGCAGGATCGCGCCGATGATCACCCCATGACGAGGGGCACCCGTGGAGGTCAGGGCCTCGGCGGGCCCGGAACTGGTCTCCTCGATCCGTTCACTGAAGAACCTTCCGCAAAAGCCGATGGTATCGACCATGATGGTCAGGATTCCCGCCTGCGGCCCGATGCCCACGGCAATGATGAAGATCATCGCCCATACCAGGTCCGGTATGGTCCGTACCGTGGAGATCAGCGAACGTGTGACCATGCGCAGCCAGGTGGAGGGCGCGGTGTTGCGCGCGGCAAGAAGGCTCAAAGGAAGGCTCAGCAGCACACCGAACGTGACGCCGACCAGGGCCATCTGGGCGGTTTCCAACATGGCCCAACTGATCGGCACCAGGCGATCGCGATTGGGCGGGAACGCCTCGGCGAAGAATCCGGCCAGCCGCGGAATGCCCTGGAGCGTGCGATCCAGCTTGAAGCCGGATTCGATCATGGCCGGCACGAGCATGGCCAGGAACACCACGAGGAGGATATATCCCAGGATGGGCATGCGTGGCCATCGCGGCGGAGCGTGATGTTCACCCGAGCCCTGGTTCATGATGCGGCCTCCGTCGTATCCTCCCCGCGCGAGCCGGGATGCTCGGTTGCGTAAAGGGCCGCCAGCGTGCGTCGATCCAGTTGATCGCCCGTGCCATCAAAGACGATCCGCCCACGATGCAACCCGATGATCCGCTCTCCATACTGCCTGGCCATGTCGATCTGATGCAGCGTGCAGAGAACGGTCAACCGCTGTTCCATCGCGATGCTCCAGAGCAGTTCCATCACTTCCCGGCCCGCGCGCGGATCGAGGCTGGCCACAGGCTCATCGGCGAGGATGATCCGTGGCTGTTGCATCAGCATCCGGGCGATGGCGACGCGCTGCTGCTGTCCACCACTGAGTCGATCGGCCCGTCTCGAGGCCAGATCGGCCAATCCCACGCGCTCGAGCGCCTCCATGGCGCGGCCGCGCGTCTCCAGCGAGGCTGTCAAGCCCAAAGCACCCAACAGGCCCAGTTCACCCATCGCTCCGAAGAGCACATTCTGAAAGACGCTCAGATTCGGTACCAGGTGGAACTTCTGAAAGACCATGCCCATTCGGCGGCGGATGCGGCGAAGGCGGCGACGGTCCGCTCCGGTCACCGGCTCGCCCTCGACCCAGACGCGGCCATGTGTCGGTTCGATCAGCCGGGTCAGGCAACGCAGCATCGTGGATTTACCCGAGCCGTTGTGCCCGAGAATGACCAGGCGCTGGCCGGGCGGCACGCTGAGATGGACATCCTCGAGGGCGATGGTGCGACCGGATGTCCGCGAAGATGATCGCCCCCCGCCAGGCCGGATCGCGCCCGAAGGACCGAACTCCATGCGCAATCCTTGAATCGCGATGGCACTGGCCGCGCCGGCTTCCGAGTGGATGCGCGGCGATCGCGCCTCGGCCGATTCGGTCGCCGGTGTCGTAGAATGGCCTGAATCGAGCGTGATCGTGCTCATTCGCTGACCGGCAGCCCCAGAGCGCGATAGGCATCACGCACGATCTGGTAGTCCTCATCCTGAACCGGCACGATGCTCGAACCCACGTATCGCGGGCTGCGGCCGGGCTCGAGCATGGCTTCGAGGATCGAGTCGCCGTGTTCGAGCAGCGACTGACGCAGCTCTTCGACGAACCGGGGATCGAATCCAGGGCGGATCACCAGAAGGTCCTTGGGCATGGGCGGGCTCTGTGCCAGAATACGGAACCGACCCTCGCCGGCGCGGCGAACCAGTTCATCGTAATCACGAATGCCGGCGGCCAGCACATCGATATCACCGGTCAGCATGGCTTCGACGCGCGTGCCGCCCAGAAAGCTGATGCGAACATCCCGATCGAGGTTTAACCCGGCCTCGATCAGCATGTAACCGGGCATGACGTGGCCGGTGGTCGATCCATGATCCTTGAAGCCGATCACCGCGCGCCGACCGAGCCGATCCGGCTTGAGGTCCTCCAGCGATCGGGCGGGATGGTTCTCCGGCACCACGAACACGGTGAAATAGCGGGGCCGTTCGAGACCGATGACCGGCTCGACCGCCACCCGGTTGCGAATCGCCACGTATTCTGAAGGTCCGACCAGGGCCAGATCGACATCCTTGCCATCCAGTGCCAACGTCGCAAGCCCACGACCGCTGAGCGAGAAGAACTGGATTTCCACACCGAGGATGCGTTTGAACTCCTCGGCCATCAATCCATAACGAAGCGCCAGTTCTTCCATCCCTTCGATCCCCGAATCGGCGAATCGAAGCCGCAGCGGGCGGCCATCGGCGTCCACGTTCGTCTCTGTGCATGCCGCCAGCCCGGCGATCATCGCGACCAGCACCACAAGAAACGGGAACGCCGACGAGCGACGATCTCGGGAAACCGAACGCCTCTGGACCTGCATCATCGTCTTTCTCCATGGGTATCCACGGTGGGTCGTTGATCCTCGGGCTTGGCGGAGGCTTTCTCCGTGGCGGGGATCGGCTGCCAGCGGCCCACGATGCCAGGTGCCTTGATGATTCGGCCCTTGGCGCCGGTCTGAATGTTCAACTCCACGAACTGATCGGGCGCATCGTCACCTGTGAGCACCATGACCCGCTGGCCATCCAAGCCGCCGACCGCGAACGTGGGGACGGATTCGAATTCGATGCGACGCGGTTCAACGATGGCCTGGGCGTCGAGGCTCGCCAGATCGAAAACATAGATATGGCCGATATCCTCAAACTCGCGCAGGACGCGGGCTTGCTGGCGCGTCTTGATCTTGCCCCTGCCGGCCGCGACAAGGATATCGGTGCCCGGCATGCGAACGGTGGGTTCGAGCCCCGGATGGGTTCGATATCGAGCCACCACCGTCCGCGTCTTGAGGTCCATGACCACCGCACCGCCCGCCGCGCCGGAGTTGGCGACCCACATCAGTGTCCGATCGCCCACGCGATACAGCCGCGCACGATCGGGAAACGCATCGCCCCAGCGGTCCTTGATGTCCGACGACACCACCGTGTAATTCACCAGCTTGCCCGCCTCGAGCACCTGGTCGAGATCGGCAAAGGCCATGGCGCCGTAGAGATCGAGGCTCAGCACCATGCGGTTCTCAACGGGGCACAGCAGGATCAATTCAGGGTTGGGCCCCTGTTCGGCGGGGTTATTGGGGTTGTGCAGGTGCGGCCGGTCGCGCGGCAACTGGATGTCGTAAACCTTCTCCAGGGTCGGATAGCGAAGGATCAGCACGCGGCTGCCCCGTCGCCGACCGTCGCGCGAATCCTTCTGGAACGTACACATCACAAACCCGCCGCACGGGCTGATCGTCATCTCCTCGATCTTGTGTCCGATCGGGTCCAATTGGCGACGCGTTTCAAAACGTCCCGAGACCTCGCCCGATTCAGGTTCGATCACCATGAGCACGCCGGAATCATCAGCGACGATCAGCCGCTTGCGGGATGCGATGATCGATTCCACCTCATCACCGATCCGAACCAGCCGCGACTCGACACGAGCCTCCCCCGGAACCGGAACCGGGGCGGTTGGTCGGCTGGGCACGATCACCACGGCCGGAAACGGTCCGACCACACCCATGCCGACCCAGCGGTCATCACCCGTGATCGCCAGCTTGCCGATCTTCATCGGATCGTCACTTCGCCACAGTTGCTGATGAATGGTTTCCTGTTCGGGATCGGGGGCGATCTCAAGCCGCTTGATCCCGACATGAGTCTGGGCGTCATAGCCATAAATGATCGAGACCGGCTGGGAGTTCGCCGAAGTCGGGGCGCAGCAGAGCAAGGATGGAAGGGCGACCAGAACCAGGGCCAGACGCGGCATCCAACGGAATCTTGATGTCGGGTTCCCCATGGTTGGGTCTTTCGAGAGCAGGTGGCGGATATACGTCATTGGAATGCGGGCTGCGCATGGCGATTCGGTTGATCGGGGGTCAGTCTAAAGGGATGGGCGGAAGCGTTGACCGCGGGAGTGTTAGAAATCGATGAGCCACGTCGAACCGGCTTTCTGTTTTCATGCCCTTGTTTAGACTCCGTGTTGTCGAAGCGTCACCGTAATGCGAGGGCATCGTGTCCGAATTGTCGCCAGCCAGCCTCATCTGTCGTTCCCTGAGCCGTAAGTTCGGTGAACAGGTGGTCTTGGACCATGTCGATTTCGAACTGGAACACGGCACCACGATGGCGTTTCTCGGGCCATCGGGCTGCGGCAAGAGCACCCTGCTGAATATCGTGGCCGGCCTGCTGCCCGCGCACGGGGGCCGGGTCACGCTGGGAGCCCGGACACTGGACGACCCATCCACCGGCACATTTCTGCCCGCCCATCGCCGCGACTTTGCCATGGTCTTTCAGGATTTCAGTCTCTGGCCGCACCTGACGGTCCAGGACAACGTTGGCTACGGGCTCAAGGTTCGTGGCATCGATCGGCGTGAACGAGGCCGTCGAATCGCCGAGGCGCTGGAGCAGGTCGAGATGATGCCCTATGCCCATCGCTACCCCGCCCAGCTCTCCGGAGGACAGCAGCAGCGCGTGGCGATCGCACGGGCGATCGTCGTCAGGCCTCGACTGCTCCTGATGGATGAACCGCTCAGCGCCCTGGACGCACGCTTGCGTGATGAATTGCGGGATGCCCTGGCCGTGCTGCTGGCCCGCACGCGAACGACCACGCTGTACGTGACCCACGACCAGGCCGAGGCGTTCGCGCTGGCCCGGACGGTTGCGGTCATGAATCGTGGACGCATCGAACAGCTTGATACACCTCAGGCGCTTTACCAATCGCCGCGCACGCCCTTTGTGGCGTCGTTCATCGGTGCCAGTCAGTTGCTCCGCATCGAGCGGCGCGACGATCGCTGGTGCGTGGCCGACGGTTGCTCGATTCCCGATTCGTGGCTCGATCAGGTGCCCGCCGCATCACGGGGCTGGGGTTTGGTTCGGCGGGATACGACCCGAATCGAGCCTGCCCACGAGGGCGCGGCGGAGCGCCTGGCCACTGGCGGTTCCGATGCTTCCGGGGTTACTTCCGGGGGCGCTTCCGAGATCGCTTCCGGGGGCGGGGGTACTTCCGGGGGCGGGGGTGGGGAGGGGTTGCCGGCGATGGCTCGGGGCAGTCGGTTTCTTGGCACGGGCTACGAGACCCGGGCCGAGTTGTCGCCGGGCGTGGAGCTTCGCGGCATGAGTCGGTCGGCCATCGAGCCGGATCAGCCGGTGCGTGTGGTGGTTGGCAAGGGGAACATGCGGTGGATCGAGGAGGATGAAGCATGATTCGCCGGCCACTCCGACGCGGGATGCTGTTGTCTGATCGAGCGCGAAGCGCCGCGGCGCTGGTGATGCTGGGCTTGCTTGCGGTCAGCATGGTCAGTTGCGGGCGCGCGGTGATGCGTGATCCGGACAGCGTCATGGTCTACTCGGCGGGTCCGCGCCCGTTGATCGAGTTGATCTGCCGCCGTTTCACCGAAGAAACCGGTATCCGCACGGAACTTTTCGCCGCGACCACCGGGCAGATCATGGCCCGTCTCGAAGCCGAGCGGTTCAACCCGCAGGCGGATGTGGTCATCCTCGCCAGTCGAACCGCCGCGGAATACCTCAAGCGCCGTGGCTGGACGCACCCATTGACCATTGATATCGGCGACGACACCGATCCAACGTGGCACGATGCCGATGGTCATTTCCTTGCGACCAGCGCCGCGACGGTGGGTATCGCCTTCAAGCGAGGTCTGGAGCGGCCGCCGGTCGAATGGTCCGATGTGTTCGCCGATCCTCTGGGCCGTCCCAAGGTGATGCCGTCTCCATCGCGCTCGGGCACATCGGGCGATTTCGTTCTCGGCTACGCCCTGGCGAATCCGGAAACCATCTGGGATGACTTCTCACAGGCAAGGCAACACGGCCTGGAGATCGCCGGGGCCAACAACCAGGCGATCACGGGGCTGATGCTGGGCACCTACGACATCATGCTCGGCGCGGTGGACTACCTCATCTTTCGGCAGATCGAGCGCGGCGAACCTCTGGTCATGCACTACCCGCCCTCGGGGGTGCCGCTGATCACGCGACCGGTGGCGGTGCTTAGGACCGCGGCATCCATCGAGCGGGCCGAGCAGTTCGTGGCTTGGATTTTCAGCGACCCGATGCAGCAGGAGATCAGCAATGTGCACCTGATGCCCGCGCGGCGGAGCATCCCACTGAGCGCCGAGCGTCAGGCGGCCGGGTCGCCGCGCTTTCTTGAGATCGATGATCAGGCCGCGTTGGAACTGATGGCCCCGACGCTGCGACGCTTTCAATACAGCGTCGAACGCGCTGTCATCGTTCGAGCATCGCCACGGAGTGGGTCTTGAGCGTTCATCCATCCACACCGGCACCGGGACCACGACGCGCTAGGCGCCGACCGGTCGCCTGGCCCATGTTGCTGGCTGTCGCCTTCCTTCTGGTGCTGGTGGGGTATCCGGTGGTGATGCTGTTGCTCCAGTCGATCTGGCCGGATGTCTTTGATGGCCGGTTAGATGATTTTCTTGCGCCCTATGGGCGGATGTTCAGCACGCCGGGCATCCCTGAGATGCTCTGGAACAGTTTCCGCTGGGCGGCGGCGACCACGGTGGGTTCGTGGTTGCTGGGCATTCCGTGCGGGTATCTGCTGGCACGGACGAACCTGCGCGGCAAGGCGTTTCTTCGCTTGTCGCTGCTGGTGCCGATCATGACGCCGCCCTACATCCTGGCGATCTGCTACGTCCTGATCATGCAGCCGGCGGGCCTGGCCGACCGGACGCTGGGCGGCATGCCCGAGGCCATCCGGGCCACGTTCTTTTCGTTCTGGGGGGTCACGCTGGTCATGGCTCTGGCCGGATACGGTTACGTCGGGCTGGCCACCGAGGCGGCGTTGCGGGGTCTTAGCACCCGATTGGAGGATGCGGCGCAAAGTCTGGGGGCCACTTGGTCACGCCGGGCTTGGACCATCCTTCTTCCCTTGCTGCTGCCGGCGATCCTCAATTCAGGCCTTCTGGTGTTCCTGGATGCGATCAGCAACTTCGGCGTTCCGGCCGTGCTCGGACCGAGGGCGAATCTTCCGCTGCTGCCGGCGGAGATTTACTACCTGCTGACAAGCTGGCCGATCGACATTCCGCTGGCCACCGCGCTTTCGACGCTGCTGCTGGTGCTGGCGGTGATCGGCGTGTTGCTGAGCCGATGGCTGCTTGGCGGGCGAGAGGTTCATAGCGGCCGCACAACCATGTCCCGCCAGCTCGAATTGCCGCGCTGGGCCACATGCCTTGCGTGGGCTTTCGCCCTGATGCTTTTTGTGCTGAGTATCGGTCTGCCCTATGGAACCATGGTGCTGGTGAGTTTGGTTGATCGATGGGGTGAGGGGATGCCGACCTGGACGCTGGATCACTATCGCCTGGTCTTCTCCGAGAAGGACGGCGGCGGTCTGGGCGCGTTGTGGACCAGTCTCTGGCTGAGCCTTTCAGCGGCGGCGATCTGTTGCATCGTCGGCGGGATGATCGCGTGGATGGTGCTTCGTCGCACGGGAACGCTGGCACGGGTGTTGGATGTGCTTGGTTTGTTGCCGCGCGTCCTGCCCAAGATCGTCATGGCCGTGGCGCTGATCCTGGCCTGGAGCGCGCCTTGGATCGGCATTCCGATCTACAACACCTGGGCCATTCTTCTGATCGCTTACGTGGCCCTGTACATGAGCGATGCCCTTCGTTTGGGCGATACGGGGTTGCGGCAGATTTCCGAGCGTCTGGAATACGCCGGGGCTTCGCTGGGCGCTTCGCCGTTGCGCGTGTTCCGCACGATCACATTCCCCCTGCTGCGCCCGGCCATGTTCGCCGCGTTCCTGACCACGTTCGTCGTCTGCATGCGCGACCTGGTCGCCTCGGTATTGCTCATGCCCGCGGGGATGCAGACGACCGGGAGTTACATTTTCAGCCAGTTCGAGCAAGGCGAGGTGGCCGTGGCCATGGCCATGGCATCGACCACGATCATTCTCAGCGTCGTGATTCTCATGCTGCTTCGCCTTCGTCTTGGCCGCGCCCCGACACCCTCGACCAATGCCTGAGGCCGCGATGCTCGTCGGAACCTGCCCAGGGGACTAACATTTGTCGGTCGCCGCCGTTTCTCATTGGCTGGAGTTGGTCTCTGGAGATTGTGCATGTTGGTCATCCGGCACCGGGTCTGGTTTCTGTTTCTTGTGGTTCTGGCCGGATTCGCGTTGGCCGATGAACATCCGCCGCGCGGCGATCGGGCCGATCTGGAGTTCGACCGCCTGGGTGTGAGGCCGGTGGACCTGGTGTATTCACCGGATGGAAGGTGGCTGATCGGCGGGCACGGCGGGACGGGTGTGCATCGCGGCGAGGCGCCGGCCGGTGAGCCGGCGGCGCGGATATGGGACGCCCGGACCGGCCGGCTGTTGCGAAATACCGATGGCGGCGGACAGACACTGGGATTGGATGTTTCGCCCGATGGGTCACGGTTCGCCACCGCCACCGCATCGAGTGTCCGACTCTGGAGCACGGCGGATTGTTCCTTGGTTACCGAACTGAGGCTTCAAGCCGAGGCCAGGGACGGCCCGATCCGCGGATTGCGTGGCGAGGGCTTGGGACGGTCGATCCGTGATTTCGCTTTTGCGGGCGATGTGCTGGCCGCGATATCGAGTCATGGTGAGATTTGGGTCTGGGATTGGCGCGGCGGTGAGGCGCTTACGGCATTCAACGTGTTGTCCGTATCGCCTCAGGCAACCCGCGGGGTGCGGGTGCCGGTCATGACGACGTTGCCCGAACTTGGGCGGGTCGTCGTGGCATTGAACACGGAATTGGAGATGCGCGACCTTCGAACCGGCGAACGCATCGCGATGCTCGAAGGAGCGCCGACCACCGTCCGGGTGTTGACCACCACGCCGGATCGCACGGTCATTCTCGCCGGGGGCCACGATGGCCGGGTGACCGCATGGGAAGCGACCACGGGCCGGTTGATCACCAGCTTTCAGGCCGCATCGCAGGGAGAGATCATCTTTCGCCTTGCCGCGTCCCCCGACGGCCGGCTCATCGTATGGGGTGATGCTCGGTCCACGCGAGGCCAGGTCTGGGATATGCGCCTTCAGCGGATCACGCAACGCCTCGGTGAGACGGAAGGGCGGGTTTACGCCGTCGCTTTCTCGCCCGATGGACGACATGTGTTGACCAGTGGCACGGACTTTATGATCAGCCGCTTCCCGCTCGAAGCGCTACCGGTCGAGCCTGAACCGCCTGAAGCGATCAATGATGCGATGATCCGGCGGGCGATCGCGGACCTTGGCGCGGCGGATGATCCGTGGCGGGCGGTCGATGCCACGCGCCTTTTGCTGCGCGCCGGCGAGCGCATTCTGGAGGAACTGGATCGGGCGGTGCCTTCGCCGCGCCTGGACATGCGACG
This sequence comes from Phycisphaeraceae bacterium, assembly GCA_020831765.1. Taxonomy (GTDB): domain Bacteria; phylum Planctomycetota; class Phycisphaerae; order Phycisphaerales; family Phycisphaeraceae; genus JAFIFY01. Next base: position 13,285 of record JAFIFY010000087.1, on the reverse strand, counting down.
CGTCGAGCAGGCCCTTGTCGAACTCGATGACCCTGCATTCGAGATTCGGGATGCCGCGTATCGATATCTTTCAACCCTTGGCCCCGCGGTCGAGCGTCATCTGCGCCAAGCCCTGGCGAACTCCGAATCCGTTGAAGTTCAGGCCAGCCTGCGCGATCTGCTCGAGAGCCTGCCCTCCCCCGAGCGGCAAACCGCCGAAGCGCTGCTGGCAAGACGTGTCGAGGCGCTGCGACAGATGCTGCAACCCGCCGCGTTCGAAGTTCCGCCCGGCGAATAAAGCGGCAATCAACAGAAACGCACCGGGTTCAGTGTTCGGGCTTCGGCCGCATGGGTTTTCCGGTGCGGGCGGATTCGTAGATCAGGTCCATGAGCTGGGCCTGGATGATCCCATCGCGCGGCGAGGTGCCCGGCTCAGCGCGGCCGAGGATCGCATCGATGAAATTGACATCCGGCGATTGATCTTCCTCGGTCACCGCCGGATACTTGATCTTCTGCCCGCCTTTCCAGATGTTCATCCACTGTCCGTTCCAGCCATCGATCTCCACGCGCCCATCACTGAACATCAGCACCAGATGCGAGCCATTGGAGGGACAGTTGCCGCCGATGGTGATCGATGCGATCACGCCACCCTCGAAGCGAACCACCACGGAACTGTTGATGTCCACCGGGGTATCCATGTTGTCGATCATGGCATAGACCTCGGCGACGGGGCGGCGAATCGTCCAGCAGAGGCTGTTGAACAGATGTGCGCCCGAGTCATACGCCTGGCCGCCACCGGAAAGCGATGGATCCTGCCGCCACGAACCCTTGGTCAGCACGCGCCAGTTCTGGCTCAGATAACCGGTGACCAGCTCCAGCGTGCCCAACTCCCCGGAATCCAGCAGTCGGCGAAGGTATCGAAACTCCGCGGTGCAGGGGGTGTTGTAGCCCACGGTCAGAATCCTGCCCGCACCGGCGGCCTTCTCGGCCAGAACGCGGGCATCCTCGACGCGGGTCACCATCGGCTTCTCGATCATGACATGGCAGCCGGCATCCAGGGCCTGGCATGCGTGCTCAAAGTGCAGCGTGTGCGGTGTGCTGATGACCACGGCATCGGGCCTGGCCCGCTCAAGCAGGTCGCTTATCGAAGAAAACCGGTCCGGATTCCGGTTGATGGGCTCGAAGTGCCGGGCGATCATGCGATCAAGTGAAGCATCACTTGTGTCGCAAAGCGCGATCAGATCGACATCAGGATTCACCAGGCCGCGCGATGCGTGAACATTGGCGTAACCACCACAACCGATCAGGGCCAACTTGACTGGGGGCATGCCGGACTCTCCTTGGTCATCCGCGAATGGTTTGATCCGCCGACAGGATAGCTATTGCCACCGACGATGTCCCGTGTATGCCGAACCTGACCCCATTCAATGGCCCGGCCGGCGTCGTATCTGTCAAGGTTCTGGTGAATATCAGGTCGGTCCCCACATATTCATGATCACCTATCCTAAATGCCAATCAAGCTTCTCAGGATCACCTCAGCATGGCTCATCTGCCCGGGTCAGGAAGGTGTGATGGGATGCATTTTCCCGAAAGTTCCCTTTCGGCTATCATCCACGACAATAGCCGATCGGCTGGATTTTGCGCTCTGTGGGAATCGAATGACGGCTCAATGTGGTGTTGAAGGCTGTAGCGAACCGGTAAGTAAGTCCGGACACTTCCTCTGTTACCGACATTGGAAGATGAAACGCGACGATATGCTGGAGGAGATCGGCGGAGGCAAATGGCGAGAAGCTGATTCGGCTGACAACGATGCAAGTGATTCATTGGGCAACTCCCGGTTTATCTCGTCAACAAGGCTTGGCAAGCACTTCGGTCTGTCGGCTCCCCGAATCAATCAGATTCTGTCTGAACTGGGTTGGATCGAGAAGTACGTCAAGGGCTGGGTCCCAACGGATCGCGGCATCAAAATGGGAGCGGAAGTGCGTGAGATGCGCCAGAGTGGTGTGCCGTATGTGGTATGGCCGCGAACGATCATTGATAATCGAATCCTTTTGGCAAGCATTCGTGAGTTGGCCGGAGATGGCGAGAGTAAGGGGTCAAATCCCAAAGATGAGAGGGAACCTGAGGGTAAGGACCATGATTTTCGTCGGCGCTTTCCCGCCGAGCATCGTGCTGCTGATGGTCATTGGGTACGATCACGCGCGGAAATGCTCATCGATAACTGGCTCTACATGCAAGGTATTGTGCATGCTGTTGAGCGCAAGCTTCCTATTGAAGAAGAGGTCTACTCCGAGTTTTATCTACCGACCGGCAAGGTCTATATTGAATACTGGGGAATGGAGGATGATCCGAGGTATGCTGAACGGATGAAGTCGAAGCTGGCGATCTATGAACAATACAAGCTCAATCTGGTGCAGTTGCACGACGCTGATATCATGAATCTCGACGATGTCTTGCCCCGTCTGCTGCTTAAGCATGGAATTGACTGCACGTGAGGGACGGAAACGGTCTGGGCTCTCTTTGGTGGGAGTAGCAAGATGTCCCATTATGTGTGATCGATCGCCGGCGTCTGTCGGGTGTTCGCCGGCCAGCGCATGATTGGAACGGCCGATCGCGTGAATCCCGCCACAGGATCACCTCTTGAATACACCGTGCGGCTGGAGTAAGCTCACTCTTTTGATTCCGAGATACTGTTCAGACAGGCGATTCATGAAGCTTCTGATCATTTCCGACATTCACAGCAACATCGGCTGCCTGGAGGCGGTCCTGGACCATGAGCGTGACAGCGATATTGTCTACTGTGCCGGCGATCTTGTGGATATGGGCTTCCATCCGCGGGAGGTGATCGCCTGTGTCCGGAGCCGGGGCATTCGTTGCATTCGCGGCAATCATGATGAGAAGGTCATCAGCCGTTGGCGTGAGGGGGCAACCGGGGATGGGCCGCCGCCCGACTTTGCCGCGCACAACGCCCGGCAGCTCGAGCCGGAAGATATCGCCTTTCTCGAAGCGCTGCCCACGGAAATGAGTTTCAGTCATGATGGCGTGTCCTACCTCATGCGTCACAACTATCGAGGCTATGACCTGATCGAGAACCTTTACACGTTCGATGAGTTCTGGGCCGATGCGCCTGTCGGCCAGGGGGATCGATTCCGGGCCCTGATCATGGGCCACACCCACCACCGCGCGGCCATGTGGCTGAGCGAAGATACCTATTGGCTGAATCCCGGAAGCATCGGCTACAACCGCCCCAGCGATCCGAGTATCGCCACCCGCTACATCACCATCACCGACGGCCGGGCACGCCTCCGCGAGTTGCTCCACGATCAATGCCAGTCGCGCCTTGCCCTGAGGGATGAGTTTGAGCGCCGCTTCGGTACGGCATCGCCGACGGCGTGAACTCCAGGTCGATGTCCAGGCCGGTGGAGACACATTGAGCCTGGATCAACCCTTTGGCAGGCCCCGAGCGATCGGGCTTGGGACCGACAAGCGTCCCCCATGGCTTGGGGGGCAGCCCGATTTCAGAATCCACCCATTGCCATATAAGCACTTACGAACGACATCATGGGTCGCGTCCAAGTGGGGAAACCGGCCGGTTCGTATGGCGGGGAGCGGGCGAGGGGTTGCCAGAATCTGACGAACGGACGCGGGAGGATTCGAACCTCCAACCGCCGGTTCCGTAGACCGGTGCTCTATCTAATTGAGCTACGCGTCCCCGGTGCAAACCATCAATCTAGCTTGCCAACGCCCATCATGCAAGACATGCCGGGTCCGGCTGAACGGGACGTTCAGGTGGCGTGCCATCAGGCCTGTCAAGGCCCGCGCCCGGTACCGGCGTTGCCCACGTTTCATGATACCCGTTCGAGGCTCTCCGCTGGCCCGTGTTCGGATATCAGGAAGCGCCATGATCGAGGGGTGCCTCGTTCCGGCGGGCCTGGCGGTCGTCGCGAACGGCCTGGCGGCCTATCTTGATGTCGCGGCCAGGTCTTCCCGGCCAGGCTCGGCCGCGCCGAACCGCACCTGGGCATCGGGGTCGGCCTGAAGCTCTTCGATGCCGGCGATCAGCATTTCGCGAAGGGCGCTTAGGTTGGTCAACTCGCGCGCGGTCCTTCGCAGGTTCGGCCATGGCTGGAGGTGTGGCGAATATCGCGCGATGCGCTGGCGGATCGTATTCAAGGCGACCCTCGGGCCTCGGTAGTGGTTGAGCAGGTCAAGGTGCTTGAGCACAAGCCGAGCCCGGTCGGCCCGTCCGAGTGGCTGATGTCGTCGTCCGGTCAGCAGCAGGCAGGCGGTGTCACGAAGCAGCCACGGCTGTCCCAACGCCGCCCGCCCGATCATCACACCGTGGCAACCGGTGCGCTGGATCATCGTAAGCGCATCATCCGGCGATTGAATGTCACCGTTGCCAAAGACCGTGAGATGAGGATGGTGCGCCAGGGCTTCGACAACCTGTGCGATGCCCTCATGGTTGACCTTGCCCGAGAACATCTGTCGCGCGGTGCGGCCATGGACGGTGATGGCCCCGATGCCGCAGTCGGCCAGTCGTGGTGGCAGTGTCCGGGTCACCCACGTGTCCTCATCCCAGCCCAGCCTGATCTTGACCGTGACCGGAACCTTGACGGCGGCCACGACCGCCCGGACCACCCGAAGGGCGACATCCGGTTCACACAGCAGCTTCGAGCCGCCGTTCTTCTTGGTGACCTTATCCACCGGGCAGCCCATGTTGATATCGATGGTCGTTGCGCCGTGCGCTTCGGCCCATTGCGCGGCCTCGGCCATCACGTCCGGATGTCGGCCGTAGAGCTGCATGCACAGCGGTTGGTCATCGGGGCTGGTCGCCGCCAGCCAGAGCGATTTTTCGTTCTCTCGAAGGATCGCGTGCGGGCAGAGCAGATCAGTGCATGCCAGGCCGAGGCCGAACTGGTGTGGCGATACGCCGGCCGGCGGATCAAAGCCCGGCGGCTGCATGCCGGTGACCCCGCGCGCCACGAGCCGGAAGGCAAGATCACAGTAACCGGCGATGGGCGCCAGCAGGACGGGACTGGCAAGCTGTACCGAGCCGATCCGCGGCAAGTGACCTCCAGTGGTCATGATGCTTGAAGCGTGGGGCGATGGGCGGGTGCCTTTGAGCGATGCCCGGAGGCGGTGCGTTTTACCGCTTGCGACTCTTGGCATCGAGGAAGAGCTTCCGGGCTTCGCCGGCGAGATAGAAGCTTCCGGTGATCACGATCAGGTCTTCCCGGCTGACGGCCCTTCCGGCGAGCTGGATCGCCTCTTCGAGGTTGGGCGCGGTCTGGGCCATCTTGCCGCTGAAATCGTTGAAGCGGGCCAGCAGGTCTTCCGGTTCCATCGCGCGTGGATTGATTTTGCTCTTGGTGAAGATGACCTTGTCAGCGCCCAGGGCCACCTGCTTGAGCATGCCGTTGATGTCCTTGTCCTGGCCACATCCGAAGATCATGACCAGCGAGTCGTAGGCGATATGCGCGCCCAGGGCGCGGATCAGCGCCTGGATCGATGCCGCGTTGTGGGCTCCATCGATGATCACGCGCGGCTGCGCGTAGACCTGCTCCATGCGCCCGGGCAGGAACGTTCTGCTCAGGCCCTCGACCACACGCTCTTCCGGAAGCTTGAAATCATGGGCCTTGAGCTTGTCAAGCAGAGCCAGGGCCAGACCGCAGTTGAGCGCCTGGTGTTCGCCCTTGAGCGGCACGGCCAGGTGCTCATACTTGCTTGTCGATGTCAGCACGCTGACGCGCGAATGGGGGCCAAGCTCCCGGGTGGCTTCGAACCGGTAGGAGAAATCGATCTCCTTGCCGGTGAATTCCAGCGGAGCGCCGACCTTCTCAGCCACTTCCACCATCGCCGCGGCGATGTCGGGCGTCTGGGCGACGCTCACCGCCGGGATGTCCCGCTTGAATATGCCCGCCTTTTCGCGCGCGATGCCAACCAGATCGTCGCCAAGAACATTCGTGTGATCGAGGCTGATCTGTGTGATACCGGTCGCCAGCGGCGTGAGGATGTTGGTTGAATCAAGCCTGCCGCCGAGCCCGGTTTCGATCACGGCGACATCCACGGCCTGCTCGGCGAAATACAGGAACGCCGCCGCCGTCAGGGCCTCGAAGAAGGTCAGCGTCTCGTCGAGTTGTTCACTGGCCGCGGCCACGCGTTTGAGAACATCGGTCAGATCCGGATTGTTGATGCCGTGGCCGTTGATGCTGATCCGCTCGGATATGTGGATCAGGTGCGGGCTGGTGAACAGACCAACGGTGTAGCCGCAGCCCTCAAGCATGCCGGCCAGCATGGCGCACGTCGATCCCTTGCCCTTGGTTCCGGCGATGTGGACCGAGCGGAACTTATCGTGCGGATCGCCGAGCGATGCGAGCAGGCGCCGCATCCGGTCGAGATCGAAGACCTTGGGCGAGTAGTTGACGATGCGCTGTCGTTCAAAATCGACCAGGCTGTTGAGCCATCGCAGGGCAGCGCTGAGGTTATTGATCGACGCGGCGGTGCCGGCGGTCGATGCGCCGCCACGCGTTGTCGGGCCGGCGCTGGTTGAGCCTGTCGAAGCCGCGGCGGCGGACTTGCTCTTCTTGCGGGGCTTGGCCGCGCCTGTGTCCCGCTTGGTCGGCTTCTTGGATTTGCTCTTGTCGGCCTTGGCCGATCCGTCGCCGGATGACTTGGCGGCGCGATTGGTCGGCGCGGACTTGCTCGCGGCCGATTTCCTGGTGGTCGAACGCTTGGAGGCGCTGGCCTTTGCCCCGGAGGTTCGGCTGGCACGAGCCCCTGATTCGGTCTTGGTGGAGGTTTTGGTCGAGGAGCGAGTTCGGGGTCGCGAAGGCGTCATAAGCCTTTTAATGTAGCCGAAAAGCAGGCCCCGGTCAAATGCATGGATATAAAGCTCTAGAAATAATTGACTTAGACCAAATTTGCCGGTTTCGACATTGACCGGGCTCGTATTCGCCAAGTCTGCGATACCGGCGTCTGGAGGTTAATCACCAGGCGAAAGGACGCGCGCGGGTCGTCCATGGGCGGTCCATCCCGCAGATCCATCGCCCGATGCGCCTTGGCGCCGCCCTCCAGTGTCAGTGCCAGTGCCACCGATCGCTCGAGGCGGCAGGAATCGCCCATCAGGATCGTCTGCCCGGCTTGGGGGATCATCTCCATCGTGCCGGCGACAAGGCGTTGGGGCAGCGAGAAATCCATGGTGACCTGAGCCGGCACATTCTCAGGGAGCGCGGGGTTGGCTTTCCATGTCATCCGGATCGCCGCCGGATCATCCGTGTGAATGTCCAATGTGCCCGAAGCCAGGGGCTTTCTCAATACCGGGCGTCCCGAGAGTGATGTTTCCCAGTCATCGGCGGCGATGGGTTGGCCGAGCGGCGCTTCGTAGCCCGGCCGCCGAGGCAACTGTCGATCACCCTGGCAGATGAGACGGATGCCCTGCGGGCGGGATTCGATCCGGTCGGCGATGAAGTCGCCGGCGGCACCAAAGTAGGAAACCCGCAGGTATAGCCCCTCAAGTCGGATCGACTGCTCCGGATCATCCGTTCGGGCCCACACGCCGCGCAGCAGCCGGCGTTGTCCGGGTAAGGCGCTCAGCGCCACCTGTGTGGTCGCATCCGTAAGCGCATCGGCCGGCTTGCCCGCGCAGATGGCGCGGAACCGCACGACTGGCCCTGAAGCGTCAAGCGCATCCCAGCCGACATCAGGCAGCGGTTTGCCCAAAGGTTGCGCTCGGCTCGGACGCCGCCCGCCGGGCTTGCCGTCGTCCGCTTCGAGCGCTGCCCAGGTCAACCAGGCCAGATCATTGAGGGAGAACCGATCAGCCATCCCCCAGAGCCGGCCGGAGACATCATGGCCGATGGCGCGCCGGCGGCCGCGCGTCTGGAGCATCACCGCGCAAGCCGCGAGGGCGGTTGGGGGCTGGCTGCTTAGTTGATCCTGTCGTGTGGAGAGGGCGGTTTCGATGCTGCCATCGGGATTGAGCAGTGTGGTATCGGTCACGATGTTTCGTTGCGTCGCGGCCAGGCCCGGGAAATCCGCATCGTAATCGGACATGAACATGAGGCTTCGGCAACTGACCGCATCGTAAGTCACGGGGCTGCGTTCAACAAAGAAACCGTGGGCATCGATATCCGGCATCTCATCGCGATAAAGTCGAAGCGCCTGTTGGACGGTACCCCGGGCGGACCTGGATCGCACCAGGTTCAGTTCCAGAACCATCGCCAGCGCTGAGCCCAGAACCCATCGGTGGTTTGGCGTGTGAAATCCACCCTCGGCCATCGGCTCGGCCACCTGCCGGATGTAACGCTCAAGCTTCCGTCGCGCGCCGGCCCAGGATGGATGCCGGATCGGACGGCGGCGCTCCAGGGTCAGAAGCGCGCCAAGCATTTGAACGTTGAATGCGGTATCCGGTGCGGATTCGATGTTGCAGTCGGGATTGTCGGCAAGACCGCCGGGGCGACGTCGGGTCAGCAGCAGGTCGATGATCAGGTCAAGCCGTCGGATCCATGAGGCATCGCTTTTCCTGCCCAGCATGACAAGCAGCCAGCCGGCGAATAACGGTGAACCGGCCGCGCCATGACCGATATTCACCCAGCCGAAGCGTTCATGTGCGATGCCGCCGTGGTCCGGCGAGGCGGCATCGAGATGCTGCCGGGCCAACTTCCGATCAAGCGCTTGTTCAAGCCTTGCGGCCAGTTCATTCAGTGGTGGGATCGTCTGTTTTGCCATGGTCGAATCGGTCCGGAGCGATCAGCCGATGCGATCGCGGCCACCCATCCACGGGCGTAGCGGTTCGGGGATGGTGATCGAACCGTCCTCATCCTGATAGATCTCGACGATGGGAATGAGAATGCGCGGACTGGCCAGAACGGTATTGTTCAGCGAATGGCAGACGGTGGTCTTGCCCGTCTCGGGGTCGCGATATCGAATGTTGAGTCGGCGACACTGGTAGTCATACAGCCGGCTGGCCGAGTGTGTTTCGCTGTAAGCGCCCGTCGGTTTCCCGTCTGGGCCGACCTCGCCGCGCGATGGCATCCAGCATTCGATATCGATCATGTCCGCGTTCTTCGGGCCCAGATCGCCGGTGCAGCATTGAAGCAGGCGGTAGGGCAGTTCCAATGTTTCCAGAAGTTTCCGCACGAAACCGATCATCGTCTGGTGCCATTGGCGGCTTTCCCGCTCATCGGCGCGGCAGATGACCACCTGCTCGACCTTGTCGAACTGATGAATGCGGTAAAGCCCGGCCGTGTCCTTGCCGGCGGCACCCGCCTCACGGCGGAAACAGGTGCTGACCGTGGTGTATTTCAGCGGCAAGGCATCAAAGTCGAGAATCTCATCCTGATGGAAACCCATCAGGCCCACTTCCCCGGTGCCGGTCAGATAGCCCTCGTTCTTGCTGGCGGCGAATTCATCATCCACCATCTTGTCGTTGGAATGATCGCGAAGCAGTTCCATCAGTTTTTCAATGTCGCCAACGGCATAGGCCTGATCACGACCCTGGGGAAAGAAGCCCGTGCCCAGCATGGCCGATTCGCGAACCAGCACGGGCACACTCATCGGCGTGAACCCGTTCTCATGGTGCATGAAGCTGAAGGCGAACTGCAGGAGGGCATTGTGCAGGCGCATGCCATCACCCTTGAGAACATAACTGCGCGAGCCGCTCAGCTTGACCGCCCGCTCGAAGTCCACCATCTCTAGGGCGGTCATCAGTTCGATATGGCTCCTGGGCTCAAAGCCGCGATTCTCGGCGAACGTTCGGGCGGGATCGAAGCGCGGTGGATTCCATCGGGCGATCTCGGCGTTGGCGGTCGCATCCGGACCGACTGGCACCTCCGGGTCGGGAGGCTGAGGGATGCACAGCCATAGTTTGTCCCGCTGTGGCTCCAGTTTCGCGATCTGGTGATCGAGCAGGCCTTCCTCGGCCTTGATCTCGGCCGGGCGCTTCTGAAGCGCGGCCATCTGCTTCTGAAGCCGCTCCTTCTCGGCATCGGCCGCTTTCTTCAGCCGGCCGGCCAACTCACCGATATCCTTGCCCAGCCGGTTCTTCTCCGCGGCCAGGGTTTCCCGACGCGCAATCAACTGGCGAAGCCGGGCATCAAGCTCCAGCAGTCGGTCGACGATGGCCGGGTCATCATTCTTAGCCGCGCAGCCTGCTCGATACCGGTCCGGGTTTTCTCGTAAGTCACGAAGATCGATCATGTTTCGTCATTCCGGGGTTTGAGACCGGTTAGTGTAACGCCTGCCCCACCGGCAGGGCGCGGCGGGCGGCCGGCTCGGATCAGGTTCATCCCCGTCGTCCAGGGCATTGCCCGGAGCGGCCCATCGACGGCCGATTGATCCGGGCGCGGGCCTTGGAAGGTGTGGACGAGCCGCCTGATGGACCGATATACTGCCAGCGTGATTCGACGATCCAATGGCTCCCGTGCGGTTCTGGCCCTGGCCCTGGGCGCGGCGGTTCTCTGGCCCGGCGCGGCCGGGGCGGTGCCCTATCAGGGGCTGCGGCCCGTCGATCAGGCGGTCGAGGATAGCGACCCCCTGGCACGGGGCATGCGCATTCCCAGCGTCGGTCTGCGAACCGACGGCGAGCAGACATCGCTCTTCCGGCTGGATGACACGGTCGATGGGCAACCGGTCTACTATCGATTCGGTCCCGGGTTCAGGGCGCGGGTGCGGGAGATGGATTATCTGGTTCCGGTCATGCGGCGAGGCAATCGGTACTACCTCGAATCCAATCGCACGCCGGCCCGTGATGGATGGTTTCTGGAAGTGCCCCCGATGGATGTGGTTTACGAACTGGGCACCGGCGACCTTGGCGCTCGAGCACCCGCGCGGCCACCGGAAGATGATCTGCCCGCCATGCCCAAGGGCTTCAGCAATGATTCCATGGGCGTACCGCCTTCGATGATCTCTCAGCACAGGATCGTCCATCCACAGCGGGCGAGGGAGCATGCCCAGCGCGTTCGCGAGGAAACCGGCGTCGAGCGGCCTGTCGGCGTCAAGCAGGATTTCGATGATCAGACGTTGGCCATCGTCAAGCTGGAACTGCCGACCTGGACGCTGCCCCCCGATGGCCAATTCGAAGATGATGTTCCCATCGCCGTTGAAGGTCCGATCCGCGTGCCTTTGAACTATCGAATCGACGGCTCGATGGATGAGGATTACCACATCTCCATGCCCAGTCAGTGAACAAGCCGGTCCATTCGGAGGTCGCTCCGTGATCTTGCGTTATCTTTGACGACGCAGAAGGAGCGGATCAATGCCCAGGTGTTGGAGGTGCGGCTGGATTTCCAGCCAGAATCGCTTGGCATCACTTCCGTATCCGGCCGTGGGACGGATATCCGGCAAGCGCGCGGCAAACCACTTACTGAAACGTTCCATGAGTAGCTCTCGCGTGTACTTGGCCCCCATGCTCGCCGCCGCGACCGGGAGATGTCGGCTGTCGGCCTCGACCTCGAAACTGACCCACATCGATCGAAAGGGCTGCGCGCGCTGTTTCACGTGTTCGGCGTCGGCCTCGGTCAGCCGGTAAACGCTTCGGGTATTGGTCTCCAGGGCAACCTGAATCCTGGCTTCGGGCACGGCATCACCGAGCAATCGCAGGTAATGGGCGCGGCCGCCGAGGCGATCCACCACCACGCGCGGATCGGCATGCCCCCAGCTTCGCCAGATCGCCGCAAGATGCCGCGCTGCGAGCATGTTCCCAAGCGCTCCCTTGTTGCCGCTCAGTCGCACGAGTTGATTGAATCGATCCTCCAAAAGCATTTCGATGGCGATTTCACCAAGCCGCACGCCCGAGCGATCGAGGCTTCGAGCCAGCATGGCGCGCGCGATATCGGCCTGGCCCCGCGTGATCCAGCGGGGCAGCAAGCCGTCCCCATCGCCGTCGATGTACCACGGCAGGAGGGTTTGCGGCTCGGGCTGGAGCGCCAGCCATTGTTCCAGTGTCTGGACGGCCGGTTCACCGTCGCCGCCAACCGCGCCGGCCATGGCCAGCACGCCGCGCTCAAGATGATGGTGGCCGTGCTTACCCGAGTGAACCTTCTTGGAGTCATCGATGGCGATCCGGCCCTCCGGATCACGGTTCTCTCGGGTAACGCCATCGCTCAAGCGCTGCCACAAGTCCGGCACCTTGCCCGAGGGTTGGCCATCGGTGGCCGGCCGACGGTCTTCGGTGACGGTCCAGACGGTGCGGACCATCACCATCGGCCCGAAAAACGGCCCGTAACCCGCCTCATCAATGCCCGCGTAGACCAGCATGGTGGCAATATACTCGGCGGCTCGATTGGCGACGGCGACAGGGTGGTGTCGCTGGATGCCGGCTTCGGGCGTGAATTCCGGGAGATTGTGCCCCGAACCCGGCGATTCAGCGCTGGCCCGTGATCCCCAAACCCGGTAGTCTGAACCGGCCATGAAGTTACTGCTTGCCGGAGACATCCACATCGGCCGCGCTTCGACCCGGCTGCCCGACGGGACCGACCGCGAAAGCCTGCGGGCCGGCGCGGCGTGGGAGCGACTGGTCAAGCTCGCCATCGAGCTACGCGTCGATGTGGTCTGCCTGAGCGGAGATATCGCCGACCAGGACAACAAGTTCTGGGAGGCGATCGGGCCGTTGGAAGCGGGGATCGGCCGGTTGTCTGAGGCGGGGATTTGGACGGTGGCGGTATCGGGCAACCATGATTTTGATGTTCTGCCCCGGCTGGCCGACGGGTTAAGTGAACAGGCTCGGACGCGGTTTTTGTTACCGGGTCGGGGTGGTGTGTGGGAGCGGGTGACGATTCGGGATGGCCACGGGCGGGCGGTGCTGCATGTGGATGGGTGGTGTTTTGCGCAGGAGCGCGTGAGAGAGAGCCCGCTGAAGGATTATGTTTTTGATCCTCCGGGTGACGGGGTGCCGGTGCTGGGGATCGTGCATGGTGATCTTGGAGTTTCGGAGAGTGTGTATGCGCCGTTGTCGCTGTCGGACTTGATGCGAGCCGGTCCATCGGGTTGGTTGTTGGGTCATATCCATTCGCCGCGACTGGAGCGGGGGGCGGGTGCTGCGGGGAGCTGCTGGGTGTTGTATCCGGGGTCTTTGCAGGCGCTTGATCCGGGTGAGACCGGCGGACACGGGCCGTGGCTGTTGGAGGTAGAGCATGGCCGGCTGGGCGAGCCGCGCGCGTTACAGTTGTCGTCGGTGTGGTATGAGACGGTTGAGGTCGCGGCGGACGGTTTATTGGACGTTAGGGATGTGCGGGACCGGGTTTTCCGGGAATGTGGTGAACGTGCGGAGGCGTTGATCTCGGAGGTGGGTGTGCCGCCGGAGCAT
>JAFIFY010000069.1 GCA_020831765.1 Phycisphaeraceae bacterium | reverse complement strand
TGCTGGCGTACTGCGAGCCGTGGTGGTAGGTGAACCAGTCCGGCGGATCGCCAAAGCCCGCGAACCCCTGGGCCGCCAGGCTGGTGTAGAACGGGCCAATGTCCCAGTTGCCATCCCCCTCATACTCGAACGAGCCGTGGCCGCCATCGACGCCAGCCCCAACCCCGCCCCCACGCCCACCACGATACCTAATACATTGAGCTTGACCGACATGCGTTCTCTCCCTCGCATCGAAGTGATACGAAACTGATGGTAAATCTGATTCCAGGCCGGCCGGGTTCACGGGCTTGGGGGGTGAGGGGGCAACTAAAACATCTGTCCGCCCCGCGAATCGGCGCGCGGTCCGACCCCGTTCTCCGCTCGAAGCCTCCCCACTGGCACGCTGGAATCAGCACTTCAGCCCGAAGACCATCTCCGAGCGGCGTAAGTGGAGTATGACACCCGATTTCGCCTTTGTCAAGATAAAACTGGCCAGATTCACACAAGAACGGATAAGGGATCCCAAGGCAGGCTGGGCTGATACTGCCCATCACGGGCCAGCACCAAAAGCACACGCTCGGGCCCTCCGAAATCGGCCCGAACCACGCGACCAAACTATCCTATGATATTTAGATGAACTGGAACGCGAGATTTTTTGGCCGATTTCTTCGCATTTATATTGACATAGGCAATATCGGGCACCATAATGAACCTATCCACCCAGGGGGTTCATCGTGTGCCAAGAGCGATTCCCGCGAGTTCGCACGGAGAATTCTGAGAGTCGAGGATTCGGTGGTGTGACTGGCAAGGGCGGTAAGCCACGTTGTCTTTCCTCTCACGCGACTCTTCGCCCCCCAACCTCTGATGCCGTTCAGCCTGGGATCGTGCGACCCGTCACTTGCGTCAACGGATCCGTTGAAGTTCTTTCACTTTGAGGGGAGTTTGCCATGCATGACTTGAGACTACTTGGCATCGTCCTGGCCATGGCGTTAGCGCACCCATCCGCGGTCCTGGCCATCGTGGTGACGCCCAACACGTCGGCGATGGAACTGGCGCTGGCCGTGACCGGCGGCTTGGACACCGGCTTGACCGTCACCGGCGCGAGCCTCTCGGGGCACACCGGCTTCAACATGCTTGAGGAACCGGTGACTTCCAGCGGCACCTTCACCAACTTCAGCGGTACTTACGGCATCGGACCCGGCATCATCCTCAGCAGTGGTGGTGTGGAGGATTACGGCGACGGGCCCAACACATCGTTCAACTTCACCACAGCGTACGGCGTCCCCGCCACCCCCGAGCAAGAGGACCTGCTCTTCCCGATCAGTGGCATGCCGTTGCACTTCGACGTGACGCAACTCGATATCACCTTTGATGTCGATGCCGGCACGGACAGTGTCTTCTTCAACGTCACCTTCGGGTCCGAGGAGTTCGACGACTTCGTGGGATCTATCATTGATGCCTTCGGTCTATACCTCAACGGCATCAACATCGCCTTCATCGACGGCCTGCCGATCAACATCGACCACCCCAACATGGGCTTCCACCCGGGAACGGAACTCAACGGCATCCTGGGGGGATCGACCGGACCGCTCGGACCGCTGGTTCACACATTCAGCGGTGCCGTCACCCCGGGCAGCACGGACAACGTACTGACCTTCATCATCGCGGACACGCTCGATGATGTGCTCGATTCCACCGTCTACATCTCCCAACTTGGCGGCGTCGACCCAGGGCAACCGCGGCCGGACGCAGCCATTCCCGAGCCATCGACGGCCATCTTGGCGGCGCTGTGCCTGGTGGCCGTTGTCATGAGCACGCGAAGACGTCACGCGGCCTGAGTTTGCCTGCTCAATGTCAAGCGACCGCGATCGCCTCTTGCGCGGCCAGAGTGGTGTTCGATGCTCTTCCTGACTTCCGAGGCGCGCTGAAAATCGCTCGTACGCCCTTATTTTACAAGGGGGGAATCTGAAATGGGTGTCCCGCGCGTCAGATTGGGGGGCGTCCGTGCCATTAACCCCGCCTTCCAATCAGTTGGCCACGTTGTCACGCTGGGGGGATGAATACCCCGCTTGATGATTCGATATCCGATGGTGATGTGTCCGAGCCCTCGGGCGATGCGCGGCCAGCGGAGTCGGCCGATCGTCGAAGCGCTGATCGAGGGGTGCCAGGTCCAGGCCGCCGATGCATGACCCAGAAGCGGCTTGGGCGAGGCGGTCCATGACGTGCTCAACCAGGCCGTAGCGCTGAGCCGTTATCTGGATGACGGCCGCCTGGCGATCGACAACAACGCCTGCGAACGCAGTCTGCGCGGCAACGCGATCGGAAGGAAGAACTGGCTGTTTATCGGCGGCCAGGCCGGCTTTCGGGGGTGCCGACTTCCGGGGGCGGCGGCCATGTTCAGCCTCATCAGCAGCGCCAAGCGAAACCAAATCGAGCAGACGACCTACCTCACCGACCTGTTCACCCGCCTGCCCGAAACCTCAACCGACAACCTCAACCAATTCCTCCCCGATCACTGGCAACCCCCGGCCTGAACCCATCTCCCGCTGCGATTCTTACGGCTGGTACGGCTTCAGACCAGGGGGATGATGGAACAGTTACCCTACATGTGTCAGTCCTGCGATGGACTGGCGAAAGGTGACACTCGGCCATACCTCAACAAGTAAGGCATGAGCCTTTACCAAGAACGTCCCAGCGAAAGCACGCGCGTTGACGAACTGTCCCACGACCCAAGCTCCGACCATACGTATATCCTTGACGCGTTACAAAGCTGCAATTTATCGATTGCAGCACGAATCAACTCAAGACTCGCTCCAGACTGGCCGTAGACGCCCATAAGTGTGGCATGGTTGCTGAGCTCGAATGCCCACCAGCCTTCTTCGACCGGAAACTCTCTCATCTGCTTATGTGCAGCACGCATGACGTCAATGCCGGTGTCAATATCACCTATACGGGCATAAATATAGGCAATCGTCTGAAGGTCATGAATCGCCGACACCTCTAAGCGATCGATTCGATCCAAGATCTTCCTTGCGTCACCTCGCCGTCCTGCGAAGGAAAGAGCCTCCGCCCGCAGTATCTGCTTCGTTAACTCCGGAACCGCATCGTCCATTCGCCTAAGCATCTCATCGAGCCGATCGAACTCCCCCTCAACAGCCAACAAATGAAGAACACTGCCGTATGGAGGACCACACAATGCGGTATCTTGGGCAATTTCATCGAAGAGATTCCAGTAGCCGCCGAGGCCGCACATACCCATTATGTATATCAGGCGGTCACACCTGAGACGATCAGCTAATGACGAATGTATAATATTGTCTCGAGCGGCACGAAGCACCTTCTCGGCATCAGGCTGGTCAGGAAACGCAAACGCTGTGTAAACATCCAGTTGAAATAAAGCTTCGGGATCGTCGAGCCGATCTCGCACCCATATATAAATATCCATACGACCAAGTAGTTGCCCTGAACAATAGCTAACGAAAAGGCGTTGTTCTTCAGGTGAGTCAATAATGCCGCTTTCGAGGAGCCGATGTGCTTCCCGCCAGTCCCCATCCTCAATAGCCAGCAAAAGTGGAAACACGCTTAGTAAAAATGAAGAAAGCCCTTGTTCGGATTCGAATACCTCCATGCAACGGTCTCGAGAGAGAATCCGCCGGGCGAAAGCCATTATTTCAGAATTGGAGGAAAGGTGAAGAGCGCGAGAAAATTGAGCGACCCAGAATAGGCTTTCGTGCATAAAGTAGGTGAGTCCCTTTAATTCTTGATCCAATCGTTTTACCAACTCCACCTCGCGGTCTTCAATCTCCCGAATCCAACTCCGTAAAAAGCGGTCCATCCTTTCAGTCAAAACGTAGTCATCCGTTCGATATAGCCCGCGAATGAGCGTATGAAGATCATTGAGGCTTACGCCCGCATCCACACCATGCCCTCTGGCGGCACGAACCGCCTCAAGGGTATCGAACCGCTCAGTTAAGGCCAAGAGAATGAAGCCCTCGGCGACGAATCTTTCACGAAGCGACTCCACAGAAGAAGCGGCAATAATCGAATCGATCTCCTGTGCGGCGTAGTCACGAACGGATGGCTCGGCATCACTGGGACCGCGCAAATGCGGGGCGGAGTGCCGCTCTACAGCGCAGCCGTGCCCAGAGCCCAATATCAACAAAACAGCTAGTACAAGCAACGATCTATCGTGGACAGATATAAATGGCAACACTATCATATACTCCGTCGGCACTTAGGACGTCGATCTGCGTTAGTTATATTCAATAACCGTATTCATTGCGGGGCTCTTAATTGTAAATGAATTCCGGTCGTTGCCGCCCAGATTTGTGTTTACTTCGACCCTGCGCAAGAATTCATTATTTTCCTTAGGCCTTCGCATTTGAGAACGGCGCAAGTGATATTCCTCGCGTGTATCAACGCGTTTACCGGGATGCAATGACACGGAGGCGTATTGGGCAAACCCTAGATTAGATGCCGAGACGAATGTCCTACCGTCAGCACACAGAATAACACTCATCTTAAGGCGGCCTTTGCTCATTGCTAAATGGTTGTCCATCCGATCAGTGATGGAATCGACCGCTCGACTACCAAAGTCTTTTGCCATGCCAGCTGAGGCCGCTCTCAGAAAACGCTCAGACAGACTCAAGGCTTTCCCTCCAGGGACGGCAGATATGGCAGCGCCGAGTAGAACATTCATCACTGTCTTGACCTCTCTACGATCTGGCACAATTGCTTCGTACTCCAAATCCCATATATATGAGAAACATTGGACAACACATCGTCCAAATTCTTCCTCGCCGAGGTTCTCTCGCGAGCCGGCCATGTAGGCGGGCTCATTACTAACCCGGCATTTATCTACCGTGCATACTGGACGGCCTCATGCTGGAAGTACGAACGGATGTGTTCGGGCTTCTTCTGAAGTTCTCTCATGATTGAAAGCGCCTGGGCCTTCAGCCGCCCCTTCTCCCGGGATTGGC
>JAFIFY010000060.1 GCA_020831765.1 Phycisphaeraceae bacterium | reverse complement strand
CAGCCCCCGGCGCGGGCGTCCTGGCACCCGTCGATGATGCCCGGACTCCCGGCAAACCCCGTGCCGCATCGCACGCCGAGGTACATGCGTTTGCCCTGACCCTGAAGCCCGGGCAGTTGCAGCTCAAGTAGAAATGTCCCCATGTTCAACTCAGTAGAAGTGCCCCCTGGGATTGCTCGTCGTGGCTGGCGCAGCGCAGGCAAGCGGAGCGAGTCGTAGCGGGGCCGGCCACCACGAGCGGCGAACACCAGGGGTGGTCGGCCGCGGGCTTGCCCGGCCCGAGGGGAATGAGTCCTCCAATCTCAAGGTAGCGTGCCAATGCAACAGGGCGCGAAGCGGGTTCGCGCCCTGTTGATTGGTTTGATTGGGCATGTCTGGCCGGGGCCGGGTTGTCCGAGGCGTCGGCCGGCTGCGTTTACTTGATGAAGAGCATTTCCTGGTAGCTGGGCAGGGGCCAGAGGTCATCGGCGACGACCCGCTCCAGTTCATCCACGATTGCGCGGATTTCGGCCATCTTGGGCAGCACGCGGTCGCGGACATATTCGCAGTGCTTCTCGGTCGTGCCGATCGATTCTTCCTTTTCCTTGATCTGATCGAACTCAGCGATCAGGTTCTGAAGCTCCTTGATCAGGCCGGTCACGTGGGTGATCGTATCGTGATCCGGCTCGATGCCCACGGCCTTGAGATTCGCCAGGCTCGCGGCCAGCTCGTGCTGATAGCGGATCGCCGCGGGGAAGATCATGGTGCGGACCAACTTCGTGATCAGCTTCGACTCGACATTAACCGAGTTGATGTACTGCTCGGCGTAAACCGAATACCGCGATTCCACTTCGCGCTTCGAGAGCACCTTGTACTTCTTGAAAAGCTCGATGGTTTCCTTCGCCTTCAGGTTCGGCAGGGCATCGGCCGAGGTCTTGAGATTGGGCAGGCCGCGCTGTTCGGCTTCCTTGTGCCACGCCTCGGAATAACCATCGCCATTGAAGACCACCTGCGAACATTCGGTCCAAACCGACTTGACATACTTCTCCACCGCCGCCCCGAGCTTCTTCTCGGTCGAGGTATCGCTGTTCTCCAGCAGCGTCGCGGCTTCATCAAGCTGTTCGGCTATGATCGTGTTCAGCGCCACCAGCGGCCCGGCCAGCGATTGGCTCGATCCGACGGCGCGGAACTCGAACCGATTACCGGTAAAGGCCATCGGGCTGGTGCGGTTGCGATCGCCCGAGTGCTTGGGGATCGGGGGCAGCACATCCACGCCCACGCTCAACAGCGCCTTGCGGGCCTTGACGGGCTTGCCGGTGGCGATCGATTCCATCACCTCGGTCAGCTCATCGCCCAGGAAGATCGAGATGATGGCCGGGGGCGCTTCATTGGCCCCGAGCCGATGATCGTTGGAAGCCGAAGCCACCACCGCGCGAAGCAGCTTCGACCACTTATAGACGGCTTTGATCATGGCCGCGCAGAACACCAGGAACTGCGCGTTCTCGGCCGGGGTATCGCCGGGGTCGAACAGGTTGCCGGCCTTGGCCGAACCCATCGCGTAGTTGAGGTGCTTGCCCGATCCGTTGACGCCGGCGAACGGCTTCTCGTGCGTCAGGCACACCATGCCGTACTTATGGGCGACCTTCTTGAGCGTGGTCTGGATCAGTTGCTGGTGATCGGTGGCGACGTTGGCGAACTCGAACACCGGCGCGATCTCATATTGGCCCGGTGCCACTTCGTTATGCCGGGTCTTGGCGGGAATGCCCAGCTTGAAGAGTTCGCGTTCACCCTCGAACATGAAGGCGAGCACCCGCTCGGGGATGGCACCGAAGTAATGATCATCAAACTCCTGTCCGCGCGGCGGCGGAGCGCCGAAGAGCGTTCGCCCGGAAGCCATGATGTCCGGCCGGGCGTAATAGAAGTTGGTGTCGATCAGGAAGTATTCCTGTTCGGCTCCCGCCGTGGAGGAGACGAAGGGGCCATCGTTGCCGAAGAACTTAAGCACCCGCTGCGCCTGGGCGTTGAGCGCCTGCATGGAGCGGAGCACCGGCGTTTTCTTGTCCAGAGCTTCACCGGTCCAGGAGACGAAGGCGGTCGGGATACAGAGCGTGGCCCCGTTTGGGTTCTCCATGATGAAGGCTGGGCTGGTCACATCCCAGATGGTGTAGCCGCGCGCCTCGAAGGTCTGGCGGATGCCGCCGGAGGGGAAGGAAGAACCATCGGGCTCGCCCTGGATGAGCGTCTTGCCTTCAAACTGCGCCAGCGTTCCACCGGCACCGTCCGGCTCGAAGAAACTGTCGTGCTTCTCGGCGGTCAGGCCGGTGAGCGGATAGAACACGTGGGAGTAATGCGTCGCCCCACGCTCGATGGCCCAGATTTTCATGGCTTCAGCCACGGCATCGGCCACGACAGGGTCCAGGGTGCCGCCGGTTTCGATGGTGCGCTTCAGCGACTTGAACACAGCCTTGGGCAAGCGCTCAGCCATTTTGGTGAGACTGAAAACGTTCTTGGCCCAAACGCCGCTGGTGGGCGCGGCCTTGAAGTCGAAGGTGCTCTCGACCCGCGGACGGGACGCGATGGCGGTTTTGGCTTGCTGACGTGTGAGACTTCCGCTCATAAATTTCGATCTCCTGAAATCTTATGGTCAATAGTCCGGGAACCGGTCCTTGCCGGCACCAGCCGGTAAGCATGCTATGGTGGGGTGTGCGGAGCGCGGCGGCTCGATTCGGATCCCGACCGTAACTGCCTGTTTCATGGTCGTACCGAATACAACCATCACCTTTTCTATGGCACCATACTAGCATACGATCAATCACAAAGCAAGTCATGGTCGCAAGTGCCTAATAATTAGTCATGGATGGCTAAAATCGCTTCGCTGGCAGCAAGCCATGTGGAAAAATTGGCGGCAGCGTTGATTGTCGCCCTCAGGGCTGCGGATCGCTTGGGCCCTTTAGATCGAAGTGCATCCCCCGCATGAACCCTTGCGCTACGGGGGTATGTAGAGCTAAATGGCTTGGTGACAGTGTATTGCATGCGACGATAAAAAGCGGACTAAGTTATCCTCGATTTTTGGATCGCGTCGGGCTATAATGACGGGACTCCAACACCTTGACGATTTGTTGTTCGCGCAAGGGCTTCCCGGCGATCGGTCTTGGACCGGATTCAGAAATTGGGTAACGGTCGGACCGAGCCAGTGGCCACGCCGCGCGGGTTACCTCCCGGGCATCGGTAGTCAGGCCTACCGAGGTCGGGGAGTTCGAATGCCAGGGCAAGCGTCGGTGTGTTGGAAGTGGACTTTATTCCGGGCGCGACGGCAAGATTCCGGGGGATGGGGGATGACGTAAGAAGTTGGGTCGAAACCCGAATCTCGATCAGGGAGTTTCGCTTCGATGATGCGACGAATGATGCGAGCCAAAATCCACGGCGCGACCGTCACGCAGTGCGATCTGCACTACGTCGGTTCGATCACCATCGATGCCGACTTGCTGCGCGCCATTGATCTGCGCCCGAACGAGGCTGTCTGGATTTACGACATCGAGAATGGCAACCGATTCGAGACCTATGTGCTCAAGGGTGCGCCGGGCAGCGGCATCATCGGCGTCAACGGTGCCGCGGCGCGGCTCGTCGAGGAAGGCCATCACATCATCATTGTCAGCTATGCCCAGGTCGATGAACGCGAGGTGGATGACCATGTCTCGCTCGCGGCCGTGGTCGGGCAAGGCAATCGGCTTGAGCGCGTGATCACACTGGGCAGCAGGCTGGACGATGCCGAGACCGCGCGCCCCGGAATTGAAAACGGAGCGCGCACACCCGGCTATCTGCAACACGAGCCCACCGCCGGCGAACCCCTCTCAAACAATTGAAACCAGACCAAAGCGTCCCGGCAGTGCATAAAAGCGGCCACACCTGAGCGGGCGGTTGCTGCGTCCCTACCACACCGTCAATGAGCGTGATTCTCACAGCACAGCGAAAAGGAGGGAGCCGCGTGGCGAACGCCGCCGGCGCGAACGTTTACTTGTTTTCTTCAATGACGACCGGCTTGATCCACGGCATCATGTCGCGCAGTTCGCGCCCGACAACCTCGACCGGGTGCTGTCGATCCTTGGCTTTCTGCGCCTTGAACCACTTGAAGCCGTTGGCGTAGTCCTCGCGGAACGTACGGGCGAAAGTGCCATCCTGGATTTCCTTGAGGGCCTGGCGCATCCGCTCCTTGACGCTGTCATCGATGATCCGCGGGCCGGTGTGGTAATCGCCGAATTCCGCGGTGTTGCTGATCGAATATCGCATGTAGTTAAGACCGCCGCGCACGATCAGATCGATGATCAGCTTCAGTTCGTGGCAGACCTCAAAATAAGCCAACTCCGGCGGGTAACCGGCTTCGGTCAGAACCTCGAAACCCTTCTTGATCAGCTCCGAGAGGCTGCCGCAGAGCACATTCTGTTCGCCGAACAGGTCGGTTTCGCACTCATACTTGAACGTGGTCTTGAGAATGCCCGACTTGCCGCCGCCGACCCCGATCGCCCACGCCATGGCGGTATCGAACGCCTTGCCCGAGGCATCCTGATGGATGGCCAGCAGACAGGGAACCCCCCCGCCGCGCTCGAACTCGCTTCGCACTGTATGACCCGGCCCTTTGGGTGCCACCATGATCACATCCACATCCTCGGGCGGCACAATCGTCTTGAAGTGGACATTGAACCCGTGGGTGAACCCTAAAGTCATGCCCTTACGAAGATTAGGCTTGACGCTCTTCTCATACACCTCGGGCTGAACCTCATCGGGCAGGGTCATGATCAAGGCATCGGCCTGGAGAACCGCATCCGCCGTGGGCAGAGGCGTGAATCCGTGCTCCGAGGCGAGCTTGCCATTGGCTGACTCGGGCCGGTTGGCCACGATCACCCGCACTCCCGAATCACGGAGATTCTGGGCATGAGCATGTCCCTGGCTACCGTAACCAAGCACGGCCACCGTCTTGCCCGACAGCGCGGCCATGGAACCATCTTTCTCGTAGAGCGTCTCGATCGCCATCAACAGTTCTCCTCATAAAATCCGAGCCACACAATGTAGACCAACCCCCCAAAACTGTAAAGCCCGCGGAATCCGGGTCGAAATGCCGCCGCGCGCGGCGTCCACTCCGGGCGGAAGCCGGTAACCACGGTTGGGGCGGCGCTTTCGATTTCCCGGGCAGCATGGCGACGACCGACCGGGAAGCGAAAGGCACTCGACCGCAAATTGACCGGAGATCGCCACGGCTTGCGAAATGATTTGCTCTTCACGGGAGTTGAGCCGTCTGAGCCCCGAAGAATTGAAGTGAGAATGACCATGGCCAAGTGGAACCGCGACTCCCGATGGACGATCTGCTCTTTGTTAGCGCTCTTTTTGTGTTCGTCGGCGGCAGGGGGTCAGGAGCCGGTGATACAGAAATACCTTCCGGACTTACGCGGTTCCCAGAAGGCGCGACTCTATATCCCGCCCGATACCCAAGTTGTGCGCGGGCTGATCCTGGACCTGGGTTTCGCCCATGCCGCGGACCGGGCGGATTTTCAGGCTTTCGCCAGAGCGAATGACTTTGCGGTGCTGGGCACCCTCTTGCGCTGGCCTCCGGAGCTGAAGGAGAACATCAAGGAACTCATCGCCGAGTTCGCCAAGGAGTCCGGGCATCCCGAACTGGTTAACGTGCCCTGGGTGCCCGAGGCGTTCTCACGCAGCGTCGGTCCGGCCGGCACCATCACCGTCAACCATCCCGAGCGCGTGCTGGCGATGATGTCTGGCGGTCTGAGCATGAATGCCCGGGAGGAGAACCTGGATAACGCCCGCCGCACCGCGGTGATGAATGTGATCGGCTCCGAAGACCCCTTCCCGATGGGACCCCAAGGCGTCAGGGATCTTCGATATTTCCACGAGGCCTGGCCACGCACGCGCGACCAGAATCTCCCCTGGGGTTGCGCCATCCAGTGGGGCGCCGGCCACAGTCACGGCACCAGCATGGTCATGCACGCGGCCTTTCTCAAAGACATCATCGCCCTTCGCATGCCCGGGGACCATGACCCCCGCACCGGCCCCACACCTCTTCGCGACATGCCCCCTGCCGAAACCGGCTGGTTGGGCGATATCGCAACCTGGGGTAATGATGTTCCCAACATTGTCCCGGTGGGTGACTTCACCGGCGATGCGCGCAAGGCTCACTGGATGCCGGGCTCTTACAGCGCGCACGTCTGGCGGGCTTATGTGGTCAGACAGCCGCGCGGCGAGATTCGGGTAGATTCCCAGGATGATGGCCGGGTGACGCTATCGGTGGATTCCGGCGATGCGCAGCCTGGTCAGGTCACCTATTACGATGGCGACCGAGTGCTGGGCAGGGGTGTGACCCTCACCACCGATAAGCTCCGCGAGGGGCTGTTCTGCGTCTATGCGGTGGTCCAGCCCGCCAACGGCGATGAGGGCCAATCGCCGCGCCCCTACATCACGCGTCCTGTGCTGGTCAGTGATGGTCGATTGGTTCCGCTCAGTCAGGACTCGGCACGGCCCAGCATGACAGCGGCTGCGCTTCTGGAGATATCACCCGGCGCCCAACAGACGCTCAAAGCGCTCGATCAACGCGCTGCTTATGATGGCCCGGGCATCTGGGTGGAGCGCTATGCCGAAGATTTCTCGGATGGCCCGGGCGATTGGGTGCTGGGCAACATGGGCGGCACGATGAAGATCGTGGATAATGCCCTGCAACTGGAAAGCGAGGGCCAGACATTTGCGAAGTTGCCGCGGGATTTTCCTCGCGAGATCGCGGTGGAATATCGTGTCCGCAACGTGCTGGACAAATTCGACGGTAAACTCGGGCCCAACAGCATATGCCTGTACATCAATGGCGGAGATGCTGGCCGCGCCTGGCGGGCGGGCGCGGCGTTTCACTTCGGCATCGCGGGAAACTCCCGAAGCGCATGGCAAGTCGCCGGAGAAACCGATCGTGGACCGCCCGTAACCTTCACGCCCAATCAGTGGCACAACATCCGCATCCAGCGCATCCAACGTGAACTGACCGTCACCATCGATGGCAAACCATTCCCGAAACGCATCATCAACGATGCCGAGGATCGCGGTGTGTTCGGCCGGCGGATCGGTTTCCATACCGTCGGCAGCCGGGTCCAAATGGACAGCATCAAGGTTTACACCTGGGAGCCTGAAGACCCCGCCGATGTTCAACCCACCATGCCCACCGCCGATGAACTGGCAACCTTGGCACGCGAATTGATCCGCCAGATGGATGCTCCCTACGCCGAACAGCGCAGTCTCGCCGGACAAGCCGCCCGGGAATACCTTGAGGTACTCAGGCCCGCCCTGGAACAAGCGACCGATACCGCCGGACCGAATGCCAGGCGAAGCTTGGAAAGGCTATTGGGCCGCCCCTGAACATCGCCCCAGGGCAGCGCGATGCGATCGCAGCTCGCCAAGCGCCACCGAGGCCCTGATCACTCTGCTTCGGCCGGAGCGCTTTTGTCCAGCAGGCGGATTTTGCGTTTGAGCAGATCGAGGAGCTGGTTGGCCTCGCTTTCCGGGCCGGGTGTCCACATGGCCCAGTGCAGATCGACCGCGCACTTGGCCGAGCGGATGCCATCACGGATGAACTTCGAGAGGCGGCGAAGCGGGATGGCCTCGACCATCGCGCCGGTCAGCGGCACGCAGAAAATGGGCTGCTCTGGATTGGGAACCACGAACGCGAAGTTGTCCATGGTCACGCCGGCACCGTCGTCGTAGCGGAAATGGATGGTCCAGTTCCAGCCGCCAGCGTACCACACCACGCGGCGATGAAGCTTCGGGTTCTCATCCAGGAAACCCATGAACATTTCACTGTTCCGCTGCTGATGGCTCTTGAGCATGCTGATCAGGACCGAAACCTCCGGCTCATGCCAGCGGTTGGCCCAGGCCGGCGGTTCCTGAAGGGCGGCGTGTGCGGTGGTCATGACGATATCGTCCCTATGCTTGCTAGAGGGTTGGGGTGGGGGCCTGACGTTTCCCGTGGCAGTGTTTGTATTTCAGCCCGGAACCACAGGGGCAGGGATCATTTCGGCCAATTTTACCCGATGAAACCCGTTTTGGCGAGCCAACCTTCTCAGAATGCCCCACATTCGTCGCCGGAACCGCCGGTGGTGGCTGCACACCCCGCCGCAGGTACCCGGCAAGCCACTGCAAACGTGGCATCGCGTGACTGTAAAACATCTTATACGCTTCACAGAGAATCGTGGGCTCAGGGATGTCGCCCCCATGCTCGCGGTGCTTGGGGCAGCCCCCATAGCAATACGGCTTCCACTGACAGCTCTGGCAGCCTTCGGGCAGCTTCTGCTTCCGCGAGGCGAACGTCGCAAGCCGGGGGGTCTCGACCCGGTCATACCAGTCCTCGTCGGACGAGCTGGCGGTCGATCCCTCGCTCCGCGCGTTGCCCTCATACCGCTCCAGATCATCGGGCCGTTGAATGTCGCGACCGGGAAGTTCGCTGTTCTTCAAGTAGCCCTGGCCGTGGATCGTCAGGCCCACCGACTCGTGGCCGCTTTCCGGATCGATCGAATTGCTGAAATCGCGATCGCCGATCAACCCCAGTTGCCACCGCTTCTCGACAAAGTGGTCACAGCCGAACACCGATCCATCATGCTCCACCGTCAACTGGTTGTGGCAGGAGCCATCCAGAATACAGAATGGCATGATGCCCAACACCAGCCGATTGAGAACCGCATCGAAAATCCGCACACTCAGACGCATGCGGTGCTTCTCGAACCAGGCATCAAACACCCGGCAGAGAAAGCGCCCATAGTCCTCAGGCCGGGGCGAGTACGGCGCAAGACGATTGCGGCCGGGCTGTTCCGGGTCCGGCTCCCACTCGATGGCGGGAATGAACTGCACCCAACGCGACCCCAGCCGCAACAGATACTTGAGAATCTCATCCGGATGCTTGACGTTGACATCGTTGAGCACGCAGAGGATGTTGTAGTCCACTGCGTGTCGCTGCATGACACCCAGCCCGCGAAGCACCTGGTCAATCGATCCCCGGCCGGAGTTGGTCAGGCGATAGTGGTCGTGAAACTTGGCCGGACCATCCACCGAAAGCCCCACCAGAAACTCGTGACGCTTGAGAAACCGGCACCAATCATCATCCAACAGGGTGCCATTGGTCTGAAGCGCATGGCTGATGGTCTGCCCGGGTTTCCGATACTTCTCCTGAAACTCGATGGCACGCTCGAAGAACTTGAGCCCGGCCAGCGTGGGCTCGCCCCCCTGCCAGGCGATGGTGACCTGATCGCCGAAGCGCGGCAGAATCGAGGCGAAGACGCTCTCGAGGGTCTGTAGCTTCATCCGATGCTCGTGCCCATCGAACACCGTCTTGGTCGGAAGGTAGTAGCAGTAGGTGCAATCGAGATTGCACAGAGCGCCCACCGGTTTGATCATGATCGTGACGTTGCTGGGCTGAATGACCGGGAGCGGATTAACCATGGCGAATCATTGTAGCGGTGCCCGTGAAATCTCAACCGATTCAGACGTCCTCTGATCGCCACCGCCTATCCTTCAACCGGCGCGATCAAAAAGGCCCGCGGTCAGGCCAGTGTGCCATAGAGCCGATCACCGGCATCACCCAGGCCGGGAAGGATATAGCCTCGCTCGTTGAGTTGTCGATCTACCGCCGCGGTGTAAATCGGAACTTCGCCGCAAACACCGGCCAAACGCTCAATACCTTCGGGCGCGGCGACCATGCAGACGAATCTCAGATCGCGGCAGCCGCGCTCCAGCAGCAGC
Organism: Phycisphaeraceae bacterium; assembly: GCA_020831765.1. Lineage (GTDB taxonomy): Bacteria > Planctomycetota > Phycisphaerae > Phycisphaerales > Phycisphaeraceae > JAFIFY01. The sequence goes on along the minus strand of JAFIFY010000060.1, from coordinate 28,918 downwards.
GTCAGCGCCGCCACAGCGCTGCCCCCGGTGGCAAGCATCGGGTCCACGACCAGCACCGGGCCAGCGGCGATATCCGCAGGCAACTTGCGGTAGTAGCTGACCGGCTCCAGACGATCCTCATCGCGAAACATGCCCAGGTGTCCGACGCGAAGATCGGGAATCAGGTCCTGCATGCCCTCGGCAAGACCCAGGCCGGCTCGAAGAACAGGCACCGCCGTGATCGGGCCGGATAGTCGGGTGGCACGCATCCCTTCAAGCGGCGTTTCGATCGCGTGCCCAACCATGGCCAGGTCGCGCGTCGCTTCGTAGGCCAGCAGGGAACCGAGGATACGGACGATCTGCCGAAAACGCGGCGTGGGAGTCCGCCGGTCGCGGGCCTCATCGAGAAGATGCTGGACAAGGGGATGCTCGATCCGATGGACATGACGATGGCTCATAACCGTTTCACTCCTGCGCAACCCGAACCGAAAGGGCAGGCGGCGGTGAAGGCGAGCATCAGGCTAACCGAAAACGGCGGGTACCCCGCAGGAAATCCGGCGAATCCAGGATGACTCGGCCCCAGACCGAAAAATGAGCGCAAGAGAAAGGCCGACGATGTCTGAAGCAATGTATTTGATCTATGGAATGATGGCAGATCAACTTTTCGACACCCGACGGCCAGTCTCGGTTAGAGTTCGGTTTTCTCAGGGCCTTACCCCTGCGGACACCTCCTTTCTGAAAAAGGGTCAACTGCTCTTACACCATCATTCTCGACGAAAACTCGGCCAAGTCAAGCGTTTTTGACAAGGAACGTGAAAAGTACGGGGCCGGTCACCACAGCAAGACGACAGCCTCAATGCGTCGCGAAGCACGCAAAGATTTACCTCGGCAAAGTTTATTTCCGTTTTACGGTTTTGGGGCGAAGCCTGGTCCGCCAGCCCTGAATGGGCCACACCACTACGCCCTTGCCGGCCGCCCGATCCGGATCAGCAGGTTCGAATCGCTTCCAGCAGGGTCTTGCGGGCGCTGGGGTAACGCGTCTCGCTTGCCAGACGCTGCACGACGGCAAGCTCCCCAGACCGCTTGAGGGTCGTGACCAGTTCCCGGAGGCAGGCGTCGCGCCTGTGGCAATAAAAGGGAAAGGTCTGCTCCAATTCGTGCCGAGTAAATTCGCCCAGTGGGTCAGCCAAGCCGGTCTGCGTGGTCGCCCACTCCAAGAGGCTGAGTGGATCGCGGCTGAAGCGGAAGCTCTCGACCACTTCTTCCAGCCGGCGCGCCGGGCTGGTGAATGGATCGGTCATCGCCTCGGGGAGCGCTGTCAGCAGATCGCGACCCGTAGGCTTCTTTTCAATGGACCCCAGCCATCCCTGACTGGTCGAACTCAAGTGCGTTGTCATAATACCTTATCCTGTCGGTGGTTCCATTCCTCACCGTGGGTTAATTTCCGCGGAAACCGCGCATACAGTGCAAGCGCGAGACTTTCCCAACTGCAACGGCTGTATGCACAAGCCGTTCCCCGGAAGTAACTGAATTCAAATCTGCGTGCCGGACCAGCCTGATAACAGACACTTCGATTCAGGCAACAGCCGAAGGAGCCCCTTGCAATACTGGCAAGCTGCGAAGGTAGCCGTCCGTGGCTGCGGGTCAGTCATAAACTTCGGCCCGGCCCGAAGATTGCGTCCAGCAAATGAGCAATCCGTCTAATCCACCATAAGTATAGACGCCGTTTCAGCCTCAGGCAAACGATTGTGGAAAACTCGGAACTGCCGGGTGTCGCTCGCGGCCTTACGATCGGCATGACCAAGCCCGGTCAACACCCCTACCCCCCCTATAATCGACCGGTTCCCGCCTCAAGATGAATTCACGGCGGCCACGGCGCTCAACCCCCGAAAGGACTGGCAACCATGGGCAATCCAACGCAGGGCACTCCAGCGCTGGAAATGCTCGATGTCACTCGCAGATTCGCGGCAACGGGCGGTCGGTCCTTGCGCCAGGGACAGAACGCCCGGGCAGGGCAACTGGTGGTCCTGGATCGCATCAACCTTCAAATCACCGCCGGAAAGTTCGTCGCCGTGCTCGGTCCGTCGGGCTCGGGCAAGAGCACCATGCTGGCTCTGATGGCGGGTCTGGATCGCCCCAGCGAAGGTCAGGTCCGCGTCGAAGGCCGGGAGATTCAGAGGCTTGGCGAAGATGAGCTTGCGCGGCTGCGCCGCCGGAGAATCGGCTTCGTCTTTCAGTCATTCCAGTTGCTCGGAAACCTCACCGCGCTCGAGAACGTGATGCTGCCCCTGGAAATGCTGGGGCGGAAGAAGGCCCGCAGCGGCGCAACGGAAATCCTGGAGCGGGTCGGACTCGCCGAACGGATCAACCACTACCCCTCACAACTATCCGGTGGCGAGCAACAGCGCGTGGCCATGGCCCGGGCCTTCGGGCCGGAGCCGCCGATCCTACTGGCCGACGAGCCGACCGGAAACCTAGATGCCTCAACCGGCCGAACCATCCTCGACCTGCTCCTGGAACTGCGTGATGCGCACAAAACCACCATGGTGCTGGTCACGCACGACCCGAAAGTGGCGGACTTGGCTCAGATGCGTATCCACCTTGAAGCCGGTCGTGTGGTTCGCACGGAAAACGCCGAGGGGTCCAGTCGGCCGCAAGACGGAAAGTCCGCGGAGCACGAGGCGTCGAACCGCGCCAGGGTCGAACCCGCGGACGAGCCTGATGCCGTCGAGGTGTCCCGATGAGCGTCGGGCTGCTGGGCCGAGCCATATGGCGTGAACTGCGGGGCACATTCTGGCGGGTAAGCCTTTTCGGCTTGTGCCTGGCGGTGGGTGTGGCGGCGGTCTTCGTGGTCAATGCGCTGGCGCGTTCGATGGACCAGGCGGTGAGAGCCGAAGCGCGCGATGCCCTGGCCGCCGATATCGCCGTGATCAGCCGCACTTCCCTGCCCGACGCCGCCCGGGAAGAGATCGAGCGCATCGGCCCCGTGGCGGTGACGCGATTGATCCGAACACCCTCACTGGTTTCGCGTCGCACCGTGGGCATCATTCCCGGCCGAAGTTCGGTCGTGACGCTGAACATCATCGACGGCCGCTATCCCCTGGCCGGACAGATTGCAGTTTTCGGGATCGAAGCCGGCGGCGATCTCCATGGCCTCCTCGATCGCCAGAGCATCGTGGTAAGCCCGGAGTTGCTCCAGCGGCTGAACGTCAGTCCGGGTGATTCGGTCCTCCTGGGCGGCGCGAGCTTTCGGATCGCCAGCGTCGCGGTCCAGGAAGTCCGCCTGCCGGTTGAGGTCTTCGCGCCCGGGCCGCGCGTGTTCATTTCACCTGAAGGCATCGACCGTACCCGGTTCGAGCCCTCGATGTTCTATGAAGCCCAGCATCAAACGCTTTTGCTGATGCCGCCGGATTGGAGTTCATCGCAGCTCCGCCGGGCAACCAGGGATCTGCAAGCGTCGCTCAAGCCGCTTGCCACCGTTCAAGTCGAAAGCTATCTCGACGGCCAGCCGCTGTTTCGAGAGAACCTGAACCAGTTCACCACCTTTCTCGGTCTGGTGGCGATGCTCTCACTGGTCGTCGGCGGCGTGGGTGTCGCACAGGCGGTGCGGGCCTGGATCGCAAGCCGAATGGGCGCCATCGCGGTGCTCAAGTGCCTGGGCATGCGATCGGCCGAGATCGTGGGCATCTACGCCGGACAATTGCTGGTCATCGCCATGATGTCGGCGGCCATCGGTGTGGCCCTGGGTTACGGAGCGTTGCGGATCGCGCCACGGGTGCTCGGATCGGTGATCCCATCAAGGTGGCTTGACCCCTGGCAACCCATGGCGGCGGCCGAAGCCGTGGGCATGGGGCTGATGGTGGCTCTGGCGTTCAGCCTTCCGCCGTTGCTGGCGCTTCTACGCATTCCGCCGGCCACCGTGCTTCGTCGGGAGGCCGAACCACTCCGCATCCCGCTGGCTTTGAATATCACCTGCTGGCTGGTGATGGGAGGCGGACTGGTGTTCGCGGCGACATGGCAGGGCGGATCTTGGCTGCTGGGCGGTATTTTCGCCGCTGGTCTGGCAACCGTGCTTGTTGTCTTTGGAGTCATGTCCTGGCTGCTGGCGCGGCTGATGAGCCGGGTGGCCGGGAGTGGAGCGGGCTTCGGCCTGCGATATTCAATGGCCAATGTCGCCCGACCCGGGGCTCAGACCTACTCGGCGATGGTTTCGATCGGGCTGGGTGTATTGGTGGTGCTGGGGTTGACCCTGGTCGAGCGGGGGCTTGGGCAGCAACTCGATGATGCCCTGCCCAGACAGGCACCATCGGTCTGGATGTTCAATATCTCAGCCGATACCTGGCCGTCACTGGATCGGATGCTTCAACGCGAAGGCGCGACGCGAACCCAGGCCGCCCCGGTGATCCTCGGCCGCCTGATCTCGATCAAGGGTGTGAGCGCCCAGGAGCTTTATGCCCGGGACCCCGGCAGCCGCGGCCGGCAATGGGCGCTGACGCGCAATCAGCGGCTGAGTCATACCGAAGAACTCCCGGCGAGCAATCGATTGGTCGCCGGTCAGTGGTGGGATGATTCGGGCCGTCCACAGATCAGCATCGAGGAAGGTTTCGCCCGCGATATCGAGGTGACCGTCGGCGATGAGATCGAAGTGGAGTTGGAAGGCAGGCCGGTGCGGCTGGTGGTTTCCAGCCTTCGTGAGGTGGATTGGCGAAGCTTCGAGCTGAACTTCATGATGCTGGTCAATGATGCGGCGATGGAAGGGGTGCGATACCAGTATCTGGCCACCGCCCACCTGCCTTCGGGCGTCGAGCAACGCGTGCAGGATGCGGTCGCAGCGCAGTACCCCGGCGTGCTGCTGTTTCAGACACGCGCGGTGCTGGACCAGGTCGGCCGCGTGCTGGAGCAGCTTGCGCAGGGTTTGCGGCTGCTGGGCGGCTTCGTGGTGCTGGCGGGCCTGGCGATTCTGGGCGCGGCGGTATCGGCGACCATGGTGCGGCGACGCCGGGAGGTGGCGCTGCTCAAAACCCTGGGCATGACCAGGCTGGGAGTGGTGATGGTCTTTTCGCTGGAATACGCACTGCTTGCGGTGGTGGCCTTTGCCGTCGGAGCCGCCGGCGCGGCCGTGATGGCCTGGGCGATCATGACCTACGGCATGGAGCTCGAGCCGGTCTGGTCGCCGCACATCTTCGCCACTGCCCTGCTGCTGACCGTTGCCCTGATGGTGCTTGCCGGATTATCCGCAAGCCTGCCGGCCTTACGGGCACGCCCCCACCGGGTGCTGCAGGACGACGCCGGCGGATGAGCCCGCGCGGGGCCAAGCGGACAAACATTCGTTCTCACACTATCGTCCAATGCCGACGTTACGGCTCGGGATACCGGAACTCGACCGGGCGATACGTTTGTTTCTGACGGGGATCAGCGGCCTCCGGGCGAAGCATGCCGAACGCTCGGGGCAGATCCGAGCCGACGACGCGATAGGTGCGGTAACGCTGGATGGCTGTCTGGCCGGCATCAAGGATGTACGAGGCCGAGACACCGTCCGGCGCCGGCTGATCCCGGTAGCTGAAGAGCACGCCCTCGGAGTCGGAGTCAAAAGGCAACCACAGCACGCCGCGCCCGTCAGGCAGTACCCAGCTTCGGCGCATGGCGGGCAGCGCGGCCATGTATTCGGCGCTGAGGCGTGTGAACTCGGGGACCACCCGCACGGTGGCGTTGTCCGGGGCCAGCCATGATTTATTGGCCATGAAGCGGTAGGTCATCTCGTTGTGCTGTTGCGGGGTGTAGTTACGCTGGGAAGCTCCGCGATGCCACTTCCACACATACTGGAAATAGTGATAAGCCGATTCCCAGCCGGACACCTCGATGGAGCAGCTCAGGCCCGGAAAAGCGTGGCTTTCACTCATGAAATGAATGTCCCGACGGCTCCACTCAGCAAGCAGCGGCCACCATTTGGCCTGCATCGGCGCACCGGAATCGTCACCCCAGTTCAGTTGGCTCATGTACATGTTCTGGAAGCTGTCGGACCACAGGCCCTGGAAGCCGAGGTTCTCCTGAATGTCGGTCAGGCGCTGCGTGAGCAACTCGCGCATCTCGGGCACATAAAGGTTGTGCCCGACCAGCGGCGGGTAGCCATGGGAGTAGCCGGAACCGGGTATGTTGATGGACCACTTCTCCGGCTCGGTGCCGACCGCGTGGGCGAAGGGACCATCCGGCCGGACCATCCCGCCAAGATAGATGAAATACGGGACATCGTGAGCGACGCTGAACTGCTGGAGTTGCCGCCAGTGCTCCTTGACATCATCGGTGATGACCCAGTCGAAAATGCGGTTCGAATTGCCGCCGGGCGTCTGCGGCCGGTGCGGCCCATCGCGGTGCTGCTCGGTGTACCAGCCGGGCGTGTGAGTCACGTGCATCCGCATGCCACTGTCGTACCACTCTCGGAAGCGGTTGCCGGCCAGCCCGGCATAAAACCCGGCCCGACCGGCCTCCACGAGCCAGCCAACGCCCGGAAGGGGCTCGACCTGAACAAAGCCCAGATTCTCCGAGACCACGTCGCGGAAGTACTGATCCACCTCCTGCCAGCGCGTGGTCATCTCGTGCTGACCGGCCGGCTGCTTGAGCACCAGATAAAGCTGCGGCTCGGTCGAGAATTGATCGGTGTTGGCGAACCACTGCTCATCAGTTTGGGACAGTTCGCGGTCGCCCGGAAAAATCTCCGTCACCGCCCGATGGGCACCCTGTCGGTCGAACGAGCTGATGAATGTCAACCCGTCGCGGTGCTGGAAGTCGACGAATCCCACGCCCGAGCCGCGCCCGAGCTTCGAGATCCACGCCCCCACCCTGTGGGTCAGGGCATACCCGCGGTCTTCAAGGCTGCGGTTGGCCGTCGGCGGGATGATGGGCGACACCGCCGGCGCGCCTCCCGCAGCGCCGGGAATAATCTCCGTCGTGCTCCACGCGCTGCCGACGCCCTCGCCGTCGGGTGCGGCTTCGAGCGTCTGCTCGATTTCCCCCAGCCCGCGGTAGCGGAGGTTGACCACCGTCAACCCGGCCGCCTGGCCACCGAGCTCCCACGTCCCGACTTGCCGGATGTTGTTGACTTTGTGCCCGCCATCGAGCGTTACCCCGTAGCTGCTGGCCCAGCCGTGCCAATCCCAGCCGGCGATCCGCCGCGTCTGAGGCCGGATCGTCCACACCAGCCGCCCGCCCCGCTCCAGGCGGTCGCCATGTGCCGCGAGGCGCTTGGTGAGGATGTCGATCCGGCTGGTCTCCGAGGGCAGCCGCAGGTGGGCGAAGGCATAGAAGTCGCGGTGGATGCTGGCGACCTCTTCGGCGCGCTGCCGCCGGGCCGCCTCGAACTCTTCAATCGCCGCCAGCGCAGCGCGGTGCTCGTCGGTCCGCACCGCGTCGGGGTAGAGCCGACGCTTGGCCGCGGCCAGTTGCCGCTCGAATCGCTCGATACGGGTGCGGTTGTTGATGACATCCCAGGTCATCTCGGGATCGATATCGTCGGTCTGGGCACGCTCGCGCTCGAGCTGGATGCGGATGCGGTTAAGGGAGTCATCGTCCGCGACCAGCGGGTCGAGGACATCGCGCGCCGCCGTGGCCCGGTCGCGCTGGGCGGCCAGTTCGGGCGTGATCTTCTCGCCCATCGCCGCCGCGTCGTCCGGAGCGAAGATGAACTCCTCCATGAACAGCTCGCGCTTGTCGCCGCCGAAAAGCTCGACCTCCAGTCGCGCCGCGCCATCGACCACGCTGGCTGAGACCAGCTTCATGAACGGCCAGATGCCCGGCCGGATGTACTCCTGCGCGACCAGCGGCCGCTGCACGGTCCGGTCACTGGTCAGCTCCGACCCATCGAAAGTCGCCGACTGAAGGCCCAGCAGCCATCCATCATGCACGGCAAACCGCAGCGAAACACCGTTGGCCAGGTCCACCCGGATCATCTCATCGTTCTGAACCAGGCGCGCAGCAACTGAATCGGATGCGGGATATACGGCGGAACACCCCATGGTCAAGATGCAGGCAAAAAGGCAAATCCAGGCAGGGAAGATTGACTTAACAGGGCACATGCGCGGTCTCCGTTCTGTGGGTCGAGCGAAACAGAAACAACACGCCCGGGAGGATTCGAACCTCCGACCTGCGGATTAGAAGTCCGCTGCTCTATCCAACTGAGCTACGGGCGCATGGCGATTGCTCATAGCTTATCGTATCGGGGTTTACGGGGAATATTGATGGGGGTGACCGGGGTATTGCGTAGAGCCGTCATTCGATTCGGGGCCTGTTTTGGTACCCATTGGCAGCCGGACGGGCACATCTCGGACGGCATTTGGCGCGTCGGGCTCAACGGGACTGATCGGTTATGATGCGGGGCTTTCGCGCTGGAGGGGGCGGTTGGATTCACGCCGCCCAGTCGTGAAGCAGGCCCCCGGACGCAGCCAAAAGAGGCTGGAGAACTTCCCACGATGAACACAAAACTGACCAAGAGCATGGATGACATCACGGCCCTGTGCCGGCGACGCGGATTTATCTGGCAGTCATCGGAAATCTACGGCGGTGTCAATGGCTTCTGGGATTACGGGCCGCTGGGGGCGGCGCTCAAGAAGAACCTCAAGGATGCGTGGTGGACCGATACGATCCTCTGCCCGCCGGATGGCCCTGACGGCAAGCCGCTTCAGATGGTGCCGGTGGATACCACGATCATTATGAACCCCAAGGTCTGGGTCGCCTCCGGCCATGTCGGCGGTTTCAACGATCCGATGGTGGATTGCCGCAAGACCCAGGCTCGGTACCGCGCCGATCATCTGAAGGTGTACGTCCCACCTGTGGCGGACAAGCCGCTTCTGGTTTTTGTCGAAGGCCAGGAAGTCGGCATATCCAAGAAACTCAAGAAACTCGGCCTTGCCGCTGATCAGTGCGCGGTCCGTGATTTCACGGAACTGGCACCGACCGATCTTGCGAGGATGATCGGTCCGGATGCCGATGAGCCCGGTTCGCTGACCGAGCCCCGGCAGTTCAACCTGATGTTCACCACTCACCTGGGCGCGGTGCGCGATGAAGAGAGCCAGGCTTATCTTCGCCCCGAGACGGCACAGGGCATCTTCACGCAGTTCTGGAACGTGGTGGATACATCGCGGGTGAAGACACCCTTCGGCATCGCCCAGATGGGCAAGAGCTTCCGTAACGAGGTGACGCCGCGCAATTTCACCTTCCGGTCGCGCGAGTTCGAGCAGATGGAGATCGAGTTTTTCATCCCGGATCCCGATGTGGTCGGTGAGGAGATCGCCCAGACCCGCCGGTGGTACGCATGGTGGCGCGATCATCGCTATGCGTGGTGGCGGAAGGTGGGCCTGGCCGGCGACAACCTGATCCTGCGTGAGCACGACCGCGATGAACTGGCGCATTACGCCAAGGACGGTGCCGGAACCAGCGATATCGAATACCGCTTTCCCTTCACCGCGCCGGGCTTTGGTGAGCTCGAGGGTGTGGCTCATCGCACCAATTTCGACCTGCGCCAACATGCCCAGCACTGCGGCAGGGGCGACAAGATGCGCTACTTCGACCAGGAGCACAACGCCCATTATTTTCCGCATGTGATCGAACCTTCCGCAGGCGCCGATCGCGGCGTTCTGGCGCTTCTGTGCGAGGCCTATACACCCGATGCCGATCGTCCGAGCGGCGTATATATGAAGTTCTCGCCCCGCATGGCGCCGATCAAGGCCGCGATCCTTCCGCTCGTGGCCAAGGATGGGATGCCTGAAGTCGCCGAGAAGCTTTATCGCGATCTGCGTCGCCGTTTTGCGGTCCAGATCGACATCAAACAGAACATCGGTAAGCGTTACGCGCGCATGGACGAGGCGGGAACGCCTTACTGCTTCACCATCGATGGCCAGACGCTGAGCGATCAGACGGTCACGGTTCGCGATCGGGACACGCTGGCCCAGGAGCGCATCGCGCTGGACAAGGTTGAGGCGTTTCTCGGCGAGAAGATCGGCGGGTAAACTGCACGCTGTCGGGTGGGTTCGCGTTGGATCGCGCTCCCGACGCGAAGGTTGAGGCATGCGCTTTCCCTGACATACCGCGCGGCACGCCCCGCCGGCGGTCTTCCTACCGAGTATCGCCGTGTTCCTTGTCAGCCGGATCATCGATTCCTTTCGGCCAGTGAACCAACCGTGGATCACCCGCCATAGCTACAGCCGCGAACTGATCACCTCGATGACCTTTCCGGTGGCGGTGGGCATGCTCGAATCCGGCGTGGTCGGCATCCTGGCTGAGAAGGCGTTCCGCGTCGATCCGCTGCTCTTTGCCACGATCACCGCGGCGCCGATCTTCGCCAATCTCACCAGCTTTTTCTGGGCACGTCTGGCCCGCGGCCGGCGGAAAGTGCCGTTCATCGTCGGGCTTCAGATCGGCGTGCTGATCCTGATCGCCGCCATTGCGATGCTGCCGACCACGGGCATCGGCCCCATTCTCCTGACCATCAGCATTCTGCTCATGCGTTGCATGCTGGCCGGCACCGTGACCCTGCGCAGCGTGATCTGGCGCAACAACTATCCCAGGCTGGTGCGCGCTTCGGTGACCGGCAAATTGACCATTCTCAACTCCGTGATCATGGGCTTTGCGCCGCTGATCGCCTTCGCGTTCCTGGACATGAACGAGGATGCGTTCCGGATCGTCTATCCGGTCTGCGCCCTGATCGCCTTGCTGGGTACGCGATCGCTCTCCAAGGTTCGCCTCCGCCATGAGGCCGAACTGCTGGCCTACGAGCGTCAGGCGAATGTCAAGCCCCAGCCGCGCGGCCTGCCCTCACCAATCTACGAATACGACCCGGCCGACACCACCCCGACATTTCTCTCGGTGCTTCGCCGCGACCGGCACTTTCGCAATTACATGGTGCTCCAGTTCATCGCCGGCGGTTCGAACATGATGGGCGAGATCGTCCTGATATTCATGATCTCGCAGATCACCCGCGCACAGGGCATCGCGCAGGAGTACATGATCAGCATCCTGCTGACGACGACCCTGCCGTTGCTGATCGCCATCGCCATTCTGCCCCGCTGGGCCAAGCTCCTGGACCGGGTGCATGTCACCGAGTTCCGCGCCAAGCAGAGCTGGTTCTGGGCGGGTGACCAGGCGATGAACTTCGTCGGCACCATGCTTGGCTCGCTCTGGATCATCGCCGCGGCCCGAATGGTGCAGGGATTCGTGCGCGGCGGAGGAATGCTGGCCTGGAACCTCGGCCATAACGACTTCGCCGACCGGCGCCTGGTTTCGCTTTATATGGGCATCCATGTCACGCTGACCGGAGTGCGCGGGATCATGTTCCCGTTCATTGGTATGTTTCTTGTGGCCGGTGTCGATCCCGATGGCTGGTTCGGCCGTCAGTTCGCCGCGCTGTTTGGGCCGTTCGATGGCATCGGCTCCTATATCTTCATCCTTACCTTCGTCCTGGCGGTGATCGCCAACATCGGCTTCCATCGCATGGCTCGACAGCTCGCCGGAAGCAAGCGACCCGAAGATTGATCCCAACCCCAAGCCCCTGGAGTCATCATGTCTGAGCCCCTGATCGATGAACTGGACCGGAACCTGTGGATCGGCGCAAGCTGGTATCCGGAAATGTGGCCGCGCTCGGAGTGGCCCAAGGACATCGCCCGCATGAATGAGCTGGGCTTCAATGTCGTTCGCCTGTTCGAGTTCGCATGGCATCGATTCGAGCCCTCGGAGGGCCGGTTCGATTTCCAGTGGGCGGTGGAACTACTCGACCAACTCCACAAGGCTGGGATCGGAGTGATCCTCGGAACCCCCACCGCCGCGCCACCGGCATGGCTGACCAGCACCTATCCCGAGGTACTCAAGGTTCACCACGATGGAACACCGGCCGGTCACGGCCAGCGAAAGCACGGATCACACATCAGCCCGGTTTATCGCGAACACTGCGGGCGGATCGTCGGGCAGATGGCCCGCCAACTGGGCGGACATCCCGCCGTGATCGCATGGCAGATCGATAACGAAATGAGCGGGCACGACTATTCACCCGCGGCACGCGAGGCGTTCATCGACTGGATGAAGCGCCGCTACGGCACGCCCGAGAAGCTCAATGCGGCCTGGGGATTGGAGTTCTGGAGCCAGGCCTATGACCACTTCGCCCAGATTCCCATGCCCCTGGCCTCGGTCGGCGGCCGGGAGATTCCCGAGCGCCATCACCCTTCACTGATCATCGCCATCGCCCGCTTTCAGAGCGATCAATGGACCCAGTACATCGACCATCAATGCCGTGCGATCCGCGAGCATGCGCCCATCAACCGGCCGATCACCACCAACATGGTCCACTCGTTGGCCATGCACTGGTATCAGCACAATCGCGTGCTGGACCGGGTCGGACACAGCCTGTACCGCGATGCCGAGCATTATGCATGGAACCTGCTGCCCTACGACCGCATGCGGGCCGAGAAACCGGGCAAGCTCTTCTGGCTGCTGGAAACCGCGCCCAACTGGTCGGGCGGCGGCCAGATCTGGAACATCCACCAGGCCTCGGACGGCCTGAAGGCGATGAGCTGGCTCACCATCGCGCTGGGCGGCTCGATGATGCTCTTCTGGCAATGGCGCCAGCACTGGGCCGGACAGGAGATGCAGCACGGCGTCCACGTCTCGGCAACAGGCCAGTGGATGCCCAACCATGAGACGTGGAAGCAATTGGCCGCCGATTTCAAGCGGCACGAGCAATGGCTGACGACAAATCGACCGCAACCCGCTCACCTGGCCATCTTGATGAGCAACGAGAACGCCTGGGCGTGGTCGATCGATCCGATCGGCCAGGACATGAACTACGGCGATCGCTTCCGGGACGATTATCACGGGCCACTGGCGATGGGGCACTGGTGGCGAGACATCATCTGCCCCGAGGCGGATCTCTCGCCATACCGCGTGCTGTTGCTGCCGATGCTGCCGATGCTTTCCGATTCCCTGCGGCAAAGACTGCACGCGTGGGTCCGGGCGGGAGGGCGACTTCTGCTCGGGCCGCTGACAGGCTATCGCACCGAAGAGTTCACCTGCCATCTGGATCAGTCCTTCGGTGGGCTGGAAGAGCTGATCGGCGCTGGTCTGGAGTTTCCTTTCAGCCCGATGTGGACCGAAGATCGCTCAGGCATGGAATGGGAGAATGGCCGGATCAGTCGTGTGAGCACCTACTGCCATGCCTGGAAGCCGACAACGGGTCGGCCGATCGCCTGGTATCGCCAGCCGGCTCGCGACGGCCGCGCGGCCGGCTACGGCCACGATCAATGCGCTGCGATCGATCATGCGGTGGGCAAGGGCAGGGTGATCACGCTGGGAAGCCGCATTCCACCCGAGGATTATCTGGCGGTGGTGGCCGACCTCTGCGGGGATGCGGGAATCGCCCCTCTGGCTTCGGGCGATAAAAAGATCGTGGTCGTGCCGCGCGGCGGTGATGCCGGGCAGACTCCCGCCGGTTACTGCATCGTGAATCTCAATCTCACGCCGGCCAGGGTTGCGCTGCGCGACGATGATGCGTCGTTTATCGATCTGCTGGCCAGGGATCGAGCCAAGGCCCAGGTTGGCAACGACATCCAACTCCAGCCCCTTCAGGCGATGATTTTGAAGCGGAACTGAACTTTGCGCGGCGAGTCCGGCTTCAATCGATGAAGCGCATCCGCCCGAAGTTCGGAATGAAGCCCGGGCCGCCCTCATTGATTCGATGGCCGGCCGGGAAATAGACAAAAAATGCCCGGCCCATGATCAACTCACGCGGAACCACTCCGCTGCCGCGATTGAGCTCGATCAGTCGATCGCCCTGGGCATCATCGAGAACCAACCGGCTGACCCATTCATCGGGCTGGCCCCAGAAGCGGCTGTCCTCGCTCATCGGGCTGTTATCTCCGACGGCGAAATACAAATCCCGTCCGAGACTGATCGGCGAGCCGCGGGTTCCGCCGGGCGTCTTGACGATGGAACCAACGCCCGGCGTGGGAGGGTCCTGCATGCCCGACGGCTGCGCGCGACTTGAGCCGTAATACAGGTCACGGTCCAGTTGAATATTCTCCAGGCTCAACTCGCCACCGGAAAACTCCAACATGATGCGAGGCCGAAAATGCTCAGGTAGCGCGGGGCGGACCTCTATCGTCGATTGGAAATCAAGATCGAAGGCGAACCGCTGGACACATCGGCCATCCACCCAAAGAAGCAGTTCCTGATCGACGATCCAGAGCTCGACCTCGCGTGTGCGGCTGCTCGGCCAGGCACCGATCCGCACCGTCCCGTCAAGTGGTCGCAGTTCACCATCAACCTCGCGAGCCAGATAGCACTCGCCATCGCTATGAACCACCGCCGCGACATTCACGGGAACCGCGTCGGGCTGATCATCGATCCGCACTTGCGAACCAAGCACCAGTCGGGCGGGCCTGGCGGAATCATGCGCGGCCATTCGGACACGCGATGCCAGGCGGACTTCCTCGATGGGGTGACGCATGCGCGGTTGACGGACAGCGCCGAACCCGGACAGACTCGGCAGGGTCTTGAGCTGGTTGTAGGGATAAAGCACGCCCAGGGCACGCTGATTGACCTGCTCGGTCCCCCGTCGATCGGCGATCTCCCAATCGAAGGCCAACCTTGCGGGTTCATCGTCTTCGGTCCGGGTCTGGAATCGGCCGCGCGGCTGGTCGGGCAGAACCTGACTGCCGGCACCGGCATCGACGCCGGTGAGCCAGTGACCGGCTTCAACGCGCCACGGAGAATTCCAGCGGCCGGGCGTGTTGGCGTTGATCGGCGTATATCGTGTGTGAAAGATCGGCTGCCAGACCGCCCGCTGCACACGCTCCCAACGCGGGTTCTCCGCCGGGTCGGACTTCCTCGCGATCCGCCACGACCCCGCCGGATCACCTTGCTGATCCAGCGGGCGGACGTACACATTGCCCTCGACGATGACCACATCCTCGAAGGGCAGGCCGATCAGCCGCTTGATGAAGTTCTGGTGTGGCACACGTGGATTCTTGAACACAGCCACATCCCAGCGCTTCGGGTTGCCCAACCAGTAAACTGCCTTCTGAACGAGGATTCGGTCCCCATCGCGAATCCGCTGCTGCGGAATGGGATTGACCGCAAAACACATCGGACAGCCGGCGAATCGAAGATCGTCGGGCATGTTGGGTGCCCGGGTAACGACCGTGCCATGATCCATCTGTCCCAGGTGGGGGTCAACGGCGTAGTGATAACCACACTCATGGCACGGAATCCGTACATGTTGACCCAGAAGTGTTGGGGCCATGGAGCCGGTCGGGATCACGAACGCCTCGACCACGAACGCCCGGAACGCGAAGGCCAGGACAAAAGCGATGATGATCGACTCAAGCGTCTCCCGGATGGATGAACCGGGGTCGGAGTGAGTCCTGGCGTTTTTGTTCTTGGATGCCATGATCGGTAGTGTAGCGGTTGGCCTGGGGCATCGAGACTGCTTTGCCTCGGTGGCCGGCCGATGAATCCCTGGTCCCTGCGTCCGGTCGCACGTCGGGCGGCTCCTGCTTGCCTAGGGGCTTGGAGCGGGATACAAACTACGCCGCCGGAAGAACCTGACCGCCGGCCCATTTGGTCCTCGTGGAGAACCCGTTTCGATGTTCAGCGCTCAAGTCTTTGTCAGTATGCTGGTTGTGACCATCGCCCTGCACGTGATCCTGGGTGCGGTGGCCTATTCGGTCATGCTGGAGCGGAAGATCGCGTCGTGGGTGCAAAATCGAATCGGGCCGAATCGGACGGGATTCGACTTTGGCCAGCCATTCCTCCCCAAGTTTCACTTCTGGGGACTCGGGCAGCCACTGGCCGATGGCCTGAAGCTCTTTCTCAAGGAAGATTACACCCCACCGAACGTCGATAAGGTGCTGTTCATCATCGCGCCGATGCTGGCGGTCGTCCCGGCATTGATCGCCTGGGCCGTGATTCCCTGGGGCGGATACTGGGACTTTCCGGGGCTGACCGTGTTCGGTACGGAAATCGCCCAGCCGGGCATGGCCGTGGTGACGGTGGCCCCGATCAATATCGGCATTCTTTACTTTCTGGCCGTCGGCTCCCTGGCGGTCTACGGCGTGGTGATCGGCGGCTATGCCTCGAACAACAAATATTCGTTTCTCGGCGGGCTCCGGGCCACGGCCCAGATGCTCAGCTATGAGATTCCGCTGGGCGTCTCGATTCTGATCATCATCCTGATGTTCGGCACCGCGCGGACTGATCTGATCGTGCTGAACCAGGCGCAGGGCATCCTGGGTTGGAACATCGTCTGGATGCCGCTCCTGGCCGTCATCTTCTTCACCAGCCAGCTCGCCGAGGCCAATCGGACGCCGTTCGATCTGGCCGAGTGTGAACAGGAACTGGTCGGCGGGTTCCACACCGAATATTCCTCGATGAAGTTCGCCCTGTATTTCCTGGCCGAATACGCCCACATCGTCACGGGCGCGGCGTTCTTCACGCTTCTGTTCCTCGGTGGCTGGAGCATCCCGTTCTACGTCGGCCAGGCGGCGGCCGGCGGTCTGCCGCTGGTTCTGCTCAATGTGGGTGTGTTCGCGTTCAAGATGTTCCTGATTGTGGCCCTGGTGATGGTCATCCGGTGGACCATCCCACGATTCCGTTTCGATCAACTCATGCAGCTCGCCTGGCGATGCCTGATCCCAGTCAGCCTGATCCTGCTGCTGGCCGCGGCGGTTCTGGTCGCGCTCAAGGTGCCGGCGATTCACTGGTGGATGCTGGGCGTGAACGTGCTGACGTTCATCGGCCTGGTGGTCATTGGCCCGAAGGTACCCAAGGGCCCGCCGGTCAATCGCAAGATTCCGCTGGAAGGATCGCGCTTCAGCCCACTGACCACTTCCTGAAGATGTTTCGTACACGGCCGTCGCCGATCAGGCCGATTCCTTGGCCCGGGTCTGAACCTCGGCCAGGGGCTTTCGCTGCTCGATCGCCTTGGCATCGATGACGAACTTATCGCCGGCCTTGCGGACATCGGGCAGATCGAACATCAGGTCGATCATGATGTCCTCCATCACGCCGCGCAGCGCCCGGGCACCGGTGTCGCGCGAGATGGCCCGCTTGGCGATCAGCGACAGGGCCGAAGGCGTGAACTCCAGCTCGCAATCCTCCATCGAGAAGAAATGCTGGTATTGCCGCACCAGGGCATTCTTGGGTTCGGTCAGTATCTGGATCATCGCTTCTTCGCTGAGCATGTTCAGCGAAGTGAGCACCGGCAGGCGGCCGATCAACTCGGGGATCATGCCGTAGTTGATCAGATCCTGGGCGACGACCTGTGAGAGCACATAGGAATCATCACTTGTGCGGTCGTCCTCGGATCGTTCGCTGGCAAAACCGATCGCCTTGCGGCCGAGCCGCTTGCGAATGGTGTCCTCGATGCCGACGAAGGTGCCGGCGCAGATGAAGAGAATGTGGGTGGTGTCGATCTGAATGTACTGCTGTTCGGGATGCTTGCGTCCGCCCTGTGGCGGCACGTTGGCGATCGTGCCTTCGAGCATCTTCAGCAGCGCCTGCTGCACGCCCTCGCCGGAGACGTCACGCGTGATCGAGACGTTCTGGCTGGTCTTGCCGATCTTGTCGATTTCATCGATGTAGATGATGCCGCGCTGTGCCGCTTCAAGGTCGAAATCCGCGGCCTGAAGCAGCTTGAGCATCAGGTTCTCAACATCTTCACCGACGTAGCCGGCCTCGGTCAGCGTCGTGGCATCACCGATCGCGAAGGGAACATTGAGCATTCGCGCCAGCGTGCGAGCCAACAGCGTCTTGCCCGAGCCCGTCGGGCCCAGCAGGAGCACATTGCTCTTGTCCAGCTCGACCGGCGTCTGGTCCTTGTTCTCATTGGCCGAAAGTCGCTTGTAATGCTGGTGGACCGCGACGGCGAGTGTTCGCTTGGCCTGATCCTGTCCGATCACATACTGATCGGTGAACTCCTTGATCTGCCGGGGCGATGGGATGGAACCAAACAGCGGCCTGCCGGTCTCGACGCGGCGGCGCTCCTGCTTGAAGATGTTCTGGCACAGGTCCGTGCAATTGGCGCAGATATAGACATCGTTGGGGCCTTCCACCATCGGGCCGACTTCCCGCGACGTCTTGCCACAGAACGAACAGGTGGTCACCCGACGTCCCTTGAACCCGCCGTCACCACCTTCGGTCCCGCGACCGCCGCCTTTGCCTGTCCGGCCGTTGCTCATGAATCCGTATCCGTAACAAAGAACGCTGGTTATCTCGTCCGCTCTGCCCTCGAATCGATCCGGCGGGAAAACTCTTCCAGATACCTTCCCATCGGTTCAGTTCCGCCGTGAGCACTCAGAGGCTGGGCACAGGCGGATCAATCATCATAGCAGCCAATCGCGACCGGCCAACCCAGGCCACGGGGACCACCCCCCGGTGCCGCCCCGGTTCGGCAATCGGCCCCTTTACTATCGGTCAGATCAGCGGGTCAATCCGAATCCCGGCCAGGCGGCGGTAGACCTCGACCGCCGGTGCCAACTGATCCAGAGGGATCGATTCATCCTCGCGGTGAGCGGCCCACGGATCACCAGGTCCGAGGACCACAGCCGGCACGCCGGCCTGACTGAAAGCCCCGGCATGGGTGCAGAACGGCGCTCCCAGCCGGCGAGCCTCGTGGCCGAGCGTTTCCAGAACCCCGAGTACCGCCCGCTGCCACGTCTCGCCGGTCCGATCATCGAGGCCCGGGTAACTGCTCACCCGCTCGAGCCGCCACTGCTCGGCCATGCCGGAAACACCGGCGACCCGGTTGGCCACGTCCGATAGAACCTGCCGAAGTTCCGATTCCGCCTGCTCCGGGTCCGCGTGGCAGGTCAGGCGGCGATCGACCGAAGCCCGGCACTGCACCGGGATGATGTTGGGCTGATCCCCGCCACGGATCTGATTGACGCTGCACGCCGGGGGGCCGGCCAGCGGGTGGGGGCGTTCCATCATGGGGCGATATTCGGCCTCGATCGCGGTGACGAAGCGACACATCAGGCTGATGGCGCTTTTTCCCAGATCCGGCATCGAGGAGTGCGCCGCAACACCTTGAGTGACCAGTTCATACCGAACCGACCCGTGGTGGGCCACCAGGGGGTACAGCGCGGTCGGCTCCCCCACAATGACACCGACCACCGGACCGCCAAGCGTTTCCAGATCGTGGGTCACAAACCGCCCGATGCCGCGCATGCCCAACTCTTCATCGACGCTCAGCAGCAGCCCCACATTCCTGTCTTCGGGCGGATTCTCCTTCGCCATCAGGCCCATGGCGCACATCATGGCCGCGCCGGTTCCTTTGGTGTCACTGGTGCCCCGACCGAACATCCGCCCATCCTTGATCTCTCCTCCGAACGGCGAAACCACCATCCCCGCTTCGCTGACCGTGTCCAGGTGACTATCAAAGAGAATCCACGGCAGCCCCGATCCGGCCTCGATCGTGATCAGGAGGTTTTCACCTCGACCCGGCACCGCCAGCCGGAGTGTGCGCAAGCCCCACGACTCGGCCAGCGCCTGCATCAATCCACTGAGTTCTTCCTCCGGCCAATGCCCATCATTAACGTTGCCCGGACGATTCACCGTGGGCGTCCGAACCATCGTCTGGAGCACTTCAACCACATCCGATGGCCGCAAAGTGTCGATGCTGGGGCAGGATACGCTCATGGCTCAGAAGTCTACAACGAGAACCCGTCGCTGGACGAGCTATTCCGCACCAACATGGGCGAGAAATATCGAGCGAGGCCGAATTCGCCCGTGAGCCGAGCCATATCCAGGTGGATCAGGCGCTGCCGGTGGTTCACGCCAGGCGGGCGCGGCGGAGCCAGCCGACGTGGGCCTGAAGCTGGTCGCCCGGGCAGGCCGTCCGCTGCTGGGGAAGCTCGCGATGGGTGTAGATGCGGTTCACCGGGACGCGGTAGAACGACATCAACGTTCGCACCACCTGCTCGAGGCTGGCCACCTGCGCACGGGTCGGGGCCTGAACCCCGAAATTGCCCAGCACCATCACCCCGATATTGTGCTCGTTCTGCTCACGGGCGTGAGCGCCCTGATAGCGGACATCGCGGCCACACCAGACGCGGCCGGCGCGGTCGATGATGAAGTGATAGCCAATGTCCGCCCAGCCTCGCTGCGCGGTATGGGTTCTTCGGATGGCTTCCAGACGCTGCTGAGTGGATGAAACGTCGGCGAACTCGACCTGGGTGTGCCCCTCGTGGTGAACCGTGATGCGATTCACTCCGTTCATTGCATGAATGTCGCGGGAGACGGGCCCGGCGACCCGGGTCCAGTGCTGCCGGGCGATCGCCCCGGGGACCGGCTGGGCATGCGTCGACACGCCCGCGGGGGGCGAGGGCTGGGGCGAGGCGGTCGATCGGTCTGCGGTCTGCTGATCACGATCGAGCCACGGGCGGTGCCGGGACTGCTGATTCACCGGCGGCGCAACGCTGCTGCGGACACAACCGGCCAAAGCCAGACCCATGCCCGCCACCATCACTGTCCTGCGAGAGATTGACATTCCGCCCTTGAGTCTCCTGAACCGAGCGTTCATTACCACGCCTCAACGTCCAAATCGCGGATTCCGGCACGATACCAGATCAAATCGGTTCCGCCAATATCGGCCTCAACGCCCGAAGTGGATGAATTAATGTCCCAAAAACTTGAATTAATCGATATCGGATTCCTGACCGTCCGATAACGACAGCCGGCTCCCGGGCATCACCTTGATGATGCCCGGGAGCCGGCTGTTTCTCCTCCGCCTGCCCTTTGTCGATCTCGCACCGCCTATCCGAGCAACTGCAACACACTCTGCGGGCTGTTATTGGAGATGCCCAGCATGCTGGTGGCCGCCTGCACCAGAATCTGCCCGCGGGTCAGCTTGGCGGTCTCCGCGGCGAAGTCGGTGTCCCGAATGCTGCTTTCGGCCGCCGAAGTGTTCTCCAGCGACACACCCAGCGAACGGATGGTCGCGCCGACGGTGTTTTTCTGGAACGCTCCCAGGCGGCCCCGCAGGTTGGAAACCAGGTCGATCGAGCGTTCGACGATCCGCTGAGCCGCCTCGAGGTCGCCATCCACCACGTTGGCTTTGTAGCCCGCACCCAGATCGTTCAGGAATCCGCCCACATCGTGCCCGCCCAGGTGCCGGATCGCGATATTGCCCACCCCGATGCTGACCTGATTGAGGATGTTCACCTTGGGACCGAGGTTGAAAACCGCCCCGCCACCGGTGATGGTCATCGCATCGATTGATGACAAAGACTGTGCGCCGGCGTCGGTCAGGGTCAAGCGCAAGTCCAGGAAATCGGTATTGACTGAAGCCGTGGCCCCGCGGCCGGTCGCCGTCATGCCGTTGATGATCGCGCGAACATCTTGGCCCATGTCCCGAATCGTCTCGGTTCCTCCGGCAAGTGACGAGAGCGTCCGGACGCTGGAAGCGTTGACCATGGCCGTGTCGCTGGCCGAAGCGTGGAACACGCCACCCGCCTGGCCGCCCTGCTCGATCATCCGGAACGAGACGAAATGGTCCGAGCCCAGTTCCGCCGAGCGGAAGCCCAGGTAATTGCCACTGGCGAACGCCGAAACCCCGGTCACCGAACGGAAGGAGTTGACGTTCGTGGCGATCGAGGAAAGCGCTGTGCCCGAGGCGAAGCTGAAAACCCGCGAGCCTTCCTTGCCGCCGAGGTCGAAACTGAACACCGCGCCGGGCGAAGACAGATTCAACGCACCGGCCCCGGCCGAAAGGAAGAGCGCTCCATGCTGAGCCGAAGCCGTCACCAGCACCTGCACCGGCCGGGACTCATCATGCAACAGCTTGGCGCTGTGAATCTTGAAATCACGCACGCTCGAGGAGACCCCGCTGGTGGTGAAATCAAAGCTGCCGTTGAGCAACCGGGTGCCCTGGAAATTCGTGGTCGAGGCGACTCGGTCGATGGTCTGGAGGATCGAATCGATCTGAAGCTGGTTGGCTTCCCGTTCCTCGCGACTGAGGCCGGCGGTGTTGGCCGTCTCGGTCACCAGCCCCTGCAACTCGATCAACATCGCGTTGATCTCCTGCAGACCGCCCTCGGCGATGTTGACCACCTGATCGGCACGCTCGGCATTGCCGATGGCGGAGGTGATCGCGGCTTTCTCGGCCCGGAGCTTCTCGCTGGCGATGAGTCCGGCGGGGTTGTCCGCGCCACGATTGATGGCCAGACCCGTGCTCAGACGCTCCATTGTCTTGCTCAGATCGAAATTCTGATTACGCAGAATCCGCTGTGCCAGCATGGAACCGACGTTGGTGTTGATTCGACTCATCGAAATCCTCCCTGATGCTTTCCCTTGTCCGACCCCACGTTGGGGCTTGGGTCCTCAGTGACCCGGTGGACACCCGATGGCCATGTGCCGGCTTCGGGCCGAACCCACACCGGGTGATCGGTCCCTGTCCACGCACATTTCCGCCCCCGGAACACCGGAGGCCGCTCCACCGATCGGGAACGGTGGAATCGTCACACCCGGCACTATCGGCAGACAAGGCAGGGGCCTTAACTTCGCTACACGCTTTCCAGTAAGAAAAATTAGAAAGGACGGACCAACCGGACCCAAGGGGGATGTGCTCCGGCTCCGGAATCCCGGTCCGCCCGGCGATCAGGCGCCCGGACCTGAATGCGAACGGGTCAATCTATAAGGCGTTGGACTTCCCGGAATTCCGCACGCAATAGCGGATGGCCCGCTCGAACCCATCCACCATGTTCTCAAGGGTGAAGCGGTCCAGCGCGGTCGCAAGGGCCTCCTCGCCAAGCCGCTTACGCAACGTTGCATCACCCAGCAGCGCCCGCAACGTTCGCGCCAAGTCCCGCACATCGCCATCGACATAGGTCATGCCGTTCTCACCCGGCCGCAATGCTTCGATCTCCGGGTTCTGGCTTTCCGTCCGGTCACTGGTCACCACCGGTAGACCATAGCCGAACGCGTGCAGGATCGAGAGCCCGATATTGGCTGGATAACAAAAGACATCCGAGCAGAGAAACCACGGCGCAAGCTCGGGCTCGCGATAAATCGCTCCCAGGAATCGGACATGACGCTCCAGCTCCCGCTCCCGCACCATCGACTGAAGCCGCCCCTTCTCCGGCTCGCCATTGCCGATGATGACTACTCGCAATTCGGGCATGTCGGCCGCCAGGATCGCCGTTGCATCCAGAAGCCAGTCCAGATGGTTCGGAGCGTCCAATCGCGAGACGAAGAGGATCGTTCGCCCGGCGGTCAGGTTTTCACGTTCTCGGAACGCCGCCAGTTCCTCGGGCCGATCCAGCCAGTGTCGCCGCGCCTCTTGAATCGGGGCCTGGTCCAGGGCATTGAGGGCGACGAACGTCGATTCCCGCCGACCAGTCTCATCGATGAAGCGTTGCGCGGCGGTATGGTTGTAAAAAAGCGTGGCCGCGGCCAGCCGGGTCGGAAGATTGCGAAGCCATCGCTTGATCGACCGCTCCGACTTGGAAAAGCCATGACCCCAGAGAATGACCGGAACACCGGCCAGCCGGGCCTTGATCAGCGCCGGGAACAGACTCAGATAACGCGTGGACCAGGACAGGATCGCTACATCCGCCTCCTTCCGGTTCACGGCCCTGAAATGCGCTGAATGCCAGAGGAGAGGGCCAAGGGGTGTTCGAACACGCTGTGCCGTGACCGGCGCGGCCTGAAATCCTTCGGGCTCCACCAGCGGCGGCCCACCGCGACGCTTATGGTCGTAGAGGACAAGTGGGACAATACCTTGCCGCTTGGCGAGCACGGCGTAGACCGGTCTGCGGTACTGCGCAAGCCCGGGTTGCTGGATCGTGACACGAATCAATTTGGAGGTCATTGGATGATGGTAAGCTGTCCGAAGATCGGCGGACGGCGGATTCGAGTCGGCTCCAACACGCAAGAGCCATGGGCCGGTCAGGACCCAGTGATTGTACCATGGCCGCTTGACCTCGAGTTTACATCACGGCGGACAGCGCATGAGAATCCTGTATGGGTTCGGCGGTCTGGCGAAAGCCCGTTGCGTCCCGGCAAGAGTTCAAAATATCCTGCTCCCAGAATTAGGTTTATGCTTTGCGTCACGATTGGACTTGCAGTGCTGCGCCATAGAGTGTTCCACCCACCGAGACGGCTCCACCGCCTGTTTGAGTTCAGCCGCCAAGCGATCAAGACGATATTGCGTATGGGGTGAATCGGGTTCGCTGGCGCGGCGTCCGATCGAACCACCGGGGCGGATACCGCGTACTCGCTGGTCGGACCCGGGTAACAATTCCACCAGGCGGCTGATGCCGCCGACTCTGTCCGAAACGGCTCGGTTCGGCTAAACTGAAGATTCCATGGCTTGGATCGCTGTTGCACTTTTCGCCGCCGTCTGCGTGATCGGCACCTTTGCGGTGCTCCGCTATCCCGGCGCGGCCCTGGGCATCGCCGCGAGCATGTTTGTCATGGTGCAGTTCGGCCGCGTCATGGGTGGCCCGTTTCTCGTCGATCGGTACCTGCCCTACGCGGTCCTGGCGATTCCTGTTGTCGTTTCGATCATGGCACGGCTCATGCGCGGCCAGCGCATCCTGATGCCCCTGTCGGCCGGCGGCATTGCGTGGTATCTTCTGATGTTCTGGAGCGCGGCGACACTCATCTGGCA
Source organism: Phycisphaeraceae bacterium (assembly GCA_020831765.1). Classification (GTDB taxonomy): domain Bacteria; phylum Planctomycetota; class Phycisphaerae; order Phycisphaerales; family Phycisphaeraceae; genus JAFIFY01. The sequence continues at coordinate 4,296 of JAFIFY010000060.1, read as the reverse complement.
CTACGATCTTCCGGCTGGCCTCGACCTCATCAATAGGGCGCAGTTCCTCATCCTCTTCGGTTTTCTCGTTGCGCCGCTGCTGGTATCCGATCTTCGTGAATTTCGCCAAGGCATGGTTTGCCTGATCCTGATCAGCGTTCCCCTGATTGGCTTGATCCTGCTCTACGGTGGCTTCGCCGGTCGGGGGCTGGTCATCGAGCACGCCTATGGAGACATGACCACCAACCCGCTGGCGCTTTCCACCTATGCGGGATATGTGCTGATTGCCGCCCTGTTGATGGTTCCACAGAAAAGCACCTTGTGGTGGACGATCTACCGCTGGACGGCCATTGCGCTTGCCTCGTGGCTGAGTATTCAGAGTGAATCCCGAGGCCAGTTGATCTTCTCCCTGGTGATCGTTCTGGCGTTCATGCCGATCGCCCGTCCGATCAGGAACATCAAGCAGTTCGCGGCGGTATCCATCGGCGGGCTCGTTTTCCTGAGTGTGTTTCTGTATCTGTTTGCCGGAATGGCCAATATTGACCGATTCATGGCCATTCTTGATGACCCGACCCAGAATCGTGGAAGATTGGTCGCGCAGTTATTTTCCTTCTGGGCCGAGGCCGGGCCGGTTTACTGGCTGCTTGGCCTCGGTGAAGCCGCCAGCATGAGCTATCAAATCGTGGGCATTTACTGCCACATATTGACTCCGGAAATTCTCGCCGAGAAGGGCATTGTGGGATTGATCATCTGGATGTGCGTGGTCGGCTATACGGTCGTCCATGGGGTCCGGCTCATTCGGATGTCCCGGAATTCAATTGAGGCGCGAAGTCTGGCCACGGCCCTTTTCGCCGTGTTTGTCTTCTCGTTTCTGGTCTTCCACAAGCAGGGCAGTTACCTGGGTTCCGCTTCCTCCCTCCTGCCGGCGAGCATCATCTTCATCGCGCGGATTTACGCGACAACGTTGCCACAATTTCAAGCCTTCGAGCTTCTACGACGTGCATGGTGGGCCCGTTCCGGACATGCCCAGCAGATCGGCATGCCCGTGCCCGGAACCTCGTGATGGCGACTTGGTGGATCGACTGCGTGAAGCCGTCCGATCAAGCATGTCTGGACCCTCGTGGCCAGCCCAAACCAATCGCCTGATTCTTGACAAGCGGCGGGGCGTGGGACATACTTCAAATTGAACTGGACGGGGTCGTTCGAAGTCATTGAACCCGGTTATTGTGGCTGCTAAACCATGACTTGCCCGTTCTGCTTGTTCAGGCAATTGCGATACTGCCACGCCCGCAACGTCCCTGCAACCGGAAGGCCCCTTGCGCCTTCAACGTTCTTCTCGGGCCCTTAAGCAATGTCATCAAGCTTCGCCATCATCTACAGTGTTAGGAACGAGGCCGAACTCCTCCCGGACGCCGTTCGCTACCATCGAGCCCTCGGCTGTCGTCGATTCTTCATCTTCTGGGACCGAACAACCGACGATGCGCCCCAGATGATGATGAATCTGCCGGACGTTGAATGCCGGGATTCGATCAGGCCAGAGGAGATCAGTGGGCTGTTCGGCGAACGGACCCCGACATGGTTCGAAGAGAGTCTGCCACGATGGGATATCAACCACGATGTCCGCAAGCGCATTAACACCGCGTATGCGGCCAAGCGCGCGCACGAGCTTGGCATCGAATGGCTGGTCGGCATCGACCCCGACGAATTGATTTACGTCTCTGATGAATCGCCCATGCGACATGAGCGATTCACGGAATTGTTGGCCGGTGTCGACGACTACGTCGATCAAGTATTTTTGAGAAATCTGGAAGTGGTGCCGACTTCGTTGAACGTGTCATCGCCATTTACCGACTGCAACAGCTACTTCAAGCGGTTCATTTTTACGGATGGCGGAGTCCGAATCCTGCGCTCGCTGTTCTACAAACTCACGCGAAGCTTTTCCGCCCGCAGTCGGTTCGAACATTGGCTTTATCGGCTGCGATTTGGCCGATCGGTGATCCGACCGATGAGGCATCCGATTACGCAAATGGCTATTCCCCGCAGCTACTATTTGGGCTACCTTGGACATAAATCGATTGTCCGTGCAAGTCGAGCGGCCAGCTTTAAGTTCAACATCCATCGTTGGCGGGCCCATAACGGCCAAGCTCCTCAAACAGTCTACAAGGGCAACGTTCTGCACTATGACCTGTGCCGGCCCACGGATTTCAAGAGGAAGTTCCGTGATCGACAGTCAGAACTTATTGAGTCCCAACGTGCCTTCACCGTGCGTTACGAATTGTCAAAGATCGCCCGTGATCTGCCCGATGAGGTCATCGACGCATTCTTCCGTGACAACATAGCGATTACGGATGCGGCGTTGCTTGCGCGGCTGCAGGCAAGGGGAGTGGTCAGCCAGACTGAGTTTCCCGCCCGAACCCTCGCCGAAGCGCCACCCCTCAGGGAAAAGCACGAGTCTTGATGCCATTGCCGACAGACCGGCGCCAGCAACGCACAGTCCCGTGACGATCGGGCGTGGAGTCGGGCGTACCAGGACTTGGATCAGGCGCAAGTGTGCTCTCGCGGCCGATGTTGCTTTGTCCCCGCATCATTATCAGGCTGAACCGCAGCGGTGTCGTATTGCTTTTCGATCACCTTATAGCCCCATCCTCTGAGAAGCGATAAGCAAGCCTTATATTCCCGGCTGCTCAGATGCCTGTGTTCGAAATGAATAATGCGTGGGCAGAAACGATTGAAATCGATGAGCTTGATTATCTCAAAATCGTAACCCTCTGTGTCAATCTGAAGCAAATCAATTTTGCTTACGTTGTACTTCTCAAACAACGAGTCCAGAGTCATGCAGTTCACGATCTCCGAATCAAGCATGTCTCGAGATGCGAATGTTGATAGCGCCCGGTCGGTGTAAAAAGATGCCAGGCCATGCTGTCCCTCAGTCCGCATGTGCTTATCGGCCAGCTTGAATATTTCGCGGGATCCATTCTCATCAGCAATCGCCGAGTTCTCAAAAAACAAATGACCCGCAGACACGGTTGGCGACGCGTAGTTCTTGCGGAGTCTGTCAAAAAGCGGTTTCAGAGGCTCGACGAATATGCCGCTCCATCCATATTTCAGAATCCAGTAGCGGAGCGGATCATTTCTGACCCCATCGTTCGCGCCGATTTGGACAAAGAAAAACGCCGGCCCCGCGCGACCTCTTTGCTCAAGTATACTCTCGAACGATTCCGCAGCCCGCTTCCAAGATCGCTCGTGCATGCGGTCCCGAAATCCCAGGGCTCGATCCTTGGACCCCTTTAAAAGTCTCCAGAGCCAAGTATCTCGTCGAACAACCTTCCGCAAACTTTCCTGGATCGAGTACAAAAGAGCATGGTATGCCACAAAATGTCCTTTCAGCTAGTGTCTCTCCCCGATGGCGTGCTAGGTACCCAGTGAGCCCTATTACAGGACCTCAGAAGCCCACTCGACGGCATTATATCTTGTTGATGGCCCTACAACCAGTTGTTCAAGTTCCGAAAGCTCATGATGGCGCCCAGCTTGACGGCGCGAAATGGCGAAGCGGGATGTTCGTCAGCCAATGCGATGGCCGTTCTGTTCGCGGTCTTCGCCCTGTTGAGCACCCTGGTCGAGGTGGCCGTGGCATGCCGACTGCTCAAGCTCCGGTACCGGGATTGGATCAGCAAGACGGTTTTGCCGGTCGCCGTGTCGATCGTGCCCGCGTTGCTACTGGGGCTTCTGGTGGCCACACTATTTTGAGCCGACCTTGAATTATGCGATCGCCTTCTGCCTGACGTTCTGGGGAGTCGGTCTGATCGTCGCTCTGTGTTTTTCCCTCACCAGAGAGGAGAAGCAGCGGCTGAGCCAACCCATAAAGGTTCTGTTGCGCAGGGTCAGGTCAACGAATTAGCCCGCATTACTCACGATAGATATATCTGCGTAGATGCTTCGATGTCCTTAGTTTCGTTATTACATATCAATATACCGACAGCAGGCTAACGCACATACAATAAGCTTCTGCACGAACGTTATCCTTCCGGCGCGCCCATCATCCGTGGCGACCTCTCAGTGTGCTTATTTCTCTGAGGTTGCCTTGGGCCTCGCTCTGCGTGTCCGAAACACATATTGAAATAAACTGCGTATGTTAGCAATCGGACCCCGCGAGCCCAAGCGCCGAAAGAAGTTGCGGTATAGCGCGGCAACTGGTGAGCATTGCGTGGCGCGATCGAAGTCGATTACGAACACGCGCCCATCATCTGCAAGTAGGATATTGTGTCGCCCAAGGTCGTTGTGAGCGACGCCACGCAAAGACAGACGAACCACGATTAG